>NZ_JAGWCW010000010.1:0-124895 GCF_020657835.1 Clostridioides sp. ZZV14-6387
GTAGACAAATTGTAAAGGTAGGTAAATTCTTTGCAAGTTCACAAATATGCAATAAATGTGGGTACAAAAACGAGGAAATGAAGAATTTAAGTATAAGAGAATGGATTTGTCCTTGTTGTAATGTAACTCATGATAGAGATATAAATGCAAGTATAAATATACTAAAAGAAGGACTAAGACTAATAACAGTTTAAAATAAATAACTTATGTAAGAACCGTAGGAACTACGGGGATAGCCTGTGGAGAATTGGTAAGACATATTTCAGTATGCAAGATTCTATGAAACAGGAACCCTGTGACTTTAGTCATGGGAGGTTCAGAGAATATAACTGGTAAAATTAAAAGTATAAAATTTTAATATCTGTCTATTTTAAATATAGATTATATAACTGAATTAAAATAGACTTAAATTTTATTTTATGTTAAAATCTTTACAGTAATAAATAATTTTATTTTAAGGAGATAATTTTATGAATAATTACTTAAAATTTGCTACATATCAACTTATAGGCTTTACATCTTCTATACCTAGACTTATTAAAATTAAAAAGAATCCTGATAAATTTAGCTTAAAAGAAAAATTTGAATTTATGCAAAAGCAAGCTAGAAAATCTTTAGATATAGTAAATATAGACCTTAATATAATTGGAAAAGAAACATTACCAAAAGAACCTCTTCTATTTGTTGTAAATCATTCTAGTATGCTTGATAGTTTTATATTAGCAGCAAGTGTGGAAAGACCAATTGGATGTGTAATTGCAGACGAACCAGTTTGGAGAAATATACCTATATTTAAAGAATGGGCAAAACTATTAAGATGTGTATATGTAAACAGAAAAAACAATCGAGAAGGTATAAAAAGTATATCTGAAGCTTCTCAAAATATACTTAAAGGTCAAAGCATGGCTGTATTTCCAGAAGGAGATTTGACATGGATTAAAGAACCAAATTCATTGGTATCAGATTTTAGAAGTGGGGCCTTAAAAATAGCATACAAAGCAAAATGCCCTATTGTTCCACTGGTAATAAAAAACTCAAAAGATACTTATGAAGGGTATCAACCTATTGGCAAGATTAATTCTCTTCCTGTTGAAGTTGAATTTTTAGAACCGATTTATGACCATATTGAAAATCCTAGACTAAAATCTTCTGTACTAGGTGAAAATATAAAAAATAATATGATAAAAGCAATAGAAAGCTTTAGAAAATCAAATAAAACATTTAAAGAATTTTAATATTAAAATTTATTGACTAAAAAAAATTTTAATGTTAAAATTCTTTTTAAGAGGTGATTAACATGGCAAAAAACACAAAACAAACAACGGTTCATATTGATGAAACATTACTCAAAGAGGTTAAAAGAATAGGAATTAATGAAAATAAGAGTATATCCCAGATAATAAATGAATCAATAATAAATTATGTATTGGTATATAGAGAAAATGAAGATAAGGAAAAAAATGAACATGATAAGAATTTAAATGAAACAATAAATGCATTCAAAAAAGAAGAAGAAAAAAGAATACAAGCTAAAAGTGCTGCTAGAGCTATAGCAGAAGCAAAAAAACGAGTTCTTTATTAAAAAACAAAAATCGGTACAAATTAAGCACCGATTTTTTGATATTTAAAATAATTTTAAAAATAATTAAATTCTTCTTTAAATTAAATCACCAACAACTTTTACTTTTATAAGAAGTGCATTTCCAGGAAGGTATGCAAGTGGAACATCTTCTATGTTTAATACTTCTATAGTATCTTTTTTAGCACCAGCCTTTAGAGCTTTATTTACTGCCTCTTGCTTTGCATCTTCTATAGCATCTTCCCTAGACATTTTATCTAAGCTATACACCTTTTCTACATCTCCACTTATTTGTCCTAATGCAGCACCAATAGCATTTGCAGCAGTATAATGAGGAGGTCTTATAACATTACTTATGCCTCTTAATTTTTCAGGAACAATTATACTTCCTCCACCCGTTAAAACTAACTCAACATCATCTTGACTAGTTTTCATTTGGTCTACAGCATCTTCTAGTTTTAAAATTACCTTTTTATATACCTCATCACAATACTCTTTATCTAAATGTTCAACATTAGTTTTTCTATCTTCAAATGCCATATCTAACCTTGTAACAACATCTGACAAAGTTAAAGTATCTCCACCAAATATTATTGCATCTTCAGTTATTTTGTAACCAACACTTTCAGGACCTATCTTTATATTATCTTTTTCACCTTTTACACATGTCCCACCAGCAAGTCCAATAGTTAAAACATCAGGCATTCTAAAGTTTGTATGTACTCCTCCAATTGTAACTGGAATTGATGATTCTCTAGGAAATCCATTATATAGTACCCCTAGGTCACTTGTAGTTCCTCCAACATCCAATACTATTGCATTTTTTACTTCTGATAAGAAAGAAGCTCCTCTTATAGAATTTGTTATTCCACATCCAATTGTAAAAATTGGATATTTCATTGTATACTCTAAATTCATTAATGTTCCATCATTTTGACTAAAATAAATTTGTGCATCTATACCTAAATCTTTAAGTGCTTTTTCAAATCCTAAAGATACTGCTTTACCTACTTGAGATAATGCAGAATTTAAAATGGCTCCATTTTCTCTTTCTAGTATACCTATATTGCCTATTTCATTTGATAAAGATATAGGAATATCACCTAGAATTTCTCTAACCCACTTTGCAACTTCCTCTTCTTGTTGTTTATTTACTGGAGCAAATACTCCACTTATTGCAACACTTTCCACTCTGTCTTTTATTTTATTGCAAAATTCTACAACTTCTTCTTTACAAAGTTCATTTATCTTTCTACCATCAAACTCATATCCACCAGACACTAGTATTGAATCTAGTTCTATCTTTTCTCTTAAATCTTCTGGCCAATCTATAAAAGGAAGAATAGCAGTTGTCGCTGGCTTTCCTATTCTTATCATTGCTACATTATTAAGTCTTTTTCTTTCTACAATAGCATTTGTACAATGAGTTGTACCAAGCATAGCATACTTTATTAAAGAATGGTCAATCTTACTTTCATCTATAACTTTTTTTAAAGCATTATAAACACCTGTTTCAACATCTTTTGTAGTTGCTACCTTAACTGAATGAATTACTTTTAATTCCTCATCCAGTATACAAGCATCTGTATTTGTTCCTCCAACGTCAATTCCTACACGATACATCAAAATTTCCTCCTAAACTTTATTTTCCTTGTAATTCTTCTACTGTTTTATATTCCACATCATATCCAAAGTATCCAGGTCCAACTGTCTCAATTCCTTTTTCTGTTCTCCATTTTTCATTACAAGGAAAAGCTACTACCATAACACGCGAACCGTATTTTATTCTTTCTGTAGTTATTGGAAATCCAGTTTCTAAATCTAATACTGCTATTAAATCTGGTGTAATACAAAGTGGTGTATCACCTTTTTTTGCAATTAAATTCTCGTTTTGAAATAATATAGAATACTCTCCATCATATTCATTAATTCCAGCAAAAAAAGCATGCCCTCTAGTAAATCCACCTTTCAATTCTCTCTTAATATCAATTACCTTTCCTTCAAATAACTTATATCCTTTTAATTCTTTCAATATATTCTCAACAGCACCTTTTGAATCAGACTTATTTTCAAGCAAAAATCCTCCTATAGTTTCAGCTATTGTAAGTGTATTACCTATAGCAGCTTTTTTAACTTGAGCTCCACTTAAATTGTAATCACTGATAGAAGAACTTCCTCCCATTTCCACAGTTAGAGTTCTGGCTAATCTTTCTGACCAAATTCCATCTACAGGATAAAGGATAGCAGAATTTCCTTTTTCATCAGACATTACAGCAGGTGATGCCTCATACCCTTCAAGATAAAAAGTTACCATTTGAGCTTCAGGAAAAGCTCTCCCCATAGAATCAGCATCCAAAATAGGTAGTCCTTTTTTTGCAGCAACTGCTATTGGCATAAGTGAGTTTATTCCTCCTATTTCTATAGGAATTATAACATCTACTTTTCTATTTATTAACTTCTCCATTATTTCTAAAGGTGTAGTTAATTCTACCTCAGAAAGTAATTTTTCTATTGTAATTACAGGAGAACCCATACCAGATACTGGAACTACTAGAGCATCATCATCAAGTTCATCCAAACTTATTACTTTTACAGGACCATACTTTTTAATTGCTTGTTTTGCAACAAGTTTACCTACATATGGGTCTCCTCCTCCTCCAGTTCCAAGTACTGCTGCACCAACTGCTATTTTATCTATACTTTCTTCTGTTAAAAATCTCATGTTACTTTCTCCTCATATTTCAAATTTATTTTATACTTTATAAACAAATTTCATTACACTGCTTTATCTACATTTTCCTTATTTTTTGCTGAACAAAGCACTTTTCCAATAATAGATTGTACTACAAATCCTGCTATAAACCCATCTAAAGGAGCTATAGTAGTAAGAGTTATAAATCCATATGTTGAAAGATAAGTTATCAATATCCCAATTACCCAAGATACTATTGAACGTTTAACTATTGGTTTATATAATACACCCTTATCAAAACCTTTAAGCTCTTGCTTTACTATGTAATATTCTGCTGTATATACACCACCAACAGGTGCAATTACGATTCCAAGTAGATTTAAGAATCCTATAAAACCTTCATATATTCCAAATACAGCTAATAATGTTGCTACAATACCAAGAACTATAGTTAATACTTTCTCAGGTGCTTTTTTAAGTACAAGTGCTATACTTAGTGATGCTGAATAAACATTACTTGTATTTGTAGTCCATTGAGCTAATGTAAGCACAATTATACCTGGTATAGCAATTCCCAACGTAATAAAAATTCTCATAATATCTGAAGTTCCCATACATTTTACCAATATTATAGAAACTACTATCATAAAGGCATTTCCAAATTGTATTCCCAAGAAACTTGAAAGTGCACAATCTCTTCTACTTTTAGCCCAACGACTTATATCAGGAGATACTATTGCACCAACTATTATTATACTCATTGATAAAGAAACTCCACCTGCAAATGTCATAGTAGACTTCATATTATCATCAACTGGAATTCCATTTGCTCTAAAAGCTAAAAATATAGTTAACATCATAAGAATTAATAAGAATGGTACTGAATATACACTTAATTTTTCCATTGCCTTATATCCATAAATAGCAGTGCTCATCATCAAGAGACCACCTATTAGGCTTAGAATTTGCATACTTACATCCAGATTAAATATATCTTTTATTATTATTTGTGCATTTTGAGCAAAGAAACCTACTTGAACTCCAAACCACCCTAATAGAGAAACCCCTATAACTAGAGAAAATATTTTTGCTCCAGTCTCTCCAAACACATACTTTGTTATCATAGATGTAGATAGACTTGTAGACGAACCAACTAAAGAGCATGTAGTATACAAAATTGCAGAAAAAAATGAACCAACAATTACTGATAATATTGCTTGTTTCATTGGCATACTCTGTGCCAATTCAGCCCCTAAAATAACAGATGATAAATCCACACCTATTGCTACTAAAACTGAAAACATAGCTACCCAGCCACGTTTTTGGTGCTCTGGAACCTGCTCCAGCGCATAGTTAATTTTTTCTTCTTCCATTTTCATCCCTCCATTTAAATCGTAAAGTCACTGAGTCCAGTATATTTTACAATTTTCTAATTTATAAATTTATTAACTATCATATATTTATATTTTTCATTTAATATATAGTTTTAAATTTTCTGAAATAATTCTATAATAAAAAACGCCTCTTGGAAAAATCCAAGAGACGAATATAAATCCGTGTTACCACTCTTATTAGTAAAAATTAATTTTACTCACTCATTTTCTTAAGGCGAATTAAACCACTATTATAACAAGATTATAATAGTATTCTCCAAAGTCCTTTTCACACAAATTCCAATATTAGTTCTCAGCCAAATCTAATTCTCTGTAAAATTCCTTTATGCTACTTTCTTCTTCTACGAATCTATAATATTTATTTATAGTTAATTTATGATTTATATAATAATATATATGCAATATTTTGTCAACTCAAAAAGTAAATTACTTGTATTTTTTAGTTTTATATGTAAATTTTTATATTATTACTATATTTATATAATGTAATTTTTAAAATTTCATCAAAATTTATACTTTATTATCTACAAATTTACAGTATAAACAGTTTGTATAAAACAATTAATTTTTGTATAAAATATAATTTTAAATATACAAAGAAAATATTTCTTCTTAAAAATTAAAAAATAAAAAGCTATGATTTTACATTCATAGCTTAATACAACTACTGTTTTAATTTACTAATACAATATTTCATCAACATTTTTATAATGATTAATCATTGTATTTTAAAACAGATACTTATATATTAATAATATTTTCATTGAATTATACGTCATATATAATTACATTTTAATAGTAATTTTACTAAATTATATCTACTGAATCATCCACATGTATAATTCCTTCTTTTAGAACCTTCACAAAAATTCCTTCTCGTGGCATTACACAGTCTCCAGTTAATTTCTTAATTTCACATCCATTGTGACACTTTTTACCAATTTGAGTCACCTCAACTTCACATTTACCAATTCTTAGTTTTGTCCCAACAGGTAAAGAAAATACTTCTATCCCTTCTGTAGTTATATTCTCAGCAAAATCTCCATATTTTAATTGGTCAAAACCTTTCATCTTCATTTTATCTATACTTTCTTTTCCAAGCAGGCTTATTTGACGATGCCAATCTCCTGCATGCGCATCTCCAACTATCCCATGATTTATTTTTAGTTCTGCACATTGTACAGGAACTTTAATTACACCTTTTTTCTCACTTATATTTATTGACACTACCTTAGCCATATTTCCTCCAAATTTTCACCCATATATTATTAATTACTCAAACTTAAAATCTCCTGATTTTCCACCAGTCTTCTCTACAAGATGTATATTACTTATAACCATTTTTTTATCAACTGCTTTACACATATCATAAATTGTAAGTGCTGCCAAAGAACATGCATTTAAAGCTTCCATCTCCACTCCAGTCTTTCCAAGAGATTTGCAAGTTGCATATATCCTAATAGCAGACTCAGAATCATCTATATCAAATTCCAAATCACATCCTACTAATTTTATCTGATGGCACATTGGTATATTTGAAGATGTATTTTTAGCTCCCATTATACCTGCAACCTGAGCTACAGATAGTACATCTCCTTTTTTTATCTGACCATTTTTTACTTTGTCTAAAGCTTCTCTACTAAGAGTAATTGTAGCTGTTGCTATAGCAGTTCTTTTAGTGTCATCTTTTTCACTTATATCTACCATCTTGGCATACCCTTTTTCATTTATATGTGTTAACATTACTTATCCTCCAATTTCATACATACGTCTATTTGTATCACTACATTTATTTTCTATTAGATGATGTTTTTCTGGCTTCTGTTTTATTATATCTTTCATTGATTCCCTAAATAACAATGGTTTATGTAAAAATGGTTTTATGTCTATTTCTTCTTTTGAATGTAGACACAATTTTATTGCACCACTAGAAGTAAGTCTAATACGATTACATGTATTGCAAAATGAACAACTTAATGGAGTTATAATTCCTATTCTTCCTTTGGCTCCCTTAAACATATAATATTCTGCTGTACTTTTTTCTTCATTTTTAACTTTATATAGTCCATATATTTTTTCAACCATTTCTTTTACATTAAAATAACCTTTTTTATAAACTCTATTAGCTTCACCTAATGGCATAAGCTCTATAAATCTTACATCAATTGGTGATTTAACAGTTAAAAACATAAAATCTTTAAGTTCATCATCATTAAATCCACTTATAGCAACACAGTTTAATTTTACTTTTATGCCTAAATTTAAACAAGATTCAATCGATTTTAAGACATCTTTTAAATTTCCACCTCTTGTTACAGATTTGTACTTATATTCCTTCAAAGAATCTAAACTTATATTCACTTTATTTAAACCACATTTTTCAAGCTCAGAGATTCTATCAGAAAGCCCAATAGCATTAGTTGTCATTCCAATATTATTTATTCCACATTCTTCTTTTGTAAATTTTATAAGTTCATTTAACTTAGGATATAAAAGAGGCTCTCCCCCAGTAAATCTAACCTTGGTTATTCCTTGTTCTGACATAGCCTTTATAATGAATTTATAATCTTCAAAACTTAGATTTTCATTTATATAATTTTTATCAAATTTTACATCTGGTGGCATACAATAGACACACCTTAAATTACACTTATCTGTAAGTGAAATACGAAGGTAGTCTATTTTTCTTCCATACTTATCAATCATACTCTATCTACCTCTTTGTCTATTTTTTATCTATCTAGATTATATACTATTTACTTTTTTTAGTTGCACATTCTGTAGCTTCTCCTCTTAAAATTTCTATGCCATGGTCTAAAACATCAATTATAAAACTTAAATTTTCAACTGCACCTTTTGGACTTCCAGGTAAGTTTATTATTATAGAATTATTTCTTATTCCACTTACACCTCTACTTAGTATAGCTTTTTTGGTAATTTCTGTAGATTTCATTCTCATATATTCACTTAAACCTGGTATTTCTTTTTCTAATACTTCCTTAGTCGCTTCTGGAGTTACATCTCTTTTTGAAAAACCAGTCCCACCATTAGTAAGAATTAAATCTATTTTATTACTATCACAAAGTTTTACAATATTTTCCTTTAACATTTCCTTGTCATCTTTTATCAATACATATTCAATAACTTTATAATCTCCTGTATTTTCAACAAATTCAATTAGTTTTTTTCCTGTTATATCTTCTCTTTTTCCTTCATAGCCTTTATCGCTAAGTGTTATAATTGCAACATTAAACATATAATTTCACCCCTTTATACATTAACTAGACCTTTAAAAATAAAAACCAATTTAATAAAACCTACTCTATTTTATTTCCATTTTTCTCAGTAATATAACATATTATATCTACATTTCTTATCATATAACTTAATAGTACATACATTTTTATTATTCCAACGTTCACAAAATAAAAAATATTAACTTATAACTATTCCAAATATAAAACTAGTATATATGTAATCTATTTAACAAATGTACAATTACTTCCAATTTCTATAACTATTATAACATTGTCTATATTTTCTCTACTAATAAATTTTTTTAAGTCTATACCATATATTATATAATATAATTTTATTTATTTATATAATATCATCCCATTTTATTATCATAACGATTAAAATTCTTTCTTATATCAGTTTTTTCAAATAAAAAAAGGCATCCATAAAATTTTTAAAAGATGCCTCTTTTTAACTATTTATATTTTATTTTTCAAATTAATTCTTATCATCTTCTAAAATAACTGCTGTTCCATAAGCAAGCATTTCTGCTGCACCTTGCATAACTGAAGCTGAAGATAATCTAAATGCTATTATTGCATTTGCACCTTTAGCTTCTGCATCTTCAACCATCCTACCTATAGCAATTTGTCTTGCTTCAGTAAGCATTTCATTATATCCTGTAAGCTCTCCTCCAACAAGGTTTTTAAAGCTTGCTCCTATATCTTTTCCAACATGTTTTGCTCTTATTGTACTTCCTCTAACTAGTCCTAGAACTTCTGATATTTTTTTGCCTTCGACCTTTTCTGTGGTAACTATTAACATAATATATCAACTCCTTTATATCGTATTTAATATATTATATCATGCAACTTATAACTTTTTTAATAAATATTGTAACTTAATGTTTCATTAGTTAATCTATACTATAAAATAATGTGTTTGGTTAACTAGTTGTACCTTTTATTATTTAGTTAACTCATCATGTAAATTTAAATTATATTCTACATTCAATTTTAAATCTTTAATCTTTTTAATCATCATTTCACTAAAGCTTCCTTTTTCAAACCATATGTTTTGTATATCTAAAAGTTCTACTTCTTCTAAAATCACATCCATCTTAGATTGTTTGTCAATAATGGCCACAACGTCAATATTGTGTGGTACATCTTTTAAACACTCATACACATCTATACCTTCAATAGGTTTCTTTTCTTCATCTATAGCAACAACTTTGTACATATTCTTTTTAAGTTCATCTAATATTTTATATGCTTTACTTTCTTCATCGCTATTATTTAATATTACTGCCCAAGAATCGCATTTAAGTAAATTCATAAACTCTCCTCCATATAAATCCTACTCTATTTTATAACCATATCTAATTAAACTCCAGTTAATTTTTTATATTCATTAACAGTATTTACATTTAAAAATAAATCTTCATCATCAAAGTATATATAGTTTTTATCTATTTTGTCTATAAGGCTTCTGAGCTTTAAATCATTTCCTTCTATACATAAGGATACCTTATTTATTATACTCTTTTTATACCCAGAACACAATGGTTGTAACTTACCATTTGTCACTGAAATCATGCTTTTATCATCCATTTCATTAGCTATTCTTTCTACTATTTCACTATTTAGATATGGCATATCACATGCAACTATAACTATATCATACTTTGCATATTCAAGAGCAGTATATATTCCTCCAATTGGACCAACATTTTTTATTATATCATTATAAACTTTAATATTATATTTAGAATATAATTCTTCATTATTAGATATTATTATTACTTCATCAAAATTTTTGAATACTTCTATTGCAATTTCAATAAAAGGCTTTTCATGTAATTCTAGAAAAGCTTTATTTCTTCCCATTCTAGAATTTTTTCCCCCTGCTAAAATTACACCTGTTTTCTCTATATAAATCTCCCCCTTTAGAATATTTTTCTAAATTTATACGTATTTGAAAAATGGCGCATTAGCGCCATTTTAAAATTAATTGATTACTCAAATATTTGAATAATTTTTTCTTTAAATGCATTCATAAGCTTTTCTTTTTCTTCTAAGTATTCACCATAGCATTCATATTCTCTGCATATACAATTTATAATTTCACTTGATGTAAAGTTTATCTTTTCAAGATTATAGTTATACAAAATTTCAACACTATCAATTTCACTTATGCTATTGAATATACATTCATACATATCTTCAATTATAAGTTGACTATTTTCTTCAAATTGACATAAAAGTTGTTCTCTATTTTCTTCTAGTAATACATTTTCTTTTATAAACTCTACAAAGTTTTCAAAGTCTTCTGTATTGTTACATGGTTCTATTTCAAATAGTATTCTAAAAAATAGATTCCATGGGAATTCTGTATTTAATCTGCTTCTAAAATGATTTCCTAGGTCTTTACAAAATTTATCATCAAATGTTGGTTCTCTTTCAAATTCTATTTGCTCATTAAAATCTATGTCTTTATTTACAATCTCATTTAGTCTTGCAAACTCATCAAGCATGAAATTGCCCAAAACTTCATCACTTATATCCTGTTTATTAAAAGAATAGCTTAATATAGTCTCACAGGGTTTTTTAAAATCCACAACAAAACCTATACTTTTATTCATCTTTTCAGAAAAAGCATCATATACTAATTTCGCAAATAGTTTTTCAATTTCTTTTTTACTTACTTTCATATTAAAAGACTTTCCTGAATGAAAGTTTTTATAAATGCTTAAAAGCTGATTATCAATCATAGTAAGATTATTCTTTATAGAGTCCATCATATCCTTTATAAATTTATCAGCAAGTAAATATGTGTTATTTTTATAAATTATTTTATGTTCAATTTCACTCCAAAACACATTTACAAGAGACTTAATTTGAAGCTCAAATTTTACTTCTCTATCTAAATATGCAAAAACTCCATCTATTTTATATATTTCAAATCCATTTTTTTGTTTATTAGGTTGTCTTTCAGACAATTTTAATTTAATATTCTTATTTTCTTTATTATAATAGTTTACCTTGTCGTCTGTTTTATTAAAGTATCTTCTTAGAAGTCTATATATCTTGTTTTCATCCTCAATAAATCTGCATTCAATTCTCAAACCTATTAAGTCAGAGACATTGTGAATAAGATTACTTGCTTCTCCATATTTTTTTAAATATCTATTTCTAATTATCTTTTCTCTTAAACTTGATTCTGATTTTATTCTAGAGGTTACATTTATATATTCTTGATTTTTTTCATCCAAAATATTTTCAAAATACTCTTCTATTTCATCTGATATAGTTTCTAATGTTGGAGACATTGTCCTCAACATTTCAATAGACTCTTCAATAAAATCAAATTCTTTTAATCCCATAAATTTTTACACTCCCATATTTAATAACTGTTAGCTATTTCAGTTCTTTATATTTGATTACACTCTTATTTTAACATTTTTTCCTACTATAAGTAAGTATTCTCCAAAAACCTTCATATATATTTCAAATTAGAATTAATTTCTTTAGTTTTTTGACTTTTAATTTAATTTTATTTAGCTAATTTGATATAAAAAATAAGAATAAGTAGATTAAATGTATATAATTTAAGAGATTGAAAGAGAAAATATACACTTACTAAGATATTTTGTCATTTATTATATAAAAAATAAATTGCCACTAAATTATTTTTAGTGGCAATTTATTGAAAATCATATTTTGGGTATTCTATTTCTTAGTATCTTATATAATCTCTAGCTATATTGAATAAACTCTCTTTAATTAAAATCCTATATATATACCTATTGTCAAAAAGACTAGAGATACAGCTGTCAAAATCAACAATATAGGCATTATAAATCTTACCCATTTTGAAAAAGGAATATGAGCTACTGCAAGTGCTCCCATCAATACTCCTGAAGTTGGAGTTATGAAGTTTGTAAGACCAACCCCAAATTGATAAGCAGTTACTATTACTTGAGCTGATATATTAACCAAATCACCAAGAGGAGCAAGTACAGGTACTGTAAGTGAAGCAAGACCTGAAGATGATGGAATTAAAAATGCCAATGCAGCTTCCAAGAAGAAAGATAAATATACAAATATAACTTTTGGAAGGCCACCTAAAAAAGCTGCTGCGGAATTTAATATAGTATCTATTATAAATCCATTTTGAGCAATTATTACGATTCCACGAGCTAATGCTATGGCAAGAGCGGCTGATGCTAAATCTTTGGCTCCATCTATAAAACTTTCTGAAATTTCAATTTGAGATAATCTACCAACTAAACCAGAAAGTACTCCTATGGCAGCAAAACACATTGATATCTCTGGAATATACCATCCTTGACTTAAGACACCCCAAATCATTATTGCCATACCTATTCCAAAGATAGCAAGAACAGATACTTCTTTAAAAGTAAATTCTTTTATTTCTGTTGAAGTTTGATTAAGTATTGACTTATTATTTTTATCTATTTCATATACTATTGAACTTTCAGGATTTTCTTTAACTTTCTTAGCATAATACATAACAAACGCTATACTTATTAATATATAAGCTATAAAAATAACTACTCTATATGCTACTCCTGAACCTGGAGCAAGTTGAGCTAGTGCCTGTGCAATACCAACCGAAAATGGGTTTATTGTTGAAGCTGCAGCTCCTGCTGCTGCTCCTATAAATACAATTGCTATGGCGGTTAGAGAATCATATCCTAAGGATGTCATAAGTGGAACAAATATCATATAAAATGGTAATGTCTCCTCTGCCATCCCAAATGTAGTACCTCCAAGACCAAATAAAATCATTGATATTGGAATTATAAGAAGTTCTTTTCCTTTAAATTTAGATATAACTGATGCTATTCCTGCTTCTATAGCTCCAGTTCTATTTACAATACCAAAGGCACCTCCAACTATTAATACAAATCCTACAACCTCTGCTGAATCGATAAAACCTTCTATTGGTGCCTTAAAAACATCTGCAAACCCTTGAGGATTGCTTTCAACACTTTGATAAGTTCCTGGTACAACTACCATTCTGCCTTCTACATCTTCTCTACTAAATTCACCACTTGGTACTACCCAAGTCAATATTGCCATTAAGACTATTAGTAAAAATATTATTGTAAAAGTGTGTGGTATAATAAATCGTTTCTTTTTACTGTCAGTCATTATAATGTCCTCCATACTTTACTAAATTTTAAATCTTTTAGGATATTGTTTAATCTCTCTGACTAAAGTTTTCCCTTTTTACAATTTTTTATTAGCAAAGATACAAAATAAAAAAGTTATCTTTTAAATTTTAAAAGATAACTTTTTTATTTTTCTTTAAATTAAGGATTCCATATACTATTTTAATAATTCAATTTTTTCATTATAATCTGAGATTGTTTTTTTAATATCTTTAGATTTCATTATAGTTGACATTATGGCAAAATCATCACAGTATTTCAATGTTTCTTTGACATTGGATGGTAAAATTCCTCCTAGTGCAACTATCTTAATATCAGTAATCTTCTTAGCTTCTTTTAGAAGCTCAATTCCTTTTGGATGTAAACCTTCTTTACATTTAGTTTCATATATATGTGACAAGGTTATGTAATTTACTCTTATATTTTTATTTCTCATCAGATTTTCTAAATGTTCTACTTCCTCTATTTGATGTAAAGATAATCCCAGTATTTTATCTTTATTAAAACTGTAATTATTTTCAAGTAAATCCAAGAATACTTTAAAAGGAAGATGAATCCCTTGGCAATCTGTTTTTTCAAAAAATTCAATATTACTATTTACTATAAAGTTAACCTTAAGTTTATTAATACTTTCTTTCTGATTTATATTAATCTTCAAATTTTTATTCAGTATTTTCTCTTGAAAATCTATACAATTGATTTTGGTTTTTATTTTCATATATAATTTGTTTAATTCTTCATATTCTAAATCTTTTTCTCTTATTATAATGTTTTTTATACCACTCAATATAGACTCTTTAATAACTTCTAAATATCTTTCTTCATTACATAATAATTTTCTGTTTGTTATCAAATACATCTAAAATCTTTCCCAGTCTTTAAATACATGTTGATATCCAATTGAGTTTAACATCTTCTCTACATCTGCAACAGTGCTTTCATCATTTATCTTAAATTGAGCAGTATCATGCTCATCTTGAGAATGCCCCCCTACATCAGTAGAAACACCTGCACTCAATTTAGTTACTCCTAAAGGTATTATATGACTTCTCATTTCCAAGTTTTCTCTAGTTGATATATTTATTGCTGCATGTGGGTCAAACAATCTCATACATATCATAGCTTGAACCAAATCAGTATCACTTATATCTACTAATTCTTCAAAACAACCTTTAAAAGGTCTCATTCTTGGTGTTGAATATGAAAGCTCAATATGAGGATATTTTGTTTTTAAATATTTCCCATGCAATATTGTAAAAAAGGTTTCTTTTCTAAAATCATTCAACCCTAAAAGTGCTCCTATAGATAAAGTCCTCATGCCTGCTTTTGCCCCTCTTTCAGGAGCATCTAACCTAAATTTATAATTTGCTTTTGGTCCTTTTATATGCACTTTTTTGTATATTTCCTCATCATAAGTTTCCTGATATACTGTTAGACCTTCAACGCCTTTATCTACAATATACTTATACTCTTCTACTTCCATTGGATAGACTTCTATACCTATAGATGGAAATTTTTCTCTTAATATTTCTATAGCCTCACCTATATATTCCACACTTGAATGAAAACTACTCTCTCCAGTCAAAACAAGTAAATGTTTAAAACCTTCTTTTGAAATTACATTTCCCTCTTCTCTAATTTCATCCATAGTTAATTTTTTTCTTTTTATTCCACTTTTTATATTATAACCACAGTAAACACATTGATTTACACAATAATTTGCTATATACATTGGTGTATATAAACATACTGTTTTTCCAAAATATTGAACACTTAATTTATGTGCTTTCTGAGCCATGGTTTCTAAATGTTTTACAGCAGTTTTAGAAAGCAAATTTAATATATCAAAATCTTCAAGCTTGTCCTTTGATAAACTTCTTAAAACATCATTATCAGTAACATTATTTAAATATCCATCAAAATCAAAATCTCTATATTTTTCTATTACATCATAAAAACTCATCACCAATCACCACTTTCTATAAATTGCCTAAAAAACCTGTTAAAGGAGAAGATGCGTTTGCAAATTCTGATACACTTCCTGTTTTTGCGAGATATGCTTCTCTTCCACCCTCTACAGCTAGTCTAAATGCTCTTGCCATTTGCACAGGATTTCCTGCTGAAGCTATCGCAGTGTTAACAAGTACAGCATCAGCTCCCATTTCCATAGCTTCCATAGCTTGAGATGGTTTGCCAATACCCGCATCCACTATTATTGGTATGTCTAATTCATCTATCATTATTCTTATCATTTCTTTCATTTGAAGCCCTCTATTTGAACCAATTGGAGCCCCGAGAGGCATAACTGCTGCTGCATTAGCTTCTATAAGTCTTCTTCCAGCATAAAGGTCTGGTGTCATATATGGAAGAACTATAAATCCTTCATCAGCAAGTATTCTTGTAGCTTTTATAGTTTCTTCATTATCAGGAAGTAAATATCTAGTATCTGATATCACTTCTATTTTTATAAAATCTCCACATCCCATTTTTCTGGATATTCTAGCTATTCTTACTGCTTCTTCTGCATTAGTAGCTCCTGATGTATTTGGAAGTATTGTCATTTCTTTCGGAATATATGTTAATATATTCTCTTGTTTATTATCTAAATCCACTCTTCTAAGTGCCATTGTTATTATCTCACTGCCACTTTCTTTTATTACCTCAGGCAATATATTATTTGAACCATATTTACCTGTTCCAACCAACAATCTACTATTGAATTCATGTCCACCAAGTACCAATTTATCCATATTATTTCCCTCCATGTACAACTTTTTTAATATTCAATCTTTTTAGAATTTAATTTTAGTATTTACATATCTATAAGTATTTGTGTTGCCAAGTTTGCCATGTGATTTGCACAGATAGCGACCCTTGGAGCCATAAGACCTTCACCAAATTTAGCTTCATTTACAAAATCACCACATATATAAAACTTGTCTTTTATCTTCTTAGTAGTTATTATATTTGAATCATAATAACCTGCCATACCTGATGATGCTATTAGATATTTATCTTTTAAATTTATTAACACATAGTTACAAACCTGTGCCTTACATGATGCGTCATCAAAAGCTTCAATTATCAAATCTGAATCTTTAATAGCATCCATATTATGTTTATTTAAAAAAATATCTTGTTTCTTTAACTTTATAAACGGATTTATTTTTTTTATATTTTCTATCATAGCATCAGTTTTTAATTTTCCAATATCATCTATAAAATACTGCTGTCTATTTAGATTAGAAGGTTCTACAACATCATAGTCTATAAGTAAAAGTTCTCCTACTCCAATTCTGGCTAAAGAGATAGCTATATTGGACCCAAGTCCCCCTAACCCCAATATAGCAACCTTCCCTTTTTTTAACTTATTATGTATATTTGGAGTATGTCTCGCAATCAATAAGTTTTCTAATTCATCAAATGATGGCTTGACTCCCTTTTGTATAAGTGTTAATTTATCATTCTCACAAAGAGGAATATCTGTTTTAATTGGATATCCATTTAACACTAATACATCACATTTACAATTATAATCCTCTCTAACTTTGTAGGCAGTCGTATTTTCTTCAACATCTGTTAATAATTCATTTACAAATATCTTTATTTTAACCACCTCCAACAAAACTAATAAGCTCTATAATATCTTCGTCTTTCAATATATATGTACTGTAGTTGGATTCTTCAATTATTTCTAGATTTACTTCAACTACAACTCTATCACTCTTTAAGTTATATTTATTTAATAAATCTATTATAGTCAAATCTTTTTTAAATTCAACATCCTTCCCATTAACCTTCACCAAATCACCTCCTCTTTTTAAATCTATTTTATTCTAATCACAAATTATATTAAATTAAGTTCCTCATTATTTAGTATTTTCTTAACTGTTCTCATTGAACACATTTTTCCACACATAGTACAGCTATCTTCATGAGTAGGAGTTGATTCATCTCTATATCTCTTAGCTTTTTCAGGGTCTATTGCAAGTCTAAACATTTCACACCAATCTAAATCAGCTCTGGCTTTACTCATCTTATTATCCCATTCACGAGCACCTTTAACGTTTTTAGCTATATCTCCTGCATGAGCAGCTATTTTTGCAGCTATTATACCTTCTTTCATGTCATCTAAATTAGGTAATCTTAAGTGTTCTGCTGGAGTTACATAACATAAAAAGTCTACTCCTTTAGCACATGCCAAAGCTCCTCCTATTGCACTTGTTATATGGTCATAACCTGGTGCTATATCTGTAACTAATGGCCCAAGAACATAAAAAGGTGCTCCATGACACAATCTTTTTTCTAATACTACATTTGCTTCTATCTCATCAATAGCCATATGTCCAGGTCCTTCTATCATTACTTGTACATTTCTCTCCCACGCTCTTTTAGTAAGCTCACCTAATACTACTAGTTCCTGAATTTGAACTCCATCAGTAGAATCTTTTATACAGCCAGGTCTACAAGCATCTCCTAAACTCAATGTAACATCGTATTCCTCACATATATCCAATATTTTATCAAAATTAGTATAAATAGGATTTTCCTTATTATTCAATTCCATCCATGCAAATAACAGAGAACCTCCACGAGATACTATATGAGTTAATCTTTCATGATTTTTTATCTTTTGGCAAACATTCCTTGTAAGACCTGCATGTATAGTGATAAAGTCAACTCCATCAATAGCATGTTGTCTTATTACATTCAAAAACTCTTCTTCTGTTATATCTTTTAATTCTTTTTCTAAATATCCCACTGCATCGTACATAGGTACTGAACCTATCATTGCAGGTGAAATTTCAACCACTTTTTCTCTAAATTCTCTAGTTTTACCATAGTTACTCAAATCCATTATAGCTTCAGCTTTCATGTCTATTGCTACTCTAACTTTTTCAAGTTCTTTTTCTATATCCTTACAATCTCTTGAAATTCCTAGATTTACATTTATCTTTGTTCTTAAATTTTTACCTACACCTTCTGCACTTAAAGATTTATGATTTTTATTAGCAGGTATAACAACTTGTCCATTTGCTATTAATTCTCTTAGTTCATTCACATCTACTTGCTCTTTTTGAGAAACGATTTCCATTTCTTTAGTTATTATGCCTTTTCTAGCAGCATCCATTTGTGTTGTATAATTCATATTACAATCCTCCAAGATTAAAGTTATAGTTTTTGAAAATAAAAAAAGTGCTTTTCCTTGTTTGGAAAGCACTCTTATAATCATATATACACTTAGACAAATTTTCCCTAACATTAAATAATTTGTCTATTTATGTAACAAAATTATATTAAAAGCTTCCCTTCGCAAGCATTATCTTGATCAGGTTATTAGGGTTTGTAAGTTACGGCTTTATCTCTCAGCTAGCCAATTCTAGCGCCCCTAGCTCTAATTTTTCATTATTTTTACAAATTCAGTATAACACAGCAAAATTATTAGTTCAACACAATAATACAAATTTTATTTTTGGAGATATTAAAAATTACTCTGACATAATATCATTTTTTAAATTTTTAAGATAAGAATCAAGCATCACAGCTCTTATGTTTTCATACTTTATTGAATCTGGAAGTTTTCTTTTTATGTTATTTAAATTATCATATCCTACTTTTTCACAAACTTCTAAAATCATTTGCTTTTCATCTTCATTGTAGAAATTTTCTAATTCTAAATCAAACGATATACTATGTCCATCCTTTACATAGTCATGGGCATATCCAATAATAGTCGATAATGAAATCTCTAGTTCTTGGCTAATACTTTGTATATCCTTGCCTTGATTTAATAAATCTAATGCTATTTCATTATTTTTTCTACTTTCTCCATCTAGTATTAACTTCCTTTTACCCTTTTTTTCCCAAGTAACATTAATATCATTTTCTCTTACATATTGTTTGACTTCATCCAAAATACTAGCTCCATACTTTTTAATTTTTACTCCACCTATACCTGAAATGTCCTTCAGTTGCTCTTCATCAATTGGATATCTTCCACTTATTTCTTTCAGTGTCTTATTGGATAAAATCATATATGGGAGTACTTTTTCTTTTATTGCATATTCACTTCTAATACTTAATAGTTTTTCATATAGAGCTTTATCTGAATTAACTTCAAAGAACTCACTATTAACGTTATCTAAATCGACATTTTTTTCTTTGTCTTTTTTATTTATGTTATTTTTTTCGACATATTCTTTAATTATTGTTTCAAAATCTCTACCATATTTTTGATACTTAATTTCCCCTACTCCAGATATATCTAACATCTCTTCTTTATTAACTGGATAACTGCTAGACATAGCCCTAAGTGTCCCATCACCAAATACCATATATGGAGCTATTCTTTCTTCACTTGCTATTGAATGTCTAAGCTCTCTTAAAGCACTATATAACTCATCTTCTACTTCTAATGATTTTGTCATCACGATTTCTTTAAATTCAACTTTCACTTGACCTTTTAAAACTTTCATAGACATATCATTCAATCTTATTGTTGGAAAACTTCCTCTATTTCCATTACCTAAAGTCTCAACTAAATCCAAGAATCCATGGGAAACCAATGTATTTATAAAGTTCTTTAAATCTTCATTTGAATAGTCTTTCATAATATTATATGTAGATAAAGTATTCAATTCAAGTTGTAAAATCTTTTTATTCTTAGACCCTCTAAGTACATCTACAATGGTAGTAACACCATAACTTCTTTTCATTCTAGCTACACATGAAATAACTTTTTGAGCATCTATAGTTTTATCTACTATTTCACCTTCTACTAAACAGTTACTACAATTATTACAATCTTCTATATAATTTTCTCCAAAGTAATTTAGTATTGTCCTTCTATAACATGAATTACTGTAAACCAAGTCAATCATATACTGAAGCTTTTTGTGTTGAAACAACTTCCTTTCAGGATTCTCAACTCCAATATCGATTAAATATTTTTGTATATGTACATCTCCTGGAGAAAACAAAAGCACACATTCACTTTTCTCTCCATCTCTACCAGCTCTACCTATTTCTTGATAGTAATTTTCTATACTTTGAGGCATGTTGTAGTGTATAACCCATCTTATATTAGGTTTATCAATACCCATTCCAAATGCATTTGTTGCTACCATTATATCCACATCATCATTTATAAAATCTTCTTGATTTTTACTTCTTTCATTTTTAGATAAACCTGCATGATATTTTGATACAGATATATTTCTCTTAGATAATCCATTATGTATGTTTTCAACTTCCTTTCTAGTTGCAGCATATATAATTCCAGACTCATTTTTATGATTTTTAATATAATCTAAAATATATTTATTTTTACTAGATGATTTTACTATGTTTATTGATAAGTTTTCTCTATCAAAACCGGTTATATAACAGTCTGGATTTTCTAGACATAATAAATTTATTATATCAGCTCGTACCTCTTCTGAAGCGGTTGCTGTAAAGGCTGTAATTATAGGTCTTTTAGGTAAATTCTTTATAAAATCAGAAATCCTTCTATAACTCAATCTAAAATCATGCCCCCATTGAGACACACAATGTGCTTCATCTATTGCAATTTGACTTATGTTGTTATTATTTATTAGTTCAATAAACTCATGTGCATCTAATCTCTCTGGAGCAATATAGAGTATTTTATAATTATTTTTTCTAATATTATTTAATATCTCATTAAATTCTTTATTGCTCAGTGAACTATTTATGAAAGCAGCATTAATCCCCATAGTCTTTAAAGCATCTACTTGGTCTTTCATAAGAGATATAAGTGGAGAAATTACTATTGTCATCCCATCTAATATCAATGCTGGAAGTTGATAACAAATAGATTTACCACCTCCAGTTGGCATTATAGCTAGTACATCTTTTTCACTCAAAATAGAATTTATTATAGATTCTTGACCTTTTCTAAAGCTTGTATATCCATAGTATTTTGATAGTATTTCTAAAAGTTTTTCATTCATATATTTCTCTCCTAATTTAAATTAATTAGACTTCTTTCCTGATTATGTTCAAATTTTTATTTTTATATTCACAATCCCAGTATTTCAAAGTTTATAGACGTTCTATATTATATATTAACATATATTTTGAAAAAAATTGTTTGCAAAGTAAAATAATTTATGATACATTCTAAATATAAATTTAATACTTAATCTTCGGGGTAGGGTGAAATTCCCAATCGGCGGTATAGCCCGCGAGCCAAGCTAAAACTTGGTTGATTTGGTTAAATTCCAAAGCCGACAGTAAAGTCTGGATGGAAGAAGATATGCTTAATGAGTTTTTTGTAGAGCTGTTTTATTGTGCTCTTATTAAACATTTATTGTAGATTATTCTAAACCCTGAGTTAATTCTCAGGGTTTTTTGTTTAAAAATTATCTAATTAAACAGGAGGTGTACACATCTTGAATTTTGTGAATCAAAAAGAAAAAGACATTTATTATATGAAAAAAGCTCTTGAATTAGCTAAAAAAGGGGAAGGTTTTACAAGTCCAAATCCACTAGTTGGGTGTGTAATTGTTAAAGATAGTGAGATAATAGGCAAAGGATATCATGAGAAATTCGGCTCTAATCATGCTGAAGTAAATGCTATAAACAGTGCTAAACAAAGTTTAAAAGACTCTACTCTTTATGTGAATTTAGAACCATGTTCTCATCATGGTAAAACACCACCTTGTGTTGATAAAATTATTCAAAATAAAGTTAAAAGGGTTGTCATATCTACACTAGACCCAAACCCACTTGTTTGTGGTAATGGAGTAAAAAAATTAAAAGATAACAACATTGATGTTACTGTAGGAATATTAGAAGAAGAAGCAAAACAATTAAATGAAATATTCTTTTATTACATAAAAAATAAAAAACCTCTTTGTATTGTAAAATCGGCAGTAAGTCTAGATGGTAAAATTGCTACAAAATCACTAGAATCAAAATGGATATCTAATGAGTCTTCAAGATACCTAACTCATAAATACAGAAATAAGTATCATAGTATAATGGTTGGTATAAACACAGTTTTAAATGATAATCCCTTGCTAACTTGTAGACTTAATCAAGATGAAGTGTCTCATCCTACAAGAATAGTAATAGATACAAATCTGAGATTACCAGTTAACAGTAATTTAGTTAAAGATAAAACTAGTAAAACTATAGTTTTCACATGTTGTGAAGACAGTAAAAAATTATCAGTATTAAAAGAAAAGAATGTTGAAGTCATAATTTCTCCTAAGAAAAATGGCTTAGTTGATTTAAAATTTGTAATGTATAAACTAGGAGAACTAAACATTGATTCTGTACTAGTTGAAGGGGGTTCTACACTTAATGACAGTCTATTTAGAAATAAATTAGTTGATAAGGTCAAACTATTTTTATCCCCTAAAATTATAGGTGGTAAAGACGCACCTACATTTGTTTCTGGAGAAGGAGTAACTCGTCTAGCAGATTCAACACAACTAGTAATTAATGATGTAACTTTAATAGATGGAGATGTTTTGATAGAATCTGATGTTTTAAAATAAATTTTATGAATATATGTACAAAGGAGGTCATAATGTTTACTGGCATAGTAGAAGAAGTTGGAATACTTAGAAAAATTACTGCTAATGGCAAAAGCGGACAAGTAACCATACTATCAAACAAAATATTAGATGGTACAAATCTTGGAGATAGTATCGCTGTAAATGGAGTTTGTCTAACTGTTTCAAAACTAGGAAAAAATGAGTTTACAGCAGATGTTATGATGGAGACAATTCGTTCTACAAATTTAGGCTCATTAAATACAAATGACAAAGTAAACCTTGAAAGAGCCATGAGCCTTTCTTCAAGATTCGGAGGTCACATAGTAACAGGGCATGTTGATGGTAAAGGTACTATTTGTAAGTTTGAAAAAGACGAAAATGCAGTTTTAGTGAGCATACGACCAGTAAAAAAACTCTTATCATCAATGATACTTAAAGGTTCAGTTGCCATTGATGGTGTAAGTTTAACTATATCATATTTGGATGATGAAATATTCAAAGTTTCTGTCATACCTCATACTAAATTGAATACTACTCTCTTAACAAAAAATGTTGGAGACTTTGTTAATTTAGAAAGTGATGTAATTGGAAAGTATGTTAATAATTTTATGATTAATAACTACAAGGAATTAAATTCTAATAGTAGTAATTGTAAAGCAAATATAGATAAAGATTTTTTATTTAAAAATGGTTTTTAAAAATGATAAAGGAGTGAATTATATGTTTAATACTATTGAAGAAGCTATAAAAGATATAAAAAATGGAAAGATGGTAATTGTTGTTGATGATGAAAGTAGAGAAAATGAAGGAGATTTACTGATGGCAGCTGAGATGGCTACCCCTGAATCAATAAATTTTATGGCTACATATGGTAGAGGTCTAATTTGTCTACCTGCTACTGAAAAAAAATTTAAAAGTTTAAATATACCTCTTATGGTCAGAGAAAATACAGATACATTTCAAACAGCATTTACTGTTACTATAGATGGTGCAGATACTCTAACTGGTATATCTGCATATGAAAGAGCTGAAACTGTAAAATTATTCTGTGATGAGAATTCTACAAGTAAGGATTTCAAAACTCCTGGTCATATTTTCCCTCTAATAGCAAAAACTGGTGGAGTCCTTGTTAGAGATGGACATACAGAAGCTTCTGTAGACCTAGCTAGACTTGCAGGGTTTAAAGAAATTGGTCTTATATGTGAAATAATGAAAGATGATGGTACAATGGCAAGAGTTGATGATTTAATGATTTTTAAAGAAAAACATAATTTGAAAATTATCACTATAAAAGACCTTATAGAATATCGTAAAACAAATGAAACTACTATAGAAAAGGTATCTAGCGCTTTCCTTCCAACAAAATATGGTAACTTTGAAATCATAGGATATAAAGATACATATTCAAATGAAGAACATATTGCCCTTACTTATGGAGATATAAATAAAGAAAATACTCTAGTTAGACTTCATTCTGAATGTTTAACAGGCGATGTGTTCCACTCTTTAAAATGTGATTGTGGATTACAATTAGAATCTTCTATGAAGAAAATCGTAGAAAATGGAAATGGTGTTTTAATTTATATGAAACAAGAAGGTAGGGGTATTGGTCTTTTAAATAAAATTAAAGCTTATAAACTTCAAGAAGAAGGTTATGATACTGTAGAAGCAAATCTAATGCTTGGATTTGAAGAAGATATGAGAGATTTTTATATGGCTGCTCAAATATTAAAAAATTTAAACATAAAAAGTATAAGCCTTTTAAGTAATAATCCTGATAAAATAAATCAGTTAGAGAAATATGGAATAAAAATCAACAATAGAGTTCCTATTAACGAAGAGATTAATGACTTTAATAAGCTATATCTAAAAACTAAAAAAGATAAAATGGGACATCTATTGGATATTATATAAGTTATTAATACGCTTTTTTCTACTAAGTAATTATTTGCAATTAATATTAAATATATTTATAAATATAAATCTATAACATAAATAAAATTGGAGGAAATAAAAAATGATATATGAAGGAAAACTTATTGGAAAAGATTTAAAGATAGGTATAATAAATTCTCGTTTTAATGAATTTATAACATCAAAACTTTTATCAGGTGCTGAAGATTGCCTTTTAAGACATGATGTTTCTCCAGAAAATATAGAAATAGCTTGGGTACCTGGAGCTTTTGAAATCCCTCTTGTTGCTCAAAAAATGTCTAAAAGTGGTAAGTATGATGCTATAATCTGTTTAGGATGTGTTATAAGAGGAGCTACATCTCATTATGATTATGTATGTAGCGAAGTATCTAAGGGTATAGCAAAAGTATCTTTAGACAATGAATTGCCTGTTATTTTTGGAATCGTAACTACAGAAAATATTGAACAAGCCATTGAAAGAGCAGGTACAAAGGCTGGGAATAAAGGTTATGATTGCGCTATGAGTGCATTAGAAATGGTAAATTTATTTAAATCTCTAGATTAAACAATGTCATTATTAAATAGTAGTATTGATTAAATATTAAAATCTGTCTAAATAACATAAAATACTAAATACCAAAAGGACAAAACATATTTGTTCTTTTGGTACTTAATAATTTCAAATATAATATATCTAACCTCCTACCCATTAGAATATATAAAACCTGTATACTTTTATATACTAACAATTCTATCTTGATGTATTTTTTTCAATACATAGTTTTTTGAAATTATTTATAATATCATCTACCTGAACTATCTCTCCAATATCTTCATAATTATTAGAGCTTCCTATATTATTCACATATATTTTTAACTCAGAATATACACAATCATTATGTAAGTTTTTAATGATATAAGACAGATTCTTAAAATCAATCTCATTGTAATCAAAAAAATCTACTGCTTCAGCTCCTCCATTTTTTACATATGAAATGGCAATTGCTCTACTTGTAAAGGATATGGAAATATAATTTTCTTCACAATTACTCAAAACAATATTTTGTTTAGAAAAAATTATTTTGCGACATCCTAACTGCATAAAAAATTCTTGCAATATTTTTATGTCTATACTTAATGCATCATCTGGAATTAATATATACAAAGCTGATTTCTTAATAGAAACTTTTGCTTGTATATCTCTAATAAATTTTTCAGTCTCTCCTTCAAATAGATAATAATAAAAAGGCACATTTGGAATGGGGTGTATTGAAAATGATACACTCTCTTTTAGGTCATTATCTTTATTATAAAAAATAAAACAATCATGGCATACTACAACAATATATTCCTTCTTATTGAACAATTTGCATACCCCCTCTAAGATATAAATTAATCATCAAAGTTACTTTAAAAATCTTAAAATAATTATAAATACGACTCTAAATATAAAATACCACAAAGATATATATATTACTATTAAAGCTATTGTTTTTATTTATAACATAGATTAATACTATACTAATTATCTATTTTATTATTTTTTTAATATACAATACAATATAATTAAGAGTAAGTGGCAATAAAATACTATGATTTAATATGTGCTTATTAAATATTTATGAGGAGAATAAATTATGAAAACATATTCAATACAAGATTTAACACCAGATAAACGTAACCTTATAGAAAAATATTCTCTTACTTTAAATGAGAATTTAATTTGGGAGTTTAAACATGGTAAATACCACACTATAAAATACTTCACACACAAGTTTGCAGTTAAAGAATCTGTTCTGGCTCTTTTGTTCAACATACACAAATTGTGCTATGCTAAAATAAAATACTTTGAGTCAAATTTTTCAAAATATGAACCTTATAAGTACAGTTATCAAGATGGATTTGTTAAATGTGAAATATATGATATGAGTTTTATGTTGCATAAATACAGTAATATAATGATAGATTTGAGAAATTTACAAGAAATCAAAACTATAGAAGAGTTTAGATTATTTTGTAATCACTTAGAAAGTTTTGAATACAATTTACAAGACTTAATTATATAACATTTTAGAGAAAATAAATCTTAGGAAAAAATTTATAGTAAGTAAACTATTTTAAAAAATAAACTATATAATAAAAAATATTACTGGAATTAAAAATTCCAGTAATATAAATTAATTAAATATTTTATTTATATAACTTACGTGTACTTCAATCTATCAAAATAGTTTTGTGATTTCTTATCCTAAATTTTCCTCTGGTAATTCCTTGTGCCACTCTGATACATTTTCTAAACCTTCTATTTCATCTGCAATAAATACAGGGTCTTTTATTCCAGATTTTTTTTGACTTGTGTAATCTTTTAAAGCGATAAATGCATACTTTCCTAAAAGCGATATTGCGATTAAGTTTATTATAGCCATCAATGCCATAAATAAGTCTGCTAGATTCCAAACTACTTCTACTTGAGTAAGAGAACCAAATAAAACCATACCTACAACGAAAACTCTAAATATATTAAGTTTAGTCTTGCTTCCACTCATAAATTCCATATTTGATTCTCCATAATAGTAATTACCTACTATAGAACTAAATGCAAATAAGAATATACAAACTGCTATAAATATGTTCCCCATTGGTCCTATATGATGAGTTAAAGCTTCTTGAGCTAATTCAATTCCAGTTGCGCCACTACTAGCATAATCTGAATATAATAATACCATAAATGCTGTACAGCTACATATGATTATAGTATCAGTAAAAACACCTAAAGATTGAATTAAACCTTGTTTTACTGGATGAGTTACATGTGCTGTTGCAGCAGCATTAGGAGCACTCCCCATACCTGCTTCATTAGAGAATAGACCTCTCTTCACTCCAGTCATTACAACTCCCATAAAAGTACCAATTGCCATTCCTTTAAAATCAAATGCACTTTCAACTATTAACGCTATAATTTTTGGTATCTCTGTTATATTCATTCCAACTATAGCTAAAGCAACCAATATATATAATCCTGCAAATACAGGAACTATTATCTCAGAAACTTTTGCAACTCTATGTACTCCACCAAAAATAACTATTGCAGTTAAAATTCCAAGACCTATTCCCATAGCCATTTTACTTATTCCAAATGCATTATTAAATGCAAGCGAAACAGTATTTGCTTGAACTGCATTGAATACAAAACCATAACATATAGTTATAAGTATTGAAAATAAAACTCCCATCCATTTCTTATTTAGACCTTGCTCCATATAATATGCTGGACCACCTCTAAAAGCTTGACCATTTTTAACTTTGTAAATCTGAGCTAATGTACTCTCAACAAAGCTAGAAGCAGAACCAATTAATGCTATAAGCCACATCCAAAATACAGCACCAGGACCACCTGCCACTACTGCAATTGCTATTCCAGCTATATTTCCAGTCCCAACTCTTGAAGATGTACTTATACAAAATGCTTGGAATGAAGATATTTTCCCTTCCTTTTTTGCATTTTTATTTGCTGTACCATCACCCAGAAGCCTAAACATTTCTATAAAATATCTGAATTGTACAAAATTTGTTTTAATAGTAAAGTAAATACCAACTACAACCAACATTATAATTAAGATATACGACCATAAGTAATTGTTTACAAATACTACTGCATTATTAATGCCTGTTAAAATACCATTTAAAAAATCCATTATATTAATTACCCCCTATTTAGTTTTGTTTTCTTAATAAATCTTAAAATCAAAAAAATGAATAATTCCTTGTTAAAAATTCATTAATTTAATTATAATATTTATAAAATCAAATTACAAGGTTTGAAATGAATAATTTTTTTAATATATTGCAGTTTTATATTCAAAATCAAATTTTTTTTATTGTTTTTATAATATAGATATATTTAATATTTTATAATTACTGCTAGATACAATAAATTCTTTTTCTAAGAGTATATTTTTTTGTTTGTCGTTTAATATTATTATTAATGAGATTATTTTAAAATTTATTTAAATAACAAAAATTTTCTTTAAATTCTGTCAATTTTCCGGAAACTTTGTTAAATAATATACTTTTATGCATCCATTGAAAAAACAATAAAAAAGTAATACTATATATAGTACTAGCATTAGGCACAAAATAATACAAATGGAGGTACTTATATTATGGAATTTCAACAAATAATAGCTATATGTATATTTTTAATAGTTATGGCAGCTATTATTACAGAGAAGGTAAACCGATCTGTAGCAGCTGTTGGTGGTGCACTATTAATGATAATTTTCAATATACTTACACTTGATGAAGGATTGAGCCATATAGATTTCAACACTATTGGTGTATTAGTTGGTATGATGCTATTTGTCGCTGTTGTCAAAAACTCAGGGCTATTTGAATACATAGCTATCTGGACTGCAAAGAAAGCCAAAGGAGACCCGTGGAAAATAATGATTTGTTTTGCTATTATAACGGCTATTTTATCTGCTATATTAGATAATGTTACCACTGTCTTACTTATTGGTCCAATGACTATAGTTATCACACAAATATTGGGGCTTAATCCAGTTCCCTTTTTAATAACACAAATTTTAGCTTCCAATATAGGAGGAACATCTACTCTTATAGGTGACCCTCCAAATATTATGATTGGTAGTGCTGCTAATCTTAGTTTTATGGATTTTGTAATAAATTTAGGCCCTGCTGTTATAGTAATACTTATTGTAACTATAATATGCTTCAAATTTATTTATGGCAAACAACTTATTGTAGATGACAAAGCTAAAAATACAATATTAAAACTCGATGAAAAAAAATCTGTCAAAGATAAACCATTACTTATAAAAAGTCTTATAGTAATAGCATTTATACTTTTTGGTTTCATGTTTCACAGTACAATACACATAGACTCTTCTGTTGTTGCACTAACAGGAGCATCTATAATGCTTCTTATAGGAAAACAAGATGTAGATGAAATTATGGCTGGTATTGAATGGTCTACAATTTTATTTTTTATGGGCTTGTTTGTAGTAGTTGGTGGATTAGTAGAAGTTGGCATAATAAACAAATTAGCTCAAGCATTGATTGGACTTACAGAAGGCCATCTTGTCTTTACAATGTTATTAATATTATGGTTATCAGCAATAGTTTCTTCTTTCTTAGATAATATTCCATTTGTTGCAACATTAATTCCTCTTATTTTGACTATGCAAGCTGAAGGAATTGATGTTATGCCATTATGGTGGGCGACATCTCTTGGAGCTTGTCTTGGAGGAAATGGTACATTGATAGGAGCATCTGCCAATGTTGTACTAGCAGGTATAGGTAATAAACATGGGCATCCTATATCTTTTAAAGAGTATTTTAAGATAGGTTTTCCGCTTATGATTATATCTATTATTATATCTACTTTTTATTTAATTATAAAATTTTAAAAAATATAGTATAATAATACTAAAGGGGATGTGTATATATGAATATTAATACTGTTCAAGGAGATTCAATTGAAGTTCTTTTAAGGCAACTTGGAGCAACAAAAATATCAAAAGTAAGTAGTACATTGTATTTTATCAAGTTTGATTTAGGAGACAATTGGGAAATATCTTATACTTATAATATTAATGCTAAAGATCAATATTTTTTACAAAGAATTGAACCATATCCTATTGGTAGAGGTCTGTTTAACGATGAATATGAAATAATGTCATTTATATCAAAGGATTTAAACAAATTTTTAAATGCTAAGAATAGTAGTAACTTCAAAACATTTGTTGAAGTTACTAGGAAAGTTAATTCTATCATTGATAATGTAGAGGAGCTATTTTTAAACTACAATGTGGATGGTGATGATTTGAAAACACTTAATAAAGAACTTAATGACATACTAAATGATATTAACTATATAGAGCAACATACAAAAAAAATCTAGTTTAGTATACTTATAAACTTTAAAATCCACCAGAAAATCATGAAAACCTAAATTTGAAAATTTGAAATGCAAAACTTTATTTATCAAAAAAGAAAATAGCTGATGAAGCATATGCTTCATCAGCTATCTTATTTTTAATGATGTCCACATCCATCATGTGAACAAGTATGATTTGATGGAAATTCTACTAATTTTCCATTTTTAAGTAAGTCTAGATTATCACTTATAGTATCTGCTTCTGCTCTATAAACTTTGATTCCCATACCATTTAATTTAACTATAGCACCTTGTCCTATTCCTCCAACTACTACTGCATCCACAACTGTGCCTGATAATGCTTTTAGTGGTTGACACTTTCCATGCTCATGACCTAAATCTCCATTATCTAGAGATTTAACTTCTCCACTCTCTAAATCACACACAACAAAAATTGGAGCAGAACCAAAATGACCATATGGTTTACTATCCAATCCTTTATTCTCTTCTACTGGTATACATACTTTCATTATTATTTCTCCCTTCTCTTACAACATTTTTTAATAGATTTACACTCTTTACTACATCCTAGATGTATTGTATTTATATCAAATACATCTATAAAGCTTTCACTAGAATTACTTAACATAGAGTTTATAAAATCTACACATATATTAAATGATTCTTTATTAATATGATATAAAACGTAGTATCCTTCTTTATGCCCTGTTATTATTCCAACATCTTTTAATATTTTTATATGTTGTGAAACAGCAGAATCTGAAATTCCTAGATATTTAGAAATTCCTTTTTGGCATATATTTCTCTTAGATACTAATATAAGTATGTTAATTCTAGTTTCATCACTCAATGCTTTAAATATTTTAACCAAATTTTCCATAAATACCTCTTTTTGATTAAGTAATTACTTAATTAAATTATAGTACTCTTAATTAGATTTTTCAACCATTATTTTTAAATTTTGGGATATATTATAAATAATTTAGATATTTATTATTATAATTTTAGAAATTTCTCAAATAAATATACTTAAAAATACATTTAAGATAATTTAAAGAAGAAGAATTAATAAATAAAAAACTGCTTTAAAATAATTTTATTATTTTAAAGCAGTTTTTTATAAATATGTTTAAAAAGTTACTCAGTATAAATATTAAATTCTCTTTAATTTATCTAAATAGTAAACAGCATTTAAAGCTGCTATTTGTCCTTGACCTGCTGCTTTTATATAAGAATATGGTTTTCCAACACAATCTCCAGCAGCAAAGCATCCATCTATACTAGTTTTCATATCATTATCAACTTTAATATGGATACCCTCAATTTCTATTCCAGGAATCAATGAACTTGGAGCTGTACTATCTTTTATAACGAATACTCCATCAACTTCAATGTGGTTTTCTTTAAAAGATATTTTGTTTACAAGTTTATCTCCATCTATTTTTACGGGTCTATCATGTATAACTTCAATAGATTCATCTAAGTTATCTGAACCTCTCATAAGATTCTCTTTTTTGTACATAGGTATAAAATAAGTTTTTGAAGTTAATTCACTTAAAAAATTTGCTTCTTCTTTAGATTCTTCATTATATCCTATAACTGCCACCTTTTTATTTCTATAAAGTGGTGCATCACATGTAGCACAATACCCTACTCCTCTGCCTAGAAATTCTTCTTCGCCTTTAATTGGTCTAGTGTATTCTACACCAGTGGCAAGAATTACAGTAGTAGCTTCATACATATCATTTCCAGACATTATTGCAAAGTATTCTCCCATAGCATAAATATTATTTATTCTCTTATTTTCAATTGAAATATCCATACTATCTATATGCGATTTAAACTTGTCTTTTAATTCATCTCCACTTATATCATAAAAACCTAAATAATTATCTATTGAAGGAGCTTTAACAAGCTTATTACTTAAATTATCACTACCAAACATGATAATTGTTTTATTTCTTATTTTTGCATTTATAGCAGCAGATAATCCAGCAGGACCACTACCTATTATAGCTATATCATATCTCATAACACTCACCCATTTTTTATAAATATGATTTTACTTTCATTTCAATTTTGTTCTTTGGCATAAATCCAATTAGTGTTTCTACTGGTTCTCCATCTTTAAATATAATCATAGTTGGCACTGTAGATACACTAAATTGTTGAGCTATTTCTAAACTCTCATCTATGTCAACTTTTACAAATCTAGCTTCATTTTTCATTTCTTCACCTAACTCTGCAAATACAGGCCCTAACATGTTACAAGGTCCACACCAAGTTGCAAAGAAATCCACTACAACTACTCCTTTACTACCTTCAACACTACTTCTAAATTCAGATGTATTTATAACTTTTGCCATTTTTTTAATCCTCCTATAAACTTTAATTATCCCTATACAATTATACTATGAAATTCATAAATATAATTTTACTTTTATAGGGTCTTTTTATATTTTATTTTATACTAATTAGTATACCCATTCTTTATTTCTAAAAACAGCTTTTTATATTTTTATTATTTTAACTTTTGTGGTATTGATAATTCAAATGTAGTTCCAATACCTATCTCTGAAGTTACATTTATATCAATATCCAAATTCAAACTAATCATACGAGCTATTGAAAGACCTATTCCAGACCCTTCTAAATCTTTATTTCTTACATTTTCACTTCTAAAAAATCTATCAAATATAAGAGGTATTTCTTCTTTTTTTATACCTATACCAGTGTCTCTTATAAGTAAAGTTACTTCATCTTCTATATCTTCTTTTAATTCTAATACTATCTCATCACCTTGTTTTGTGTATTTAAAAGCATTATCAATAAAAATTAATATAAGCTGTCTTAATTTATTTTTATCCGTTATTATAACTTTATTCTTAAGCTCAGAATTAAATACAAATTTTTTTTCCTGAAATTCTGCAATATCAATATAATCTTCTGATATTTCCTCAAGCAATCTTTCTAAATCTACTTCCTCCAAGTTGACTTTAACAATGGAATCTTCTTTAGTAAGAGACAATAAATCAGTTATCATTTTTTTAAGCCTTCTTGTCTCTTTCATTGCAGTAGCTATTGTTTCAACTTCATCATTTACTGTACTCTCTGGGGATTTTAACATACTTTCTAATTTTGATGAAACTATTGTTATTGGCGTTCTTAATTCATGAGAAGCATCTTGTATAAACTTAGCTTGATTTCTCCATGCAGTTTCTATTGGAATTAAAGCTTTTCTAGTAAGATACACAGCAACAAAGTAAGTAATTATTACAGAAATCAGTATACCAATTATAAGAACGGATGTAAGTTGCTTTAAAGAGTTCATCTCAGAGTCGATATTTCTAATTATCTGTATTTGATATCTTCCTACATCTACATTTAATTCTCTAAAGGTATATCCATTTTCTGTATATTTAAAAAATGAATTTTTCTTATCCAATCTTCTATCTGGAAGTAACTCATCAAAATACTCATTTTGAGTATAGTAACTTATTCTACCATCCTCATACACATAGACCATATCTTTTGGGTCTTTAAGTCTTATTGGATTTAAAAACGAGGTTCTTTTAAATTGAGAAACTATATATTCAAGCTCCTCATTTATCTCACTATCAATTCCACTATATGTTAATCCTCTAAAATATGAATATATAAATATAGAAAATATTATTAAAAAGCTACCCACTACAACAATATACATTTTTATTAGATGATTTTTAGTACTAGTGAATACATTCTTATTTATCATCGAATATATATCCTACCTTACGTTTAGTTTTAATATACTTATCATATCCATATTTACTGAGTTTTTTCCTTAGATTACTTACATATACCTCAACTATTTCAATGGTTGCATCTGAATCAATTCCCCATATTCTATCATAAATCTGCTCTTTTAATAAAATTGAACCCTTATTTAAGACAAAATATTCAAGCAAGTTAAACTGCTTATTTTGTAACTTTATTTCTTCTTTTTCAATATATACTCTTTTTTCTAATGTATCCAAATATAAAGATTTAAATTCTATTCCATTTCTTTCTTTTATTTTTCCATTAGTTCTTAATATAGCGTACACTCTTGCTACTAATTCTTCCATATAAAAAGGTTTTGTTAAATAATCATTAGCTCCTATGGTAAATGCTTCTACTTTATCATCTAATGCTTCTTTGGCTGTCAATATAAGCACAGGTGTGTCTATATTATTAACTCTCATTCTTTTTAAAATATCAATTCCATTTATGCTAGGAAGCATTAAATCTAAAATAACTAAATCATATATATTTTGATTAACTAAGTATAAAGCTTCTTCTCCATCTTCACATTTTTCAGTTTCAAAATGCTTACTAAGTTCTTCTACTACACTTTCTAAAAGTATTTTATTATCTTCAACTATCAAAACCTTCATAAATATCCCCTGCCTTTATTTGTCTATCTTAACTTTATGAGATTTTAAGTCAATATCTACATTGGCTTTTTCTTTTATATCATCGTATGTGTATCCCACTATTTCAACACTTTTTGCTTTTGTTGAACATAGTATATCTATATCTGTCTCTTCTGAAGCCTTTAAAATTTTATATGATGGTATACGATTTACCACTAAATATTCTCCATTTTCATTAACTTCTGCTGTCTTAAGGATAATATTTCCTAAATCTTTTGATGATGAATTTTTCACTTTTATTTGATATGTGATTCCCTCTTTTGATTCATTTACTTTTTTAAGTTCTGATGTAGATAATACCTCATACTGACTACTATTTTCTAGCTTAATATTATTATTTCTTATATTAATATCATTTTCTTTTAAATTAATATACACAATCTTACCTTCTGCTTCATACTCATATGCATAAACTTCCACACTCTTTGTAAAAGTTTTGTGCGCACACTCTACATAAGCAACTTTACCAGGCATTAGAGTCATATCCAACAAAGCCTTACTATCTGAGGAAATAATTTTTTTATTCTCATCATATTCATTATATACTAATTCAATATTTGATATATTAAATGTCGAATTATTTTCTATCTTTGTGGATGTGTCTACTTTATCACCTTCATCTACATTTATAATCTCTGATTTACCTATATTTAATACTTTTGCATTTTCCTCATCTATTTTTACCTCATTCTTATCTTCAACTTGAATACCAGCTGAATCTTCCTTATCTTCAGATTGAATATCAGCTGAATCAGGTTGTTCATCTTTTTCGCATGCTGTAAGTGTAAAAACAAATATTGTTAATATAATCATTAAAAAAATTGATTTTTTTATTATCTTATTCATATTAAGCACCTCATATAGTAATATTTTATAGTAGATTTTTATACTTTTTCATAAATTCTTTCAATGCTTGTGTAAGTATTTGATGCTTTTCAAAGTTTGAATTACTACAAAGTCTTTCAAAATCATTCCATGTTTCTTTATCTATACGTATTCTTGTTGTTTTTAATTCATCTATGGATTCATCATCTATATGTACATCTTTTTTATTAGATATTTTTTTTGGCTTTATATTATAATCCTTTACCTCTAAATACCAATCATATACTTCACAAAGCTTATCTAAGTCTTCCTGAGTTATATTTATTTTTCTATCTTTTTTAGGCTTAACATTTTTTTTTGACTTTGTATTTTTTAAATCAGTATCATTAAACTTGATTTGTTCAATGCCTTTACTCAAAACCTTTTCATTAGAATTCTTTTTTTTGGTGCTTACTTTTTTTCTATTACTTATATTTTTTTTAAAATTTTCTTCTTCCAAGTTTTTCTTATCCAGATTTTCATTATAATTTAATTCGTCTTTTAATATGTATTTACCTTTTTCTGATTTATATCCTTTTTTATTTAAAAAATTTCTTAAAGTACTTTGACTAATTTTTAGATTTTGAGCTATCTCTGTAAACTTAATCCCCTTACTTTGAAGTTCTAAAAATTTGTCAATTCTTTCCTCGTTGTTATTCATTAATACTCCTCCGTCAATATCTTCTTGTCTTTCTCTTCATTCCCCTTATTATATTTTTCTTTTCTGAATCTACCCTATTAGATTCAATTATTTTTTGCAACATTTTATTATACGTAAAATCATCTAAGTTATTATTTTTTATATAGAGAAATGTTTCTTCTTCATATTTAATAAAACAAATTGATAGCAACCACGCCATTCCCATTTTAACATAATATTCTTCACTTTGTATATTGTTACAACATTCAAAGATTTCTTCAATATGTTTATCATCAACATAATATATTAAAAATATAACTAATGCAAATCTAATTTCCCATGGATTTTCTGAATAAACATATTTTTTAAGTATATCATACATGTTTTCTTTATATTTTTTTGTACATTTCAAGCCACAACAGAATCCATCACAAACTGACCAATTATTAATTTTAGGTATAAACCTTTCTATATAATATAGAGTCTCTTCAAATGTGCTATTTATATTACCAATTACCATACCTTGTAATACAGTTTCTTCATAATATGTATCCTCCGATACATTTAAGAATTCCTTCCAATTTCCTTTACTTATTTCTTTAGATAACTCTCTCAAATTAGGAACCCTAATCCCTATTATATTTTCTGTATTTGGTATGAGCTTTTTATTAAAATCTCTATACTTGATATCTTGTATAGATTTCATATATTCTAGGAGCTTCTTATACTCTAATTTATTCCATTTTTCCCTATTAAACATCATTTATTTACTCCTTAATTCCTTTTCCTTATTGTAACATAAAAGTACATAAAAAAAAGCTTCCAAGTATCAGAAGCCTTTTTAAAAATATACTAAATTTTTTAAGTTAAAGTTTAAATTAAATTAATATTTACTACAATATAATACAGACTTAAAAACTTTACTAATCTCCAACACCAAAATCTGTATTATTATATAAAACCTCTATATTTGGATTTTCATCTAAATATTTATATTTATTAGTGAACCACTTAACTAACTCTTCATCCCTTTTGATACTTGAAGAATTATTTATAAAAACATTCACAGTTGCTTTTTCAAAATCATTTGATATAATCTCTATATCCCTATCTATCATCTCTTTTGTTTGACCTTTAATTCCTACCATAATACAAGGCGAATCGAAATAGTCTTTTACATCTTGTGGTGTTTTAAATTTTGCATTTTTATTTAAAATGTTATTTCTAAAATCATTGTCAAAAGTCTCAACTCCAATTTTAAATACTATAGGAATTCCAAAATAGTCTCTCATCTCTTTAATCCTATTTTTGTAAGACCAATGACTTTCTAAAAATAATTTTTTTATTTTCTTCTCTTTTATAATACATTTTATTTCTGCTAAAGTATCTTTTGGTAATTCAAAACAACTACCAGAGTTTATGACTTCAAGAACTCCATATTTTCCAGTTATATTTTTCAAAATCTCTATATTTAACCTGTTCATTTCTTCTTCTAAATTAGAATTATCATCTATATAATCACAAAAAGAACACTTTCCCCATATACAAGGAAATCCTTTAAGTAAAACAATTTCTCTTTGATTTTTATTTGTTATTTCACTATATCTATCCATTTTTTCTATCTTCCTCCAGTCAATGATAGTTTTAAAGTTTTTGGAACTGCATTTAATCCTAAGTTCACTAAAACAACTGCTACCAATTTGTCTGCATAGTCTGTTAATACTTGAGTTACAAATACACTAAATACATCTCCTAATCCTAATACTTTCAAAATTTGTACTATGTAGGAAGAACCTGATGATGTCATACCTCCAAAGAGAAAAGCTGAAATTATTGAACTTATTATAGAGGTTGGAATAGCAAATAACAATACCCCTAATGGAGTTTTTAATCCATTTAAAAAATTCTTTTTAAATGCTATTCCAGCAAGTAAACCTGTTGATATCTGAACTGGTGCAAAGTAAAGAGAATACACATCAAATGTAATTCCACTTATTAAACTTCCAAACACACCTGTAACTACAGCGTATTTAGGACCTAAAAGCGATGCTATCATTATAGTTCCTATTGAATCTAAGTATATAGGTAATCTTAACCCCATAGCTATAAACGCCCCTATTATATTTATAGAGATACCAAAAGCTATAAGTGTAATAGTTTTTACACATATTTTTCTTTTCACACTATATCACTCCTTCCACAGAGTCTATAATGTCTTCATAACCTTTGAAAAGCCTCTTCAAAAACATATACATAAACTTCTTTTCATCAACTTCATTTAGAACAATTGCATTAGGATATTTTTTATAGAAATTAAAAGAATCCACTATAGATTGACCCATAGCTATACCATCTTCTACGACTTCTACATATGATTCAAATCCTTTACAAATACTTCTATCTACAAAGTATGCTACTGCTAGAGGGTCATTTATCACACAGCCAATTATTCCTTCCTGCTCCCAATGGAAATCAATATAAAACCTAGTTATTTCAGTTATATACTTTGCCATTTTCTCATCAAGTCTATTTATAAACTCAATAATATTAGGAGTAAGTACAATTTTTCTAGTTACATCCAAACCTACCATGTGAATTTTTTTAGATAAATTCTTGTAAACATAATCCGCTCCATGTGGGTCTACCCAATAGTTAAACTCTGCTACTGGAGAGCAATTTCCATGAATTCTAAATGCTCCTCCCATAGACACAAACTCATCAAGATTTTCAAAGACTTCTTTATCTTTCATAAGTGCCTTAGCTATATTTGTAAGTGGTGCAAGTGCTATTATTGATACTTTTTCATGATTACGTAAAGTATTTATTATAAAATCTACTGCCCCATCTTTTACTTTAGCTCCTGTCACTTTTTGATAAAAGTTTTCTCCAATACCATCTTCTCCATGTGTATCTTGAGCTGTTACAAGTTTTCTTTTTAGTGGTGCTTCCTCTCCTTTATATACTGGTATATTTAGTGAAGAGCACATTTGAAGTGTTTTTAGTGCATTTTCTGCACCTACATTTGCTGGAACATTTCCACAACATGTGGTAATTCCAAGTACTTCTAGCTCTGGTGAGTTTAAAGCTAGAAGAATGGCCAAAGAATCATCAATTCCTGGGTCACAATCAATTATTACTTTTCTTTTTTCCATACTTTTATCCTCCTTGATTTGTGGTCGAGGAGAACTACACATCTTTTTTCCACTTTCAAAAAGGTGTGTCTAAGGGTATTAATTATATACTGCCACTATATAATTCCTTAGTTTTTTATACTTGGAGTTCTCGAACAAGTACAGATGTTAGTATTGTTTTAGTCTATTTATTGTAGACCTACAAAAAAGTTCCATCTGATTTAATAACTACAAAATGAATTTTGTAGTATAAAAGAATTTATTATATTTTGATGTGTCTTGTTAAAGTTTATTTAAAATTATAAGCTAACTTTAACAAAATGTGGCACTTTTAAACCGATTATTATTATACAACAATAGTTGAACTATTACAATTAATAACTTAAAGATTTCAGCTATAAAAATTTATTAAATTATATTATTCATAGTTTATTGACAATATTAAATATAAAGCATATAATTACATTGTAAATTAAATTAACACTGTTAAGTTATGAGGTGATTATATGAGTATTAAAGCAAGACGTGAAAATGAAAAAGCAGAAATGAAGAAAAAAATTATGGATGCTAGCATAGAAATTATCAATCAATATGGATATGAAAATTTATCAATAAGAAAAATTGCTTCAAAAATAGATTATTCTCCAACTACAATTTACCTTTACTACAAAGACAAGGCAGAGATTATCAGCGATATGACAAAAAAACTTTATAACACTGTAGAAAGTAATGCTATTGATATTATACATAATTGCTCATCTCTCCCAATAGATAAGCAAATCATAGAAATTATGACTAGTTTTATAAAGACTCTTTCAAGTGAACCTGAAATGTCAAAAGCTATTATGCATAGTAGGATGAACATTATATTTGCATCTGAAAGTACAAATAGTGAACCTACTAATAATGGTATAGAAATACTAGATGAGCTTCTTTTCCTTGGAATTGATCAGGGTATATTTAAACAAAACGTAGATAAAACTTCATGGATGCTTATAAGTGCACTATTAGGATTTGTTTTATGTATTGTTGAAAATCAATTGTATTCCTTACATAATTTCACTCAAATTATAGAGAATTTCTTAGATATTTTAGTAGGAGGGCTTTACAATGAAAAACCACAATGAAACTAATAAGAAGAAAAAAGTTTTTAAAATATCTATAATCCTATTTCTTGTGTTTATATGCATTATTATTTTGATTATAACTAACTTAAAGCCAGAAAAATTAGTGGTAAAAAATATAAACCCTGCTAATGTGAAAAATGGTATTTATACAGGAAGTGCTGATAATAAACTTGTGAAGGCTACTGTATCTGTTGAAGTTAATAATGGCAGAATTAAAAATATTAAGATACTAGAACATGACACTCTTTTAGGTAAACCTGGTGAAAAAATCATAAAAAATATAGTTGAACAACAATCTTTAGAAGTAGATGCTATAACATCTGCGACTTATAGCAGTGATACTATACGAAAGGCTGTAGAAAATGCTTTGAGAAAGGGAGAATAAATATGAATACTATTATTATATACTCAAGTAAATATGGTTGTACGAAAGACTGTGCAAACATACTAAAAAATAAACTATCAGACAATATCACTATTGTTGATATCAATGATAGTAATCCTAAAATTGAATTATCAAAATTTGATACAATTATTATTGGAAGTTCTATATATGTTGGTTCAGTTTCAAAAAAGATTCGTATATTGTGTAATGATAATATAGAATTATTAAACAAAAAACGAGTTGGTGTATTCCTTTGTTGTGGATTTTCTGAACAGGCAGATAAATATCTAAAATCAAACTTTCCAGCATCTTTATTAGAAAATGCAAATGCAATTGGAATTTTTGGTAGTGAAGCTCGATTAGAAAAGATGAAATTTTTAGATAAGCTTATTATGAAGTCGGTTTCAAAAGGTAATTATGACAGTTTTAAAATATCACAAGATAGTATAGACGATTTTTTAAGAAATCTTAATAAATAAAATTATTTATTTCAAATCTCCTTACAAGATAAAAAAATTATCTAAAATGTAGTATTATAAATATACTCTGAAGTTTGTAAATATTGATAAAGTAGTTATATATCTATACAATATTATATATTATACAATATTTTCTTATATTTATTTAGACCTATGTATTATATAAGAAAATTCTACTACATTTATTATATTGGAGATGATATTTATGAAATATATTGAAATTAGGATTGCTAATGAAATGGATGCAGAAGAAATATTGGAAATATATACTCCATATATTACTGATACTGCAATTACTTTTGAGTATAGCATTCCAAGCATTGATGATTTTAAAAACAGAATAAAAGAAATCTGTTCAAAATATCCTTACCTAGTCTGTTTAATTAATAAAAAAATTGTTGGATATGCCTATGCTCATGAACACAATGAACGAACTGCTTATCAATGGAATGTTGAATTATCAATTTATGTTGATAATAAATTTATTAGTAATAAAATAGGAATTGCTCTTTATAATTCAATCATAGATATATTGAAGTTACAAAATATTCAAAATTTGTATGCTAGTATTACGTCACCAAATATAAAAAGCGAAAAACTTCATCAAAGATTTGGTTTCAAACTATGTGGGATTTATCACAATACAGGATATAAATTTGATTGTTGGTATGATGTTATGTTGTTTGAAAAACATATAGGTAATCACTCTAAAAATCCTAATTCTATAAAAACAATCAAACAAGTTAATTCCAAAGAAATAGCTGCTATTTTAAATGAGAATATTAATTTAATAGCACTTTAGATTTAATATAATTTAATCTATAAAATATGAACAAAAGAAAAAATAGGGAAGATATTTAAAATATTTATTTTAATATTTTAAACATCTTCTCTATTTTTTTCTTAAATTTCATAATAATAGTCTTATTAAAGCAAATACTATAAAAAGAGTTTATCTTTATTTACTAACCGAATTTAAATTTAAAATATAGAAAAATGGAAGGAGAATAATTCATGATAAAATTAATTGGTATCTTGATAGTCGTAATTGGTTTTATACTTAAAATGGATACACTATTTACTGTATTATTAGCAGGCATAGCAACAGGGATTGTTGCAGGATTAGACTTTAATCAAATCTTTACAATCTTGGGTGACTCTTTTGTTTCAAACAGAGGTGTATCATTATTCATACTAACATTACCAGTAATTGGTGTGTTAGAAAGATATGGATTGAAACAAAGAGCTGTTTCCTTAATAGAAAAATTAAAGAAACTTACAACAGGAAAAGTACTTACTATATATATGATAGCTAGACAAGTAGCTGGTGCTCTATCAATAAGAATGAGTGGACACCCTCAGTTTGTGAGACCACTCGTTAATCCGATGGCACAAGCTGCTGGTTTAAGTAATAGTGATGAACTAAAAGAATCTGATGAAGAAGCTATAAAAGCATTGTCTGCTGCATCAGAAAACTATGGAAACTTTTATGGTCAAAATCTATTTGCAGGTAGTAGTGGAGTATTGCTTATAGCTTCTACACTGACTCAGTTCGGATACAATGTAACTGGACTTAACATTGTAAAGGCCAATATTATCATGGCAGTAATAGCACTTGTAGTTGCTACAATTCAATTTACTTTATATGATAAGAAATTAAATAAGAGTCACAAGAGATAGATTTATTTAGGAGGAATAAAAATGCAAAATTTTATAAATATATCATTAGAAGTTTTTTATGCACTGATGGGTTTTCTGATGGTTGTAATAGCATATAGGTCTTTTACTACAATAGATAACAATAAGAAATATGGTACATCATTATTTTGGATACTGATATCATTACCCTTCATATTTGGTAGACTGATTCCAGCTAATATAATCGGAATAATTCTAATATTATCTAGTTTTTTGACACTTTCCAAACAAGTTGTATTTGCAAAATATGAAGAACCAAATGAGAGTTTTGGGAAAGAACAAGCAGATAAACTTAAAAATAAAATATTTATACCCTCATTAATATTAGCATTTGCTGCAGTAGTTGTGGCTATGAGCCTTACTAATTTTGACAATTCTTCACAGTTCGCAATAGGTGTGGGTTCAATAATTGCATTAATATCAGCTCTTATAATAACTAAAGCAAAGCCTACTACATCAGTTCAAGATGGCTCAAGATTACTTCAGCAAATGGGACCTGCTAGTATGTTACCACAACTTTTGGTTGCATTAGGCGCTCTATTTACTCAAGCTGGAGTTGGTGAAGTCATTTCAAATATGATATCTGGTGTAGTCCCTGCTGATAACAGATTATTTGGTGTTATAGCATATGTATTAGGTATGGTTATATTTACTATGATAATGGGAAATGCATTTGCTGCGTTTTCAGTCATAACAGCAGGAATTGGAATTCCTTTCGTATTGTCTCAAGGTGGAAATCCTGCTATAATTGGAGCACTAGCATTAACAGCAGGATATTGTGGAACTTTACTTACTCCAATGGCTGCTAATTTTAATATAGTTCCAGCAGCTTTACTTGAATGCAAAAACGACTACATTGTTATAAAATACCAGGCACCAGTTGCTTTAGTATTAATTATAGCTCACATATTAGTAATGTATTTTTTAGGATTTTAATACAATTAGGAGGTAAAATAATGAAAATTTTATTAACAGGATTCGACCCATTTGGTGGAGAACCAATAAATCCAGCTCAAGAAGCAGTTGAAAGGGTTAATGATAATATAAATGGCGCAGAAATTATAAAAATAACTATACCAACAGTTATGACAAAATCTGTTGAAGCTATAGATAAAGCTATCCAACAGCACAATCCAGATATAGTAATATCAGTTGGACAAGCTGGAGGTAGATTTGATATTACTCCTGAGAGGGTAGCTATAAATGTAGATGACTTTAGAATAAAAGATAATGAAGGTAACCAAGTCATAGATACTGTTATAAAAGAAGATGGTCAACCTGCATATTTTTCAAAATTACCTGTAAAAGCTATGGTAAAACATATGAATGAAAATAAAATTCCAGCAAGTGTTTCAAACACTGCAGGTACATTTGTTTGTAATCATGTAATGTATGGAATTCTTTACATGATAGACAAAAAATATCCTAATCTAAGAGGTGGCTTTATACACATACCATATATGACTTCACAGATAATAGATAAAAAGAATACACCTTTTATGTCTCTAGAAGAAATAGTGAAAGGCTTAGAATTAGCTGTGGAAGCTTGTACTATCTATAAAAATGATATAGAGGAAATTGGTGGTGAAATTTCATAATGACTCTTTGAATATTTTTATAAATTTCAAATAAGAGTTATTCAAGTAAAGACTGTAAGTAAATTTGTTTAGATATTTACTTACAGTCTTTTTATAATACATACAAATATAAAATTAAAGTTTATTCTTCTCTCCCCACTCACACATTGCATCTAGAATTGGAATCAAAGATTTTCCTCTTTCAGATAGACTATATTCTACCTTAGGAGGTATTTGAGGATATTCAGTACGAATAATCAAGTTATCTGCCTCCAATTCCTTCAATGATAAACTCAAGGTTTTATAGGAAATTGTATTTATATAACGCTTTAATGCATTATATCTGACAACCTTAAATTCTACAAGACAATAAAGAATTATCATTTTATATTTGCCATTAATCAATGAAAGTGTATAGCTAAATCCTGTTTCACTTAAATCTGTATTTGAGATATAATCTATACCCATATGTTACACTCTCCTTTTGGTTAGTATTGAACAAAAATGTGCGTACTTGTTTTTAAGATAATTTATAATAAAATTATAGTGTAAGAATAATTGAAAGTCAATTTGATAATAGGAAGTGTAATATATAGGTGAAAATCTATTAAATAAAGTTTATTGGAGGAAATTTATAATGAAAGTTTTATTGATTAATGGTAGCCCAAACCAATATGGATGTACTTATACAGCATTAACTGAGGTTACTAAAGTATTAAATAAACATGATATTGAAACAGAAATACTGTATTTAGGTAAAAAAGCAATCCCAGGATGTATTGCTTGCTCATCTTGTTTCGAAACTGGAAAATGTATTTGTGATGATAAGGTTAATGAATTAGTTGAGGAACTTGATAATATTGATGGTATCATTATTGGTTCTCCTGTTTATTTTTCTAGTGCAAGTGGTCAATTAACTTCATTTCTTGACCGTTTATTTTTCATAGCTGGTAGTCGCATGGCTACAAAATTAGGTGCTTCAATTGTATCCTGTAGACGTGGTGGTGCAACTGCAACATTTGACCAACTCAACAAATATTTTTCAATTAGCAATATGCCTATTGTATCATCACAGTATTGGAATCAGGTACATGGTTTTACACCAGAAGATGTTATGAAGGATGAAGAAGGCTTACAAACCATGCGAACTTTAGGCGAAAACATGGCATGGCTTCTTAAATGTATTTCAGCTGGTAAGAAATCTGGAATTAAAGAACCACAATATGAAGAGAAAGTTATGACTAATTTTATAAAATAGATAATGAAAATATAATGGAATTTGTTAAAATGAAAGTACTAATCTATAAATAAAAATATATATTACAAAAAATAATAAAACAGAGTTATTAAATGTATATATCAAATCTCTGTTTTATTGTTTTTTATTAAAAAGTTTCAAGTTCCAGTAATATTATACTTATATCCAATGCTATTTTTAATCAGAAGTGTTTTAATACACACATTTTATATTTTAAAATTATATTAAGTATATCCCTAAAATATACAACACATATATATGGGCTGGATAATATAAATAAAATAAATATTTCATACTCTTACCTTTTTCTCTATTGTAAAGCAACATGAAAGGTAGAGAAGCAACCATCATCCATTGGTAATTTTGTAAAGTAGAATTTTTTAAACTAAAATCTCCATTTGCCATTGTTATAAATACAAAGATACACATTAAAATATAGCAAATACTTAAATTAAGTTTCTTCTCTCTACACAAATAAAAAATAATTCCAAGTGTAATAAGAATTGGTCCACCTTCTACTAAAAATGGTACTGGTACTAAAGTCATAAATAAAGCTAGAAGCTCATTAAATGATTTGAAAAGTATAGTTATTATAAATATTCCTAATATTATAGGGGCTATTATCATTGTTAACCCTATAATAAGATATTTTACTTCTCTTTCTTTTCTAAATTTCTTTATAAATTCTATTGCTTGTAAATAAATTGCTATCAAAAATATTGTTGAAAAAATATTGTTTATAATTATTACCCCTTCTGGATGTGGAAATACACTATTAATTATTTGATTTCCTATTGCCATAATAACAGACCAAATATACAACCTAGTTATGTACTTTTTCCTGTTACTAGTGTGATAAAATCCTTCCACTGCCATAAACGTAAATAAAGGTGCTGATATTCTACCTATCCAATGAAACCAAATAGGTATTTGCATTGTTTCTGGCATAAATGCTGCTATATGGTCAAATGTCATAAATATTAATGCCAACATCTTAATAGTAAACCCATTTATTCCTTTTTTAAAAAAATTCATATTATTCTCCCCTAATTTTGATTTATTTCTATAATAATTTCTGTCCCTACTCCAATTTTACTATTTACATAGATATTTCCTTTATGAATCTCTATTATCTCTTTAGAAATAGCCATCCCAAGCCCTGAACCTTTATGCAATTCGCCTGTATTGGTACCTCTGTAATATTTCTCAAAAATATGTTTTAAATCATTTTCGCTTATCCCAACTCCACTATCTTTTATTATAATTTCTATATTATCTTTTTTTATAATTTTTATCTCTATCAAAGTATCCTCACTATTATGAACTATTGAATTAAATATAAGATTAGTTATGGCTCTTCTTAACAATATTGGGTCTGCATGTACTTCTATTGACTCTTCATAACATTCAAACTCAATATACCTATTTTTATATCTATTATCATTTAAAATATCCACTATTATATTTCTAACCAAACCAACTAAATTTATTTTTTTCTTATTCAAAACTATATTATTATTTTTTAGTCGAGTAGATAAATTTAGGTCATCAACCAAATCTTTTATATACTTAGATTTATTGTATATAATTTCCGTATACTCTCGTAATTCATCTTCTACAAACTCATAATCTTTGTCATTGATTATTTCTGCATATCCTTGTATAGATGATAAAGGAGTTTTTATATCATGTGTTATATTTGCTAGCCATTCTTCTCTCAATTTTTCATTTTCTTTTCTCTCTGCTTCATTTATTCTTAAAGTATAAGCCAGCATATTGATATTTGCAAACACTTCTTCATATATACCTCTATCTTTAAGGTATAAACTATAATTTCCATTAGCCATAGTCTCAACACTCCATAACACACTTGATATTGGTTTTGTAAGCTTTCTACTAAATAAGTAGCCAACACCCAATGCTACCATTCCATCAATCACAAGTGTTATAATAATGATTTTATTTAAAGTATCTTTAATACTATCATTAGAATAAGTTAAAATTATTCTTGATGTATCTCTACTAGGCATACCAACTATTACATTTAAATGTTTTTTGTTTAGAGTTTTTTCTAAAATAAAATTAATGTAATTTGTTTCTCTATACTTGTAATTATTAACCATCTGAAATGGCGTATATTTTTTAGGAGTATCCTTTGGTACATTCATTCCATAGACTTCTTCACCTGAATCATTTAAAACTTGTAACCAAGAATTTGATTTTTCTAGTTTATCAATTCCAATCTTTGATAGCCTAAGCACTCCATTTTTTTCATATAAATCTTTTTCAAAAGAACGTGCAAATTCTTCAGGATTATTTTTAGAGTCCACAGCTTTAAAAAAACTATTAGTTGAAACAACATACAGTATAGAAATGATATTTATAATAACTACTGATATAACTACAAATACGATTGTGAGCATAAAGTTTCTAGTAATCTTCCATCTCATACTCTAATCTTCCTTTACTGCTAATTTATATCCAAGGCCTTTTATTGTCAAAATATATTCTGGTTTTGAGGGATTATCCTCCAATTTTTCTCTAATCTTTCTTATATGAACCATTATAGTATTATCAAAACCCACATAATCTTCTCCCCACACCTTATCCCATAATCTCTCTTTACTTATAATCTGATTTTGATTATGTGCAAATAAAGATAATATTTTTAATTCTTTTGCGGATAATCCTATGGACTGCCCATCTTTTATAAGTTCTGCTCTACTTTCATTTAATTTATATGGTCCAAATGATATAATTTTTTCTTTATCATTGTCTAAATCCACACTTCCATTTTGGCTCTCATTAAAATAACTTAATCTTCTTAAGTGAGCTTTGACCCTAAAAGCTACTTCCTTAGGACTAAATGGTTTTGTAACATAATCATCTCCTCCAATTGCAAGTCCAAGTAATTTGTCTAATTCTTCTGTTTTAGCTGACAAAAATATTATTGGAGAATTAGAGTTTTTTCTTATTTCTTTACAAATATCATAACCTTCTCCATCAGGTAACATAATATCTAGTATAATTAAATCAGGGTTAATATTTTTAAATATTTCTAATCCTTCTCTTCTAGTTTTTGCAGTATATATGTTATTAAAACCTTCTTTCTTTAATACAGTTTCTAAAAGTTTTAATATTTCTACCTCATCATCTATTATTAAAATACTATTTTCCATAAATAACCTCCTATTATAATTTACCTATATATTAGCATACATTTTCTTAAAAATTTATTTATATTGTTTTAAAATAGGTTAATACATAAATAAAGTTACTATTATTTTTGGTTAAAATCTTTCACTTGATGTAAAATTTTTATATGTTATTTGGGTTAATATTATCATTAATGTAGTTGAGATTACTATTGATAAACCTATCAATGTATTTGGTACATTGTATCTAACAATTTGTTGACTCATCATAATCCAGTTTGGAGTTATTGACATAAATTTTATGGCTTTATCTGGAATAAAACCTATGCTAAAATATGGTATTGCCATTATCAATCCACCTAGTATAAATGGTATTATAGAGGATTTAAATATAGATGAAAGTGTTAAACCTATTTGTGCAAATATAAAAGAAGCCAAAATAGTTGTTACTATAACAATAAGATACATTTGGATTACTGTAAGATTTAAATTACTATTTCCAAAATACCATAAGTTTTTAATTGGTTCATCCAAATATTTAAATTCAAAAAAACTAAATCCTCTAATTCCTACTAATAGTATAAAAGAAATATTAATCATAGACAAAATTAAACCATTAGCTACTAGTTTTGATAATACTACTGATTTTTTCCCATTTTTAGTTGTATTTATTAAACCAGTCATATTAGAATCATATTCTTTTGTATAATTTCCAGAAGTTATTATAAACATTACTAAACCTATTAAAGGTATAGAACCTTCTATCTTGTAAAATATATCTGAGTACGTATCTAAAACATCAAATTTTCTAATCAGAACAAAACCAAAAAATAGCAGAAACAACCAAACCATCCAAATACTTTTTGATTTTAATATTTTTATCATTTCGGATTTGACTAAATACATCATTTATACTATACCTCCTTTGCATCTTCTAAATCAAAGTAAAACATATATACATCTTCAAATTTTGCTTGAACTGCTTGTGTATTAGTTTCAGTTGGAATATCATCTGAAACTATTCTAAGTACTATTGAATTAACATCACTTTGAATACTTATAACCTTATACTTAGATTGAATTTTATCAATTTCACACTCATTTTCAACTTGAATATGATATACTTTATTTTCCATGTGACTTAATATTTCTTTGTGTGTTCCTTTCACTAGAAGTTTACCATTTTTAATCATTATTGTTTCTTTTGCAACTGATTCTATGTCTGAAATTATATGAGTAGAAAGAATTATTATCTTATCTCTAGATATTTTAGCTATTAAGTTTCTAAATCTAGCTCTTTCTTGTGGGTCAAGACCAGCTGTTGGCTCATCAAGGACTATTATTTTCGGATTATTTAATAAAACTTGTGCTATGCCAACTCTTCTCTTCATACCACCAGAAAATTTTCCTATAGCCTTATTTCTTACATCATAAAGTCCTACTAATTCCAATAATTCATCTATATTACTATCTAAATCTTTTCCCTTTAAACCTTTTAATGCCCCTATATACTGTAAAAATTGTTTTGCTGTAAAGTTTTTATAAATTCCAAATTCTTGTGGCAAGTATCCTAAAATGTTTCTATAATCATCATCCATCTTAAATATATCCTTACCATTATAGAGAATTTGGCCATTGTTAGGTTTTATCAATGTTGTTATTTGTTTCATTAAAGTAGATTTTCCTGCTCCATTGGGTCCTAAAAGACCATAAACTCCATTTTCTAGCGTTATTGTAATATTATCATTTACTACTTTTTTACCATATATCTTTGAAAGATTTTTTATTTCTAACTTATTCATCTTAACTCTCCTTTATTTACTTATATAATCTGACTTTATTACTAAGAAACATAATGACATAGCACCTACGAATATTGCTATCAAAGACCCTATTGATAGATTAACAATATCTATATGCATTTTAAATATCATAATCTCTCCTAAATAATTTCCTATTATTTTATTAAATCCAAATATCAAATCATAATAATTTACAGTAGAAATAACTAAAAGTAATTTTTTAGGTAATACATGAATTACTGACATTATCTTAGTTATAGCTATAATAAATATAAAAAAACTTATTGATGTTATTGAAGATTTACTTATAAATGAACCTAATATGGCTATCATAGCCCATCCTTCAAACATTAAAAACTCAATACCTATATTTGATATCACATAATTTATTATGCTTAAATTTGATTTCAAAGTAGCTATGTTATCTACTATTCTGAAAGCTTCTAAATCTCCATTAGTTGGCATACCTTGTTGCATACAAGTTATGATGAATATTCCAATCAAATAAACAGAATAAATTATTAGTGGAACTAATAAAGCAACAACTATTTTTGACTTTAATGCTTTTTTCTTCTCTTTTGATGATAGTATGATATCTCTTACTGAAGAAACCACTTCGTCTATATAAATATTTGAGATAATTATAGCGATAGTAATTAACATCCCTACATTTATAAGTGTATTTGTAGCTCTATAATTAAACACCTTCCAAAAACTAACATCTTTATACTGATTCACACTTAAATTATAAAGTTTGATATTTGACATTGACTTAATTTTTTTAGAAAATACATCTGTATCTTTTTGATTTGAAAGTTGATTTAAAATATTAATCTTATTTTGAAATTTATAATTACCTATATCATCACTACTTCTTGTATCTTCTATACGCCCTCTTTCTTTATCTATATAATAATTTTCCGTCTCTAAAACAGGTTTAACAAAGATATTGATTGATAGTATTAACATTAATATCCCTAAAGATATAAACATATTTTTAGATTTAATCAGTTTTTTCATTTCCCAATTTACCAATGTACTAATCCTCCTAAATTATTTTGATTACACATATATATTAAAACTTGAATCTTATATCAATATAGTCTTAATCTTAAATAAAGCTTAAATTATTTGATTTATTGAAACTCATCAAAAGTAGGCTTTTAAATTTACTATTTTATAAAATAACTTGTAATATGTTTATTTTTTATTGTAATCTTTTAGATTCTCTTTTTTATAAGAGACTTGCTATACTTTTATTAGTAAGATTAAATTTAAAATAAGTTGGTGATTATATGAGAAATATAGATATTTATACAAAGTTGAAAATAAGCTTTTTAGCATCCATCAGCATGTTTATCATTGCAGCTGCCTTTATTATTTTTATTGGAAATTATATGTTTTCAATTATTTTTATTCTTTTTGGTATTTTTATTGAGTGGCAATTTTACCGTTGTCCAAACTGTAATCATTGTCTAGATTTAAGGATGGAACTTTTAAAGAGTGGCTCTTACTGTCCTTATTGTGGAAAGATTATTAAATAGTTATTCTTTTATCCAGTTTATTTAATATTAATTAATAAAATTTACTCTATGTGTATTTCTAAATTTCTTATTAAGTTATAAAATTTTTAAATATATTAAAAAGATATAAAGAATTGTTATGCACAATTCTCTATATCTTTTGTTGTTTATAAAGACTTTATATATTTTTTTATTATATATGCCTTAAAAATTTTTACCAATAGTAAAATAAATTTTCTATTTTGCTCTTTTGTTTTAAAAATTTTATCCAGCTACTTTTTATATTTACCCATTTGAAATTAAACTAGTTAATTTCAAATCACAATTTTTAATATAAATAATTGAATATAGACTTATTTATCATTAGTTTTTCTTTTAAAAGCAATAAGTATAATTTCATAATATTTTTCATTTTCAAACAAGCATGTTGAATAATAAAGCATCTTCTAGTATTATATATTTGTAGAATAAAACTAAATTGGTAAAACTAGGAAGATTTGGTTTTATAGAGTTATAGGAACTAGTACTAAAAAATTTTATAAGTTTTGTTATTTTGTTACTAAAATACAATTTTTGATTTTACTAAATTTTTTAGGGGGATGAATAATATGTTTATTGGAGAAATAGACAAATGTACACATATATTAACTGCTTATATAAGTAGTTCATACGATTATTGTAATTTTTTAGATACACAATTAGATGATTTTATATCAGAATATGGAGAAACTGTAGTTGAAACATGCTTACATCAAGTTTTATTATTAGTGAGTCGATATAATTAAAATTAAGTTTTTCCTAGGAAAGCCTTTTTGGATTTACCTACCTTAATAAATATATAATTTTTTTGTACTTTATAAGTAACTATAACTTCTGCTAAAGTAAAGATGTATTGGGAGTACATCTTTACTTTTTCATTAAAACAGTTAAAAGCATACATATAAAAATAAATCATCCAATACAAATTATACATTCCTTATACCTAACTTAATGTATGAGCATTTTTCTATACATATATTCTGTAATCTCATCAAATATAGCCTAAATTTTTACTATTTTGTACATTCTCTATAAATCATACAAATAACATCTATAAAATCCCCCTAGTATGTTTAAACCACCTATAAAATAACACCAATATTTAGAATATTCAATATCAACTGCATAACTGGTCAATAAAAATGTATAACTAGACAAAATTCTTATCTTTTCTTTATGTTTATTTATATTTTTATTTATTATTTTTATGAATTAGTTTATTTAAAGTTCATTTAATACAAGTTATCTTAATGTCAATAATTTACTAATTTTCATGTTATCTACACGATTGTAGATTTGTGTATAACTAAGTTCTATATTAAGAGTACTCTCCCAAACGTTAGTACTTTACTTAAAAGTAAGTACTTGTTTAAACATAAAATAGAACATATACTTATATAAACAAATATATAAGGAGATGATTTTTATGAAAAAATGTAAAATAGAAGTTATAAAAACTACATTCCATCAAGATTTAGCAGATAAATATGGATGTGAAGGTATTGGAAAATGCCCTATGCATAAAGTAGGAGAAGTATTTTTTGGAGATTTTGCTAAACCTGAGAAATTATGTGATGAAGCATGGAAGGCAATGTATCAGTATGTATTTGCTTTATCTCATGGTAGTGAATTGTTTTACTATGGAGATTGGATAGATAAAGAAGGAATTGCTATATGTTCTTGCAATGATGGTATTCGTCCTGTTATTTTTAAAATTGAGAGAACAGATGAAGAATCTAAAATGTAGTATAAAATACACTTATACTAATAATTGATTCTATTATCTAGTCAAATTTTATATACCTTCATGTTTCTAAAGTATAAATCTAATTTCAAAATTTAATTTCTTTCAAAAACTAATTTGCATCTACAAGATTACTTTTTTAAATTAGTTATAAATAGGTAAAACTTACTAAATAAGAATAGCTTTATCTATTTATACTTATATCTAATTTTATACAATCTAAGAAAATAGTTACAGTATATGCCCTCTTACATATTGATTCATTTCCCACTATTTTTATTATTACTCCTATAACATTCTATATCTATAAAATAAAAAGCATCTCCTTTATAATTTTCAAAAACTACATTGAGATACTTTTTATAATTTAAATCTATATATTTAATTTAAGAAATAATATATCACTGTTCTAACATTATTATAATTCTTCGTATAAATCAGTACTTAAATATTTTAGACCACTATCATTAAGAGTCAAGACTATACTTTTCCCTTTTTCGGTACTTTGTAATAACTTAATTGCTGCACATACATTTGCACCAGAAGAAAAACCTGCAAAGACACCCTCTAATTTAGCTAATTTTCTTGCTACATCAGTTGCTTCATCATCTGTTACTTGAATGTATCCATCAATAAGTTTTTTGTCTACTAGTGGCAAATCCATAGAGTAGCCTCCACCTTGTATTTTATGCCCTTGGTCAGTTATTTCTTTACCTGAATAAATTGCTGCTGTTGCAGGTTCAACCACATAGCATTTAATAGAAAGATTATGTTTTTTAAGTGTTTTTGAACAACCAGCAAAAGTACTACCACTTCCAAGAAAATCTACAAATACATCAATATTTCCATCTAATTGCTCCCACATTTCTTCTGCTGTATAACATTCATGTGCGTGGTTACAAGCTTCTAGATTGAATTGGTCTGCTCTAAATGCATTTCTTTCTTTTGCTATTTTTTGAGCCTCGACTTCTACAAGCGCTAAATCTTCACCCGATACTTGTCCATGAACTGAATTTGGCATTTGGTCTACAAGAACTACTTCTGCTCCTAAAGCTTTCATCATTCTTGCTCTTTCCATAGAATTTCCTTTTGACATACATGCAATAAATTTATAACCTTTACATGCACAAGCTATTGCTAATCCTGTTCCTGTATTGCCACTTGTTAATTCCACAACTGCTTGACCTGGAACTAATAACCCTGCATTTTCTGCTTCTGTAATCATTTGTAATGCTACACGATCCTTTTTACTGAATCCTGGATTTAAATATTCCATCTTTGCATAGATATTACCTTCAACTCCAAATTCCTTTGCTATTTTAGATAAACATAACATATGAGTATTGCCTACAGCTTCTGTAACATTATTAAGTACATGCATTACAATTCCCCCTTAATCTCTCAACTAACATCCATTGAAAAACAGTCCTTTATGCATTATAATTTATATTACGGATGTACAGTATACTTAACGTTCATTATATTATACCTTTGTAAATTATAAATAACGTTAAATAAATTATACATTCGTAAATTATATTTGTCAATAATTTACATTTTAAGGAGTTAATATGAGTATTAATACTATTATTGCTAAAAATTTAAATAGATTACGTAATGAACGTAACCTAAGTCTAGGTCAACTTGCAGAATTATCTGGTGTAAGTAAGGTCATGTTATCACAAATTGAAAAAGGCGACTCTAATCCAACAGTAAATACAATTTGGAAAATTGCAAGTGGATTAAATGTTCCATATACTGCGATACTTGATCAACCTCAAAACGAAACTTTTATTGTGTCAAAAGCTGATATAGATGTACAAGTTTCAGAAAATGAAGATTATCGTCTTTATTGTTATTATCCTAATACACCAACTAGAAACTTTGAGTTATTTCAAATGGAATTAGAAGAGGGTCATAGTTATACATCTGTTGGTCATTCTGAAAAATCACAAGAATACATTATGATTCTAGAAGGACAATTAAAATTAGAAGCAAATGATTGCGTTTATCAACTTAAAGAGAATGACTCTATTTGTTTTTCAGCTGAATCAGTACATACATACCATAATCAAGGGGAAAAAACATTAAAAACAGTAATAATAAATTACTATCCAGTTTAAAAATAGAATAATTATTTCTTATACAAAAATATAAATTCTTTAAACTAAGATTTATATCAGGCTATCAACATAAAACTGTCGATAGCCTTTTTAAATTGATTATGATATAATGCAGACAACATTTAGTCGTATAATGTAAATGATATTATAATATAAAACACAGGAGGGATTTTAATGCTCATAACTCATATATATTTTAACGGAAATTGTAAAGAGGCGATAGAGCTATATAAGAATGCACTATATGCTGATGTTAAAACGCTCATTGAGGATTCCAATTCAAGTCTTGTCGTTCATGCAGAACTAACAATTCATGATGGATTGCTCATACTAAATGATTTTGGTAATAGTGATGGAGTTTCAAAGTCTGGAGGATATCAGTTATGTCTCCAGTTTGATAATGAAGATGAGTTAAAAAGAGCTTATTCAAATATGGAGTTTGAAAGTATTACAATTAACCCAATACAATCCACAGATTACAGTCCATGCACTGTAAGATTTGAAGATAGATTTGGTGTAAGGTGGGCATTTTGGGTATAGCTGATTGTATATTAGTAAGTAACCCTATTGTAAATTTAGCTTGTTAATACCAATCTTTGAAGTCTTAAAAAAGATTATGGTAAAATCGAGATAGCTTCTTAAGTTTTATCAAACTAAGAAGCTATTAGTCAACAATCTGAGATAAATCCTTTAAACTAGGATTTATGTTTTTATCTTTAGCTTTACAAATTTATTATATATCTTTACACTTTTATTAATTATGTTATAATAACCTTATATGAAAGTTTTATATTTTTGACAAATGGAGTATGAATTACTCCTTTTTTCTTTTATGTTACTATGATGAACATCTAGTTAACATTAATAGGTTATCATGTAAGATAAATACAAACTGTCTCTTATATGTACATTTTTCATTGTTGTAATAATGATTTCATGTATATATTTCTCACAATTGGAGTGCTTTTGCACTCTTTTTTAATATCTTCTATTATTACTTACTAAATATTTCATTACCCTTTTTACATATAAAAAAGATTATTCATATCTATAAATTTATTCAATTTTCAAACATATCTGTTGAATAATATCTAGTTGTATTATATTGTTTTAATTGTAGAATAAAACTAAATTGGCAAAACCAAAGGAATTTAGTGTCATAAATATATATTAAATAAGACTTATAAAACGAATTATAAGTTATATCAAGCAGTCATCAAAAATATATACTCTTTTGGTTTTGTGAAAGTTTTTATGTGGGTAATAATATGTATATTTAAAAATAAATTGTATGGATATACACATATATTGATTGTTTATACTGATAGTTCATATGCTTATTATAATTTTATAGATACATAGTTATATAGATTTTCTTTTCTAGAAAATCTTTTTTAGTTTCATCTACTCTATAAATATATGGGGTGATATAAATGTGTTTTAAGACTTATATACTTAAAAGAGTAGTAAATAACAAGCAACTAAAAATAACTCGAAGTTTTGACTTAGATAATCTCATTTGTACTGTAACAGAAATATTAGAAGAAAATAAGATTGATTTAATAATTACAGATAAAAAAACAAGGTTGTTTGGAGAAATGAAAAAATCACCCTTTTAAGATGTTTGAAGTGTCTAAGGGCACAAATATCAAAATGAATTATTTTTATTATATTTTATTTTGTAGAATAAATTTCGTTCGTATTATTACAACATATACTATAATTTTTTTAACTAATAAAAAATTATTTTTAAAGTAGAATATATTAAAAAGGTGATAGAAATTATCTATCACCTTTTTGTCTAATATTTAAATTTAATTTATATACTACTAAAATAAATCTAAATGCAATTTAAGAAATTAAATAGTTGAATAGTATATTAAAGCATACTGGTAAAGACAAAAATATAAAATTCTTTATAGTCATAAGTTTTATCTCATCATTTTTATTTTCTTCATTAAAGTAATTGTCTTGATAAAATGTGGCTCTATTTTGATAACCTGTTTTTAATACCCCATTTTGAATTAATAGAAGTATAAAAAATATTGCTAATAAAATAAAGTTATAATTTTTTTCTTTTAATATAAAATTAATCGTAATAACTATAAAACTATATAAAACATATAAAAAAATTTTCATAAAAAGCACCTAAATTCCATATTTATATTTTATGTTAAACCAAATCTAGTTCCTATAAAAACATCTACATAATCAGTCCAAGTGGCACTTGATACACTTCTCTTTACTGTTAAATGAGCCTGTGCATTTACTCCACCTGCTCCACTAGCATCATAGTAGTAATTAGAACTTGGAGAAAATGAATATGTAGAACCCATTTTTGGTGAATTCCATGTTGTAGAATTAAATTTTTCTATTCCAGAAGTACGATTCCCTGTAGCATTAAGATATCTACTGTAACCAGAAATTGAACGTAGATATAATTTTGTAGGAGTCATTTGTGGGTCTGACTTAGATATAACACCACCACTCACATTAGTTATTTTGTATCCAGGATATCCATCAGGCAAATTACGTTTATCATATGTCATTTTTACAAAATACTTTACATCTGCAAGTATTTCTTCCTGATATTTGTTAAGTATAGCTCTAGTTACTATTACAGTTGCATCAAATGTTTCTGAATCTTTATTTTCAGCTATTTTTACAACATCTAATATTGTATCTTCTTCTGTTGATATTAAGTTTTTGATATCTTTACTGTTTAACATTACTTTACTCTTAGGGTCTTCATTTCTAGGTCTAATGTTGTGATTTGCTAAATCTATTATCCTTTGAGGAATTTTTTCAGGGGGGTCTTCATCAGCAAAAGTAAATGGTACACATACTTGAAAAATCATTAATACTGATATTACAAATGGTACAAGTTTTTTTAATTTCATAAGAACACCTCCTTGTTTATATAAATTATAATATAAATACTCAGAATTTTCAATCTATTTTTGTAGAATAGTTATATTTTTTGATATTTAATATATTATCATTAAATTTTATTACATATATTTGTAATATTTTAGATACTCTTTGTAATTATGTTGCTGATATACTTTAATTAAGAAAAATAAACCTTATATGAGTTGGTGATTATTTATGAAAAATATTTTAAAGACTTCTTTTCCCACTATGCTAGGTTTTTGTATTGTAGCCTTCTTATGAATTTATTTTTGCAAAAGAAATAAGCTTTAATAAAATTAAACCATTTATGTTTTTATTTGTGGGGGTGCTTATAGGTACTCTAATTCACATAATATTTTATTATTTAAATAAAAATAGATAAAGCTAAATGATTTTTTTTTAAATTTTCACCTTAATAAATTATATTTTAAAGAAGGTCTTTTCTATGAAACTTTGGAATACCTATCTTATACTTATTGGAATAGGAATTATAATATTAACTACAATAATATCTTTAATTAAACCTAAAACTAGTTTTTGCAGTGAAAAATATTTTAATAAATTAGAATCAATGTATGGAAATATATATAGAAAAAGAATTGTTAAACTAGAAGTACTTTCTCGCTATGTAATGGGTCTTGAATATATAGTAATAGGTTTATTCACAAGAAAATTAGATATTACAATAATAGCAATGATATTAATAGCTATTATAACAACTCGGCTTGGCCTACCCATTTTCAAGCATTGCAACTATTTCAATTGGATTTTTAACTCACTATATCTGCAATAAGAAGCATCATATAAGTTAAGTAAGAGTGTCTTGAATGAGACTTCTCTTATCTTCTCCCCTTATTTTTTAATGTCAAATTCACCTAAATTCACTATATCAACAGTTTCAAATCTTTTTTCTTTTTTAATAGATAAAGAATCTTGTGGATTAACTGGAAAATGGAAATCTATTTTTTCTTTTCCATTTTTTAGGTGTATGTCTATTCCCAAATTATCACTTACTTTTATTTTTTGTATAAAAAAATACCTACCTTTTGAGTAAGTACTTACTATATTCACCTCCCTTATCAATGTTGGGAGGATAATTTTTTGATACATGAACTCCACTCTATAAATTGTAGATTCCATCTTCTTGCTAAAAATATTATAACATATGTATTTACATGTTTTTCCTATATATTGTTTTTTATAATATTATTACATCCTTTTAATTTGAAAAACACCTACTATTTAAGTAAGTGTTTTTAGTATTTTTAATTTTAAATCCACATAGTTAATATAAAACAATCGAAGATACAGCTCCAAAAGCTGTTTGAAAAATATTTACATACCACATAGTTAATATAAAACAGGTTCTTTTAAGAGGATTAATTTAATAGCAATCTAATTTACATACCACATAGTTAATATAAAACCTAGCTTCATTTGCTTTCACCCTTAGATTATATAATATTTACATACCACATAGTTAATATAAAACTTTATTATTTACAATTATGTATATTTTATAATAATAAATTTACATACCACATAGTTAATATAAAACCTATTTAAATGAATACAATAAATTTAGTTGGAAGATATTTACATACCACATAGTTAATATAAAACTTGACTGTATCTCTACTTTCGATAATTTTAATTCCAATTTACATACCACATAGTTAATATAAAACATGGGTAGAAAAAAATAAAGACACACATGAATTTATAATTTACATACCACATAGTTAATATAAAACTATATAAGGCGCCTCCGCTAGTTACATAAGCATAATAATTTACATACCACATAGTTAATATAAAACTTTTAAAGTGACTAGTCATGTCCCTTATACTTCTTGATTTACATACCACATAGTTAATATAAAACTTTGCCATGTATCTGATATATTTTGATATAATATTTATTTACATACCACATAGTTAATATAAAACGCTTTCTACTTTTATTATATCAGTAAGCTCAACTGTATTTACATACCACATAGTTAATATAAAACTTGAAGCAGCACAATCGTTTAAAAAGTATACTCCCATATTTACATACCACATAGTTAATATAAAACGTTCTTCTGTTAAATCATTCCATAGCTCGTCAAAATCATTTACATACCACATAGTTAATATAAAACCAGTAACATCACCAAACGCTGAATTAACTAATGTCATATTTACATACCACATAGTTAATATAAAACGGTACTGTTAATATAAACTCTATGCCCCAACTTCCAGATTTACATACCACATAGTTAATATAAAACGCCCAGTATTCGTGAAAAAGTCAAGAGTTGTAGACTTATTTACATACCACATAGTTAATATAAAACATTAAAAATAATAAAAAAGATGTTATTGCTTATACCCATTTACATACCACATAGTTAATATAAAACTTCGTAATCGCACTAGTTTTTTTTACTATCATACCAAATTTACATACCACATAGTTAATATAAAACTATGTTTAGCTGTCATTTTGCCAACAGCTTTACTTTTATTTACATACCACATAGTTAATATAAAACCTCGTAGAATTTACCTCTGTACTCTTTCGTATAAACAATTTACATACCACATAGTTAATATAAAACGATTAGGATTTTCAAGCAAAAATTTAATGTAAATTTCATTTACATACCACATAGTTAATATAAAACGATTGTCTAATTTTTGAGCCACTTCTAATTGTTTATTATTTACATACCACATAGTTAATATAAAACAAGCTTAACTATTTCATCTTTATTTTTACTTACAACAATTTACATACCACATAGTTAATATAAAACGTCATTACAACTTATACTTCCAGTCAAACGACCTTAATTTACATACCACATAGTTAATATAAAACTGAGTTAATTATCGCACGATTTGGGGGAGATTTCAATTTACATACCACATAGTTAATATAAAACCCAACCAGGAAATGCCAAACTAGGCCACTGTACAGGATTTACATACCACATAGTTAATATAAAACTAATTGCGATTATGTGTTCTATTATTCTTTTTAAGGATTTACATACCACATAGTTAATATAAAACCCCAAAATAAACTTAGCATTTCTAATACTTACATATATACAACTCTCTTAAATTTGCAGTGCGCGGATAGTCGTGCAATTGATAACACTTATCATACACTCTCAATGCCTTATGTTTCAACTGTTAAACTATACTTAAATAGAAAAATCGCACGCTGCAAAACTCTTATATTTTTATTATATCATAAATAGATTATTTTTGAATATTTGTACCAATTTATAATTTAATAAAAATAAACATTTTTTTAATAAACTCTGAAAATTTTTTTCACTTGTTATAAAATATAATTAAGTAATTAATTCAAACTAACTCAAAGGATGGTGCTCTTATGGATACTAAGTCAGCCTTCATAAGAAAAAAATTAAAAACAGAAGAGATATAATAAAAAATCAAAATCAAAGAGAACATTATCAGCACTTGATGAATTAATAAGTTTATTAAAAGAAGAAAAACTAAAACAAAACAAATTAAAATTACAAGGAGTATTAAAAAATGAATTAGACCTAATATGTCTAAACTCTAAACTCAAACCTTAGACTCAAGCAAAATTTTGTATGCCTTTCAAAATATTATTAAAAAATAATAATCTTCGAGATATTAAATATACATGAATTAAAACATACAAATGCACGCTTAATTCTTCTAGCTGGAACCAACATAAAAATAATTTCTGAAAGATTAGGACATACAGATATAAAAATGACTATGAATAGATATTCTCACATTTTATATGAAATGGATAAAGAAGCATATGAGAATATAAGTAATATTCTCTTTAAACAAGGTTCAGTTTTATGTCAGTTAGCATTATATTTTTATTAAATATCAGCTAAATGTCAGTTGAATGTCAGTAGCATGTATCTTAGAAGATAATAGCAAACAACTGTATTTAACTACTATTTAATATTATATAATAGAATTTATATCTTAGATTTGATATAATACATATGGTAAAATTTTAATTTATAAAACCAAAATATGACCTACATATATTAAAATTAACAAATTTAAAACTAAGGAGACTTATATGTTAAAAGCAATAAAAGGAAATATAATTTTCACAAAAACTTCAGATGCTTTCACAGTATTTGAAAATAGTTACATAATACTAGATAAAGGTAAAGTAAAAGGAATCTTTAAAGAAATACCTAAAGAATATAAAAACACAGAAATAATAGATTACACTGACAAACTTATAATACCTGGCATGAATGACCTTCACTGTCATGCATCTCAATTTAAAAATCTAGGAATGGCTATGGATAAAGAACTTCTACCATGGCTCGAAACTTATACATTTCCAGAAGAATCAAATTATGCAGATATAGAATATGCAACAAAAATGTATAGAAAATTTGTGAAAGAAGTTTGGAAATCTGGAACTACAAGAATAACTGTATTTGCTACAGTACATAAAGAAGCGTCTATGAAACTTATGGATATATTCAAAGAGGTTGGACTTGGAGCATACGTTGGTAAAGTAAATATGAATATGAATTGCCCTAACACTTTACTAGAAAATACTCATGATTCTATTACTGACACAGAAGAAATTATAAACAAATACAATGATACAGATTCTATTGTAAAACCAATAATAACCCCTAGATTTATACCAAGCTGTACAAGTGAACTTTTAAAAGGTTTGGGTGATTTATGTTTAAAGTATAATATTCCTATGCAATCACACTTATCTGAAAATCATGATGAAATCGAATGGGTTAAAAGTTTAGAACCTGAATCTAAATTTTATGGAGATGCTTATAATAGATATAATTTATTTGGTCAGACTCCTACACTAATGGCTCACTGTATTCATTGTTCTCAGGAAGAAATAGATTTAATGAGAGAAAATAATGTTATGGCAGTTCACTGCCCAGCTTCTAACTTTAATGTTGGTAGTGGAGCTATGCCTATTAGAAAATTAATTGATAATAATATTAAATTAGCTCTTGGTTCAGATATAAGTGGTGGGCATACTTTGTCAATATTTAAAGCCATAGTATCTGCAATACAATTATCTAAATTATATTGGGTAAATTCTGGTAAGAAGTGTAATTTCTTATCTTTATCTGAAGCTTTTTATATTGCAACAAAAAGTGGAGGAAGTTTCTTTGGAAAAGTTGGTAGTTTTGAAGAAGATTATGATTTTGATGCATTAATTATTGATGATTCAGATTTGAATCATGCCAATTATTCTATACTTGAAAGACTTGAAAGGTTTATCTATGTTGGTGATGATAGAAATATCATTCATAGATATGTATGTGGAAAATTAATTGAAGAACCTAGTATAGAATTATAATAAAAATTTTAATTATATAAAATTTTTATTATAATCTGTTTCATTCATATGACTACAATTAATAAAAGAGTGTATTTTAAAACTCAAAACTATAGGTTAAAATACACTCTTTTTAGCTTATTTATAGTATTAGTGAATGTAACATATTTTTACTAATACTATTTTCCTTAATATAATCCCCTCTTAGCATTTAAGATTATCTACATGTATCCAGATATTAAGCAGAATACCTATAGTTTTATAAAATTAATAACTCATTTTGGTAGGTAACCTTAAGCTCTACTTTTACTTTTGTTGTACGCTTTACATACACTAAATCTTAAGATTACCCATCCTATCTGCAACTTTATTTTCATAAATAATACTGATGATATTAAAATAAGTAGTATTGGTTTTATAAGAATATCAAAATTATTAAATTGAAATAATCTATTGTAAAAAATAAAACTTATTACAATTATAACTGTAGCTGTTAGAAGATACACAACCTCTATTGAATAATCTGTTCATTTCATATCTTATTATTTTCAAATTATTAAAGATTTAATTACTCTCTTGTAAGATTATAAGCTTTCAAAAAGTCCTAATATTATATATTATTTTTCTTTATTTTTTATTTACATTAAAATTTTTAATAAATACTAAATTTTATTTGTAAATATCTAGTAATTTTTGTGTTATTTTTATATAATATATATGTATAAATAATTTTGGAGGTTTTATCTAATGAGTGAATTTAAAAATGTTACTGCAGTAAAAAAGGCAAACGTTTATTTTGATGGTAAAGTAAGTAGTAGAGTAATAATATTTCCTAATGGAGAAAGAAAAACTTTAGGATTAATGTTACCTGGAGAATATACTTTTTCTACTAGAGAAGAAGAAATAATGGAAATGCTTGCTGGAAGTATGGATGTAAAATTACCTGGAAGTAATGAGTTTATAACTTATAAAGAAGGGCAGAAGTTTAATGTTCCTAGTGATTCAAGTTTCGATTTAAAAGTTAATGAAGTTGTTGACTACTGTTGCTCATATATAGCTGATTAATAAACATACATATTCTTACATAAAATAAAACACATCTAAAAAGAGCAGTTCAATTAAAAACTGCTCTTTTTTATATATTCTTAAATTTAATTTAAATCTGGAACTATTGTATCTAATATCTCATCTAATACGAATAGCATTACTTTTATCATAATTGGCATTAATACTGCTAATGTTATAGTTATAAGAATTAAGTCTTTACTCAATGCTACAAATGAGAATAATCCACCTAAAAACAAAATTCCAATAACAAATGCAATAGTCATACTTACAATTAAAAATAGTCTTTCTTTATTAAATGGTAAACATTGTTGTCTTAATATTAAAAGACCACATACACCAGTTAATATCGCACACATTGTAGAAAATACGCTTGAACTATAACCTAAGTATTCAACTATGTTGTACACAATAATTACATTTACTGTTACACACAATGCTCCTGGTAAGGAATTTTTTAATATATTGAGTAAAAAATTTCCTGAAATTCTACTTTTATTTGCTTCAAGAGCTAAGAAGAATGATGGTATCCCCACTGTCACAGCTCCAATTAGTGATAATTGTATAGGCACAAATGGATACTGTCTACTAAAGAAGAATAATGTTAATATAGACAAGAAGAATGAAAAAATTGTCTTTACTAAAAATAAAGAAGATGCTCTTTGAATATTATTAATTATCTTTCTTCCTTCCATAACAACTTTTGGCATTGATGCAAAATTTGAGTCCAGTAATACTAAATTAGAAACATTTTTAGTAATATCACTTCCAGAAGCCATTGCTATACTACAATCAGCTTCTTTAAGTGCCAACACGTCATTTACACCATCTCCAGTCATAGCCACTGTATGATTTTGTTTTTTTAGCGCTAAAATCATTTGTTTTTTCTGTTGTGGACTTACCCTTCCAAAAACACTATATTTATCAACAGCTTCATATATATCTTCATCATTTTTAAGTGTTGTAGCATCAATAAAATTACTAGCCGTTTTAAGACCTGCTTTTCTAGCCACTTCACTTACTGTTATTGGATTGTCTCCAGATATAATTTTTATATCTACACCCTCATTATAAAAAAATTCTAATGTCTCTTTAGCTTCATCTCTAATTTTGTCCAGTATCAATATAAAAGCTAGTGGTTTTATATCTTTAGGTATATTGTCTCCTTCCATACAAGAATTACTATGAGCTAAAACTATTACTCTATTACCTTTTTTAGAATATCTTTCAACCTCTGTTTTAAACTCTTTATATTTCTCCTTAAAAATAAACTCAAATGCTCCTAATAAATATGTCCCTTTATTTTCAAAGGATACTCCACTGTATTTTCTTTCTGATGAAAATGGAATTAAATTTTTAACTTTATATGTATCTAAAATATTATATTTATCTCTTATTGCATTTAATGTTGCATTATCATCTTTAAGGGCATTACATATATTGCCCATTATATCATCAATATCTACTTTCTCTAGCATTACTACATCATCAACTTGCATTTTACCCTCTGTAATTGTACCTGTTTTATCAAGGCATAATGTATCGACTCTGGCAAGAGTTTCTACACAGTATAATTCCTGCACTAAAGTTTTATGACTTGCAAGCTTTATAGTTCCTACAGCTAATGCAATACTTGTAAGTAGTGTCAATCCCTCTGGTATCATTCCATTTACAGCTGCCACAGTTCCTACTACAGATGTTGTTATAGAATCTCCATTTCCAAAATGTTGCTTTGCAAATAATATGATTCCTAGAGGAATAATTATTATACCTACAACTTTTAATATTGTATTTAATGAATTTCTAAGTTGAGAGTTATGTTTTCTAGAAACCTTAGCATCATTAGCTATCTTATTTGCATAGTTGTCTTTACCTATATTTTCAACTCTCACAAAAGCTTCTCCAGAAACTATAAAACTACCAGAATATAAGAAATCACCTTTGTTTTTTATAATAATATCAGATTCTCCTGTAATTAAAGACTCATTTACCTCTAATTTTCCATCTAAAACTTTTGAATCTGCACAAATTTGATTACCTGTTTTTAAAATCATAATATCATCTAGTACCAATTCTTGTACATCAATTTCTTTTTTCTCTCTTTCTCTTATAACGGATACCTTATTTGAAACTATGACAGATAGATTGTCCAGCAACCTTTTAGCTCTTATTTCTTGAATTATCCCTATAATAGTATTAATTACAGCAATAAATATAAATAGAGTATTCTTAAAAGAACCAACTGATACTAATAGACATACTAAAACAATATTTATCAAGTTAAAAAGTGTAAACACATTATCTTTAAGAATTTGTTTATATGTTTTAGTTTTTCCATTATCAAATACATTAATTAAATTATCATCTATTCTACTTTGAAGTTGTCTACTGCTTAACCCCATATTTATATCACAATTATACCTTTTTAAATTAATATTATCCATATTCTACTCCTTTCAACTTAACGATTTTTTTATACTTAAAGCTACAAATATATTATAAAAGTATCAATTTTTTATTTTATTATTCTATAGTTTATATAATAAAATATAAATCTAAAGATTTAAATATTATAATTCTTAAGATTTCCTAAATTTTTATAAATTTCGATATATTTTAGTTAAGCTTCTCTTAAGCTAAAAAAGTAAATAAAATTTTACCAAAATAAATTTCCATAATTCCTATAAATATTGGTATTATAATCATTATCCTAACACTCTATATAGATGCTAATGTAATTTAAAACTTCTGTAGTAAATATCATATATATTAATACATAAAAAAGCTATCTAAACCAGATTAAGTTAGATAGCTTTTTCTTATAAATACAAATTTATTTATATTTACAATTTTTATTTTTAATTTTTTATCTTTGTGACCATGTAAGTATAGGTTTCTTTACCGCTCTTGCGTCATCCACTCTCTTAACTAAAGTATTATGTGGAGCAGTTTTCAATAGCTCTGGCTCTTCTTTTGCCTCTTTAGCAACATTTTTCATAGCTTCTATAAAACTATCTAATGTTTCAATGCTTTCACTTTCTGTAGGCTCTATCATAAGTGCTTCATTTATAATAAGAGGAAAATACATTGTTGGAGGATGGTATCCATAATCTAAAAGTCTCTTTGCTATATCGATAGTTTTTATATTTGCCTCTCCTCTTGGTAATCCACCTAATACAAACTCATGTTTACATAAAGTATCTATTGGTAAGATATAATTATCTTTTATACTCTCTTTGATATAATTAGCATTTAAAACTGCCATCTCACTTGCTTCTTTAAGGCCATCTCTTCCCATAGTTAATATATATGTGTAAGCTCTTACAAGCACTCCAAAATTACCATAGAAGTTTTTAATTTTTCCAATAGATTTTTCTCTATCATAATTTAATACATACTTATCTTCTTGTTTCTCAATCACTGGTATTGGTAAAAAAGGTACCAATTCTTTTTTAACTCCAACAGGACCAGCTCCTGGCCCTCCTCCACCATGAGGAGTAGAAAAAGTCTTATGAAGATTAAGATGCACTACATCAAATCCCATATCTCCAGGTCTTGTTATTCCCATAATAGCATTCATATTTGCACCATCATAGTACAAAAGCCCTCCTGCTTCATGTACAAGGCTTGCTATTTCTTTTATATTTTTTTCAAACAATCCAAGAGTACTTGGGTTAGTAAGCATAAGAGCTGCTACTTCATCACTTAAGACTTCTTTTAATGCATCTATGTCTACAGCTCCATTTTTATCAGATGCTATCTGAATCACATCAAAGTTTGCCATAGCTGCACTTGCTGGATTTGTTCCATGTGCAGAATCAGGAATTATTACTTTAGTTCTCTTATGGTCTCCTCTGTTTTCATGGTATGCTTTTATAATCATTAACCCTGTAAATTCTCCATGTGAACCTGCTGAAGGTTGTAGTGTGACTTCATCCATACCTGTAATTTCTGAAAGTCTACTTGACAAGTCATACATTAAAGAAAGAGAACCTTGTGCTGTATCTGAAGATTGGTATGGATGCATTCCTGTAAAGTTTGGAAGTGCTGCCATATCTTCATTTATTTTAGGGTTATATTTCATAGTACAAGAACCTAAAGGATAAAAACCTGTATCAACTCCAAAATTTTTATTCGATAATAGGGTATAATGTCTAACTAATTCTAATTCACCAACTTCTGGCAAATTCAATTCACTTTGTCTAACCATACTTTGGTCAATCATATCTTCTACTTTTATATCATCTATATCTAACTTTGGAAGTGAATATGCTTTTCTACCTTTTTTAGATATATCTATCAACAAACTATTATATTCTTTCATTATAATCCCTCCATTATTCCAACTAACTTATCTATTTCTTCTTTGCTTCTTTTCTCAGTCACACAAAGTAAAGTTGAATTTTTTAATTCTGGATAATTGTGTTCTAAATTATAACCACCTAATATATTTTCTTCTAAAAGTTTATTATTTATAGTTTCTACATTAAGATTTCCTTGTACAGTAAATTCTTTGAAAAATTTACCTTTGAACATTGGCTTATATTTCCCAGTTTGTATAAGTTTATTATAAGCATAATGTGCTTTTTTCATAGATTGCATGCCAACTTCTTTAAAACCTTCTTTACCCATAGTAGCCATATATATTGAGGCTACAAGAGCATTTAAGGCTTGATTTGAACATATATTAGAAGTTGCTTTTTCTCTCCTTACATGTTGTTCTCTAGTTTGTAAAGTTAGTACATATGCAGTTTTACCTTCTGTATCTAAACTTTGCCCAACTATTCTTCCTGGCATTTTTCTTGTATACTTAGATTTGCTAGCCAAAAATCCTACATAAGGACCTCCAAAATTGATAGGATTTCCTAATGATTGAGCTTCTCCAACAACAATATCTGCTCCTATTTCACCTGGTGTCTTTAAAACACCTAATGATATTGGGTCAACACTCATAATTAACATAGCCTTATTTTCATGAGTTATTTTTTCTATTTCTTCCATTTCTTCAATAATTCCAAAGAAGTTAGGAGTCTGTATAAGAACACATGCTGTATCTTTATCTACTGAAGCTCTTAATTTTTCTATATCTGTAATTCCATATTCATTACAAAAATCAATTTCTACTATTTCACAATCTTTATATTGCAGATAAGTCTTTAGTACTGATAAAGTTTCAGGATGTGTAGTTTTTGATACTACTATTTTACTTTTTCTCGTCTGGTTCATAGCCATTATACATGCTTCTATTGCAGCAGTTGCCCCATCATACATTGATGCATTTGCAATTTCCATACCAGTAATTTCTGCAATCATAGATTGGAACTCAAACACTACTTGTAAAGTCCCTTGACTTATTTCAGCTTGATATGGAGTATATGCTGTATAAAACTCAGATCTTGAAGTTATATGTTTTATAATTGATGGTATATAATGGTCATATGCACCAGCTCCAAGAAAACAGGTTAAATCTTCTAAACTTAAATTTTCTTCTGACAATCTTTTTACTATTTTACTTACTTCTAATTCAGATTTCCCACTTTCTAAATTCAAATCTCTTTTTAACTTTATTTCATCTGGTATATCTGAAAATAATTCATCAACTGAATTTAATCCTACTACCTTTAGCATTTTTGATTTATCTTCACTTGTGGCAGGTATATATGAAAATTTATTCTTTTCATTTGATATAGTATTATCTTTTTTATATTGCTTTTTGTAAAAAGGTTTCTTAACTATCATCGCAGGAACAACTTTTTTTCTTATTGCTATCCCTATTTCATTTCCTAATTTTGCATATTCAGAATCTATAATTCCCATACCTAAAATTTTTCCTGTTGTTGGGGATGCACATCCTGTTGTTACAAAACCTACTGTTTTGTCGCCAATCTTTATATCGTATCCATTTCTAGGCATCCCTTTACCTTGCATCTCAAAGCCTATTAATTTTCTTTTAGCTCCACTTTCTTTTTCTTCTGATAAGATTGTTTTCCCAACAAAGCCTTCCTTGTTTGTTTTTACAAAAATTGATAAGCCTCCTTCAATTGGAGATATATGTTCATTTATTTCATGGCCATACAGAGGTAGAGCTGCTTCAAATCTCAAAGTATCTCTACAGCCTAAACCAGCAGGACATATGTCTTCTCCTCCAGCCTTTAAAACTTCATTCCAAATTATTTCTGTATGTTCGCTTTTACAATATATCTCAAATCCATCTTCTCCAGTATATCCTGTTCTTGAAACTAAACAAGTTAAACCACATATTTTTGTTGATGGAATTGACTTATAAAATTTTATTGATTTTAAATCTATATCTATGATTTTTTGAAGAATTTCTTCTGCTTTAGGCCCTTGAACTGCTAGTTGACTAACTTCATTAGAAACATTTTTTATATCTACATGGTATCCTTCACTTTGTTTTATTATCCATGCTACATCTTTATCTATATTCCCTGCATTTATTACTAATAAATAATCTTCTTCACCAAATTTATATATTAATAAATCGTCAACTACTCCTCCATTTTCATAACACATAGGTGTATATATAATGTCATTTATCTTTAATGTGCTTATATCATTTGTAACTAAATTTTGTATAAATTTTTCTGAATCTGCACCTTTTATTTGTACCTCTCCCATATGAGATACATCAAATATACCTGCACTTTTTCTAACCATTTCATGCTCTTTATTTATTCCTTCATATTCTAAAGGCATTTCCCAGCCAGCAAATTCAACAAGTTTTGCTCCAAGCTCTTTGTGTATATTATACAAAGGTACTCTTTTCAATTCATTCATATATAACCCTCCCTATAAATTTAGACCCACTATACTTAAGTAATTTCGATATTATGTCCTGTACTTTTTCATAAAAAAAAGATATATCAGCATAGAAAATAATCCTAGCCTATATATCCCTGTTTGTATACCTGAAAGATTTAATAATTTAATATTATTTTGCTTCTTCGGTGACTTATAGTCTATTAACCTAAGTCTCTCCAGAGTCCCATCAATTAGCGATATCTTTGCCTGAAAGTTTCTCTAAGAATTGGCATTTCTTAAATTGCTTCTTCGGCGCCTTTTTATATAAAGATCTCTCTCGCTAATCTCATTTGGAAATATTTATTTTCATTTTTATTGTATGAATATTTCAATTAAATGTCAACACATTATATTTATTTTTTTTTATGTATTAATTTTTTTGTTAAGTTTTTATTATCAATTATACTACTTTTATAATATTAACTTTTATACATATATGTTATATATTAATGTAAAATAATATATTTATTTAATTTATTACTAGCATGTCATATAAAACACTAAAAGTAAAGTTATATTGTAATTTACTATATTATGTTAAAGATATATTTATACACGCAATAGAATCGTTTGCAAATTTATCTTTGTGAAAAATAAGATTTTATCTTATTGACAAATATCTAAGAACTTATATGTAATTGTAATTTTAAACAACAAAAAAAGCACTCAATGTGCTTTTATATTTATTAATAAAATATCCTTAGAAATATATCCATATTATATTTGATTTATCAAAAAATAAAAACGGGATAGCCCACTCCGAAAGCCAGCAATCCCAGTTTTTTTCAGCACAACTAAGTACTGTAGAGTGCGGATGAAGGGAGTCGAACCCCCACGCCAATGGCGCTAGATCCTAAGTCTAGTGCGTCTGCCAATTCCGCCACATCCGCTTATCACTCTTTTATTTTACTATATTTTGCTATTATTTTCAATAACTTTTTAAAATTATCTAAAAACTAACAAAAGAATGATAATAAAAGGTGAAATTTATTTATATCTTTATTCTGCAAGTTCTATCTCTGCTTCATCAACTCTCTTACCAATTATTTGAATACCAACAAATACAGCAGCTATAGCTACTGGTAATACTATATATATTGGCAATCCTAATCCAGCTGGTATATATCCAAATACAATAGTGATTACTGCTGTAAATATAGCATATGGCATTTGAGTATTAACATGGTCTATATGATTACAACCAGCTCCCATCGAAGAAAGTATTGTTGTATCTGAAATCGGAGAACAGTGGTCTCCAAATATTGCACCTGTTAAGACTGCACTTGTACTCACTATTACATAAGACATATCAGGATTTAATGAGTAAGCTAGTGGTATTGCTAGTGGCATAAGTATACCCATTGTTCCATAAGCTGTTCCAGTAGCAAAAGATATTATTGCTCCTAAACCAAATATTAAACTTGGCAATAAGAATGGAGGTAGTGAACCTGATAATAAGTGTATCAAAAACTTAGCTGTACCTAATTCTTTTATTACTGAACTTAATGACCATGCAAGTATTAATATTACACCAGTTATTACTAAACTTTTCATCCCATCTATCCAAACATCAATTGCTTCTGACACTGTAAAAATCTTCTTAACTACAGCCATTATAATAGCAACTAAACTTGCAACAAGTGCAGATTGGAATAATGCTCTAGATGCATCAGATGCACTAAATGCTTCTTTTATTGCTCCAAAAGAATATGGTGAATTTGTAAATAGTTGTATTAGAGCTTTATCTTCACCACCCATTATAGACGTATATCCACTATAATAGAATGATGCCAAAGCAACTATTATTAATGTTCCTATTGGGATTATAGCATTCCACACACTCAATTTCACTCCATTTTTTGGTGCTAAATCATCTAATTCTTCTACACCTTCATCAAGGTCTGTACCAACTTTTCTACTTCTAGATTTTATTTCTGCTTTTTTCATTGGCCCAAATTCTTTTAATAATAATGCTGATATTACAATAAATGCTAATATTAATATATTATAAAATCTAAATGGTATTGTATTTAAAAATATACCAAATGCATCAACATCTACACTTATACTTTCAAAAGCATCATGTATTAAACCAACTTCAAGACCTATCCATGTAGATATTATAGCTAATCCAGCAACTGGTGCTGCTGTAGCATCTATTATAAAGGCTAATTTTTCTCTTGATATTTTCATTTTATCTGCAACAGGTCTCATCATAGGACCTACTATTAATGAATTTGCATAATCATCAAAGAATACCAAAAGACCTAAAAACCATGTTATAATTTGTGTACCTTTCGCTGATTTCGCTCTTTTGGCAAGTGCCTCAGCTATAGCCTTAGCTCCTCCCATCTTTGCAACAAGATTTATAACCCCTCCAATTGCTAGAACTTGTAGTATTATCCCTGCATTCCACGGGTCTGATAACGATACCAAAGCTCTATCCACTAAGTCTAAAAATGCTTGTATGAATGTAGCAAACACATTTATACCACTAGCTTTAATTATAAAACTCCCAGAAAGAATCCCTATAAGTAAAGAAATTATTACGTTTTTAGTTATGAATGCAAGTATTATAGCAACTAATGGTGGTATTAAAGTTAAGATTCCAAATTTTTCTGCATTAGCTAGTGCGATAGTGTCTATATCTTCCTCTGCAAAAACCATTACTGTTGACATTATAAACATAATTGTCGTCAGAAAAATAATATTAATTTTTTTGTTTCTCATATAAATCTCCCTCTCTTTTTTAGTTTTGTGAATTATACAGGGTATTTGATAAAACTAAAAAAGCCTTAAGTGCTAAACACTCAAGGCTTGAAAATTACAATACATCAACAATATTAAAATAAATATAATATAATTCCTTAAATGATAGCTCACCACAAATAAACCTGTGACAGTTGTACATATTTTCTATGTACCCCCAGCAATATAATCTTAAAGCATCGATTATAAAACTTCGGCAATATCTCCTTTCCTAATAAATCTTTGTGCTTAACTCATTATTAGTACTGATAGATTATTGCGCCTCTACCCTTCTATTCACTTTTTTAAGTATATTTTGAGTATATATTATTTATTTAAACTTTGCAAGTTAGTTTTTAAAATTCCTTTTTATTTTTTACATAAAATCCCAAACTTTTCTAATTATGTTTAATATACACTTCTATTAATATAAGATTGTCTTCTTTTTTAAATCTTCTAATTTAAAGGACTTTTTACATTATTGTCGAATTATAAAATTAATTGTACTAAAAATAACAAAAAAATTTTATCAATTATATGGAGGAATTACTTTAATGTTACTAATTTACAATGAAAAGACAAACCCTTACTTCAATTTAGCGATGGAAGAATATCTTCTAAAAAATTTTGACGAAGACTTATTTATTTTATGGAGGAATGAACCTTCTATAATTGTTGGAAAAAATCAAAATACACTTTCAGAAATAAATTTAGAATATATAAAAGAAAATTCTATACCTGTTGTTAGGAGACAATCTGGTGGTGGAGCTGTATTTCATGATTTAGGAAATATAAATTTTACATTCATAGCCTGCAATAATAATAGCTTTAGTGATTTCAGAAGATTCACTCAACCAATAATAGACTTACTTAAAACATTAGATGTAAACGCTGAATTTTCTGGAAGAAATGACCTTCTTATAGATGGTAAGAAGTTTTCTGGAAATGCTCAATACAACTACAAAAATAAGGTGATGCATCATGGTACACTGTTATTTTCATCTGAGATAAATGACCTTTCAAAAGCTCTAAAGGTAAAACCTATAAAATTTGAAGGAAAGGGCATAAAGTCTGTAAAATCTCGTGTAACTAATATAAGTGAACATCTACAATCTAAAATGGATATACTAGAATTTAAGGACGCAATAATGAATTATCTCTCTAAAACTAACACTGATAATACTAATTATTATTTAAGTGATTATGATATAGAACAAATAGAAAAACTTACTAAGTCAAAATATGAAACTTGGGATTGGAACTTTGGTAATTCACCAAAATATACCCTTTCAAATGAGTTAAAATATTCTGGTGGAAACGTTGAGTTTAATCTAAATGTTGATAAGGGAATAATAACTACTATAAAATTTTTTGGAGACTTTTTTGGAAAACGTGATGTTTCATTTGTGGAAGATAAACTTGCTGGAACGAAGCATGAAGAGAATGCTTTAAGGAATGTTTTAGATTCCATTGAAATAAATGATTATTTCTTAGGAGCTGACACTGATATTCTAATTTCTGGAATCTTAGGTGTTAAATAGAAATATTAAAAATTTTAAAATATTTATAAAATTATGTTTACATATGTAAAAAATCATGATAATATTTATAACATAATTAAAAATTGATACTTCTTATCCAGAGTGGTGAAGGGACTGGCCCTATGAAACCCAGCAACCAGTATATTTTTATATACATTGGTGCTAAATCCTGCAGTATTATACTGAAAGATGAGTCTAAATTAGCTTTTAAAGCCTGAGTTTAAACTCAGGCTTATTTTATTTTGCAGTGTGATAAAAGAGGGTATTTTATTTTTAACTAATCAATCATATTCAGGAGGGAATTTATATGAAATTCAAAAAATTATTAAGTTTATTATTATGTCTAGTTTTTACTTTATCTATAGTTGGATGTTCTAAAGGTAACGATGATAAAAAAATTGTTGTTGGCGCTACTTTAGTACCAGGTGGAGAATTATTAGAAGAATTAAAACCACTTATCGAAGAAAAAGGTTATACTTTGGAGGTTAAAAATTTTGATGACTACATACTTCCAAACGAAGCTTTAAATAATGGAGAAATTGATGCAAATCTATTCCAACATGAACCTTATCTAAAAGAAGCTGTTAAAGCTAAAGGATATAAAATAATGGCTGGAAAAAAACTATATGTATGCCCAGCAATCCTTTACTCTTACAAGATAAAATCTATTGATGAATTTAAAAAAGGAGATACAATCGCAATAAGTAACAACCCATCTTCTTGTTCTAAAGACCTTAGATACCTTGAAAGTATCGGACTTTTAACTTTACCTAAAGGTGATGGATTAGTTAGTCCTAAAGATATAATAGAAAATCCAAAAGGCATACAATTTAAAGAATTGGATATCGCTCAAATTCCATCTTCTCTTCCAGATGTAACTGCTGCATTTATAGATACTACATACGCAGTACCTGCTGGCCTTGATGCTAAGAAAAATGGACTTTATACAGCACCTATAAATGATGAGTATGCAAATCTTTTGGCATTTAGAACTGAAGATAAAGATAGTGAAAAAATTAAAGTTCTACAAGATGTTCTTACATCAGATAAAGCAAGAAGTATAATTGAAGAGAAATATAAAGGCATTGTAATTCCTGTTTTCTAGTATATTTAGTATAATTTTAATATTATTATTCTAATCTTGTTGAATATTGACTTGTTAAGTGCTACCATTTAAGTAAATCTATGTTTATGGAGGAAAATTACTATGGCTATAGAATTAAAAAAGGGGCAAAAAATAAACCTTACAAAAAAAGAAAATAGTGATTTAGGTGAAATCTTAGTTAATTTAAATTGGAATCAAAAAATACAAAAAAAAGGTTTTTTTGGCTCTCTAAAAAGCAGTAATATAGATTTAGATTTAGGTTGCTTGTTTGAAATGAAAAATGGTGTAAAAGGTGCTGTACAGGCATTAGGTAATTCTTTTGGTAGTTTAGGACATCCGCCTTTTGCTCAATTAGATGGAGATGACCGAACAGGTAGCAATACACAAGGAGAAAACATAAGAATAAATGGTAATAAAATAAAAGAAATAAAAAGAATACTTATTTATGCTTTTATCTATGAAGGTGTAGCTAATTGGTCTGAGGCTGATGGAATTGTAACAATTAAACAGAAACAGGATTCAGATTTAGTTGTTAAACTTGATGAACATAAAAATGGCTATAATATGTGTTCAATAGCCTTGATAGAAAATGTAAATGATGAGACATTCAGTGTTGAAAAAGTAATTAAATACTTTAAAGGTCATAGAGAAATGGACAATGAGTTCCATTGGGGCTTAAAATGGGTTGCAGGAAGAAAATAAGTGTATTTATAAGGGACTATAAGTAAATTTACTTACAGTCCCTTTTTTCATTAAGTATTCACTTGATAACTATTATATACACATTCTTTATCCAGTAGTTCCTCAAATTCTAACATGGGCATTGGTTTATAAAATACATATCCTTGAACTAAATCACATCCAATCTCCTTTAGAAACTCAACTTGCTCCTTATATTCAATACCTTCAGCAACAGTTGTAATATTCAATTCTTTTAGCATATGTATAATATTTTTTATTACTGTTCTTTCTTTTTCTTTGTCTAAACTAGCATTAAAAAACATAGAATCAAGCTTCAAAACATCAAATGGTAAATCTTTTAAGACACCTAAAGATGAGTAACCTTTTCCAAAGTCATCTAGAGAACAAGTAAATCCATTTTCATGTAAATCATGTATAATTTCCAAAAAGTGTTCTTGATTCTCAAAAGCAACACTCTCAGTAAATTCAATTTCTATAGTATTTCGTGGTATATTATATTTCTTTTGTATATTTGAGTAAGTTTCCACAAATTTAGTATTATAGAACTGTATTCTAGAAACATTAACTGATATCTGAACAAATGGTTTATTTTCATCTAATCTCTTTCTAATCCATATACAGACTTCTTCAAAAACATACTTATCTACTAAACCAATAAAAAAATCCTTTTCCAATATTGGAATAAATACTGCAGGAGATATAATCCCTTTATCTGGAGTCATCCAACGTACTAAAGCTTCTGCACAATCTATTTTTTGATTATGTAAATTAACTTTAGGTTGAAAATAAACTATAAATTCTTTATTTTCAATAGCTTCATGTATTCTACTTTTGATTGTATTTTCTTCAATCATTTTTTTACGGATATTTTCATTATAAAAAGCATAATTAGTCCCTGGTTTATTTTTAACAGTTTTTTGTGCAAAGTTTGCCCGATTTATTAAATCATCTATGTTTAGTTTTTCAATCACATCTTCAATACAACAAATTCCACTGACAATAGTGATACTATATTTGTTTTTAATTTCATTTGTAATATTAATTAGTTTATCATCTACAACTCTTTGCCTTATTACTAAATCTGACTTATCTACATAACATCTTAAAGCAATAAATCTATCTGCAATTTCTCTTGCGAATATCTCATATTTTCCAATATCATTCATCATAAGATTAGCATATCTTTTCAGTATCATATCTCCATAATCATATCCAAATATATCATTAACGTATTTAAAATTTTCAAAATCAATATAGAATATAGCAAATTTCTTATCTTTATATTTGTGAATATTTTGATTTGCATCTATCTTAAACTTTTCTATAGTATTTGCTCCTGTTAGCTCATCTTTATATGCAATGTTTTTTAAATCTACATTTAGCTTTTCCAAACTAATTAATTTTCTATTATATTGTATAATCAATATAATCCATGCTAACATACCTATAGTAGATATAATGATTATTAAAGTCATTAGATAATCACTTTTTTCTTTAGAGAAATTTTCTATCTCAAACACGGTACTATTTGCAAGATTAAAAAATTCTTCACTTATATCTAATAAATGATTATTCTCTTCATTCATCCTTACTTTTTCTATTTCATTGTTTAAATCTTTCCACTTTTTTTCTAGTAAAAATAAGTACTCATTATATTTTTTGCAATCAGCATCTACCAAACCGTACTTTCCATCCCCTGTAATCAATTCATGTAAAATCCCATCAATATAATCTATCAACTCATCATTAGGTTTATTGTTCATTTCTAATTTGCTTAAACGCTGACTAGCTCCCCGAACAATGCCAACATAATTAATAAGTTTTCCATAGTCCCCAATATTATGAATCAATTTAATCGAAATGGAACTTATAGAAATTAATAAAATAAATAATACTAAGATAGTTACCTTCAAAACTCTCTTCATAAAATACCCCTATCCTCTATGTTGTTTTTCATGTGTATAATCATTTTTCAAATAAGATGCATGAAATTCCAATAAAAACTTATATGCAATTAAGATATAGAAATTTTTATTTTACATAGTTTATTTTTAGCATTATATCCATTTACAAAAACGTTTTTTATATAGAAATTCTTATTTTCAAATATAGTTATCTTACTTTTAGTTGTAAAACATAGCTTAAAACTATATAATTGCGACAACATACATCTATATAGTTCAATTATATTTAAAAATTATTCTTTTTGTCCAGTATAACTTTGTATTTTATTATATTTTGAATAGATTTATATTGTAATTAAGATTATTATTTAAATCATAAAAAATCAGCCACTTAAAGTGGCTGATTAAATAAGTAATAAATAAAACATGTTTATTGTAAATAATAGATTTACTTATTAACTGCTTGTGATGCATCATCTATCATTTTATTTAAAGAAGTTAGACCTCCATCATTCACATACCATGTTGGTGAATCCAGATAGATTACATTATCATTTTTATATGCATCCATAGATTTTATTATATCATTATTTAAAACAGACTTTGCTGTTGAACCCTCTTTTACATCACTACCTGTAGCTATTCCTCTATCTATAACAAACATAACTTCTGGATTTTGTTTAGCTATATACTCAAAAGTAATATTTTGACCATGACTTGATTCTTTTATATTTTTATCTTTATTTTCAAATCCAAAACTATTGTATAATATACTAAATCTTGATTCTTCACCAAATACACTTAAATTACCTTCATTTACCATTAGGGTTAAAGCATTTAAGTTTTTTTCTTTTACTTTTTTATTTAAAGTCTCTATCTTCTTTTCAATTTTACTAAACTCTTGATTAGCTTTTTCTTCCACTCCAAATATTTTTCCTATTTTATCTATATTATTTTTAACAGAATCCAAATACTTCTTATCATCTTTACTTGTACTTATTGTTGGTGCTATTTTCGATAATTGCTCATAAAAATCTTCTTGTCTTCCATTTATTATAATTAAATCTGGATTTGCTGATTTTATACCTTCTAAGTCTGGTTCTTTCAATCCTCCTAAATCTGCATATTTTTCATCTTTATATTTTTCTAAAGATGTTGGCAAACTTGATTTTGGAAGTCCTACTAAGCTCTCTCCTACTCCTAACGTATCCATTGTATCTAGAGCTGAATAATCAAATACTACTACCTTCTTAGGATTTAGCTTTACATCTGTTTCTCCCAAACTATGAGTTATCTTTACAGTATTATTTGAATTATCTGATGTCTTAGATTCATTTTTTTTGCCTCCACCTAATGCAAACACTGTCACCAATACTACTATTACCACTGTGGCTACTATTGCTACTTTTTTATTCATGCTGATATCTCCTTCTTTCTTATTGATGTCTATTTTAATTTAAATTTTTATAAAATTCGTTTGTTTTTATATAATACTTTGAATTTTATAGATGATTCGTTAAAAATAAATACAAATTCGATTTCCATTTATATTTTTAATATTGAAGTTCATCTCATAAATATCTTCTAAAACTTTTTCATTGACTATCTCATCTGTACGACCTACCTTCTCAATTTTTCCATTTTTTAATGCAACTATATTATCTGAATAGCATGATGCGAAGTTTATATCATGCATTACTAACACTATAGTCTTATCTAGGTCATCACAAAGGTCTCTAAGCACTTTCATCATCTGAACTGAATGATTCATATCTAAATTATTAAGTGGTTCATCAAGCAATATATACTCTGTATCTTGGGCTATTACCATTGCTATATAGGCTCTTTGTCTCTGACCTCCGCTCAACTCATCTAGATATTTATGTTGTATATCAGTCAATTTCATATATTCTATCGCTTCATCAATATACTTCTCATCCTCTTTAGTTAGATTTCCTTCACTATACGGAAATCTTCCAAACCCAACCAATTCCCTTATTGTGAGCCTTAAAGTTATATTATTAGATTGTTTAAGAATAGCTATTTTTTTAGCTAATTCCTTGTTAGTGTAGCTAGCTAAGTTTTTCCCTTCTATTATTACTTCGCCACTATCACCACCTATAAGCCTTGTTACTATTGATAATACAGTACTTTTCCCAGCTCCATTTGGTCCTATAAAAGAAGTTATCTTTCCTTTCTCTATATTAAAAGAAACATCTTCTACAACATTTTTGTTCTTATATTTTTTAAATATATTTCTTATTTCTATCACTTATTTGCCCCCTTTAACAATAACTGAATAAAGTAAATTCCTCCTATGAAATTTATTACTACACTCAAAGTAGTATCAAATTTAAATACATGTTGTATAAAAAATTGACCAATTATTAATGTAATCATGCCTATTAGCATAGAACCAAAAATTAAATATGTATGCTTATACGTTTTAAAAACTTCTCTAGATATATTAGCAAGTAAAAGCCCTAAAAATGTCATTGGACCAATAAGTGCTGTTGATATTGAAACTAAAATCGCTATTACTATTATCATTTTTTTAACTACTTTATCAAAATCTACACCTAAATTAATTGATTGCTCTCTACCCAATGATAATACATCTAAATACTTTATTTCGTCATATATAAAAGGTATCATGGCAATAATTATTATAAATGCTATTAAAAGTACATTAGTATTTATATTATTTAAACTGGCCATTATACTAGTTTGTAAAGCTAGAAATTCATTTGGGTCTATCATTACTTGAATAAAGGTTGTTGCACTTTTAAATAATGTTCCAAATATCATACCTACTAGGACTAAAAAGAAAATATTATTTTTATTTTTTTCAAATAATGTCTTATATAATAACATTGATGCTCCAATCATAACAGCAACATTGACAATAAAATTATAATTTTCATTAATAATCAAACTGCTAGTTGAACCAAATATAAATACTATTATAGTTTGAATCATTACATATAATGAATCCAATCCTAATACGCTTGGTGTTAGTATTTGATTGTTTGTAATTGTTTGAAACACTACAGTAGTAAATGCTATACACCCTCCACCTAATATCATAGCAAGTATTTTTGGTATTCTTTGTGATAGTGCATAATCTATATTATTCATATCTATTCCATAAATTGTAAAAATCACTATTGATATTAATAGTAATATACTAATGAAATAAATTTTTTTATTAAGACTAAGCTTCATTTACATTCCTCCTTAGTATCAAATAAAGGAATAGTATACTTCCTATGACTCCAACTGTAAGTCCTATAGATATTTCATATGGATAAATAATTATCCTTCCAAAAATATCGCATATAAGCACAAATATAGCTCCAAATAAACCAGTATACCATATGTTTGCTCTTATATTATCACCCATATATAAGGACACAATGTTTGGAACTATTAGACCTATAAAAGGTATGTTACCAGCTGTAACGACTACACATACTGTGACAAGGGCCACTATTACCAAACCTATATTAACAACCTTTTTGTAGCTCAACCCTAAGTTTGTTGCAAAATCTATGCCCATGCCAACAACAGTAAATTTATTTGCATAGATATATGCTAATATTATAAGAGGTATTGTAATGTATAATATCTCATAATTTCCTTTAAGTATCATAGAAAAGTCACCTTGCATCCAAGAACTTACATTTTGACTCAAATCGTATTTATATGCAATAAAATCTGTCATAGAACCTATTATATTTCCAAACATTATACCTACTAATGGTACGAAAATTATATTTTTAAATTGTAATCTGCTTATTATTTTCATAAACATAAAAGTCCCTATAAGAGAAAATACAAATGCTATTATGGTCTTTGTAAGAATAGACGCAGTTGGTATTAAAAGCATACAAATTACTATACCAAATTGAGCTGCATCTATTGTAGCCCCTGTTGTGGGTGATACAAATTTATTTTTACTTATCTGTTGCATTATAAGACCTGCTATACTCATCCCTACACCTGCAATCAATATACTTATCAATCTTGGTATTCTACTTATAACAAATACCATAAGTTTATGTTGATTTTTTGCAAATAGATGCATTATATTTATATCTTCAGCTCCTATAAATAAAGAAAAATAAGACAAAATTATTATTCCTATGACTAAATACCTTTTTTTCATTCTCCCTCCTTAAAAACTTTTCTTTATTTAAAATGATAATTATTATCATTTTTCACTTTTATAGTTTATCAATAATAATTATCATTGTCAATAGTTGTATATATATTTTTTGTTTTACATATAAAAAATGTTACTAGAATTGAAACTTCTAGTAACATTAAAATTCAATTTAATAAAATAAATTATAAATGCTAATTTAAATATGTATGTGTTACATTAAATATAATAAATATCTTATGCGTTTAAACTATTCATTATATTATTTTAATATATCTTTAAAGAGTCTATAAAAATTACCACTAGAAATTAAATCTATATCTCTTTTTTTATAACCTCTATTTTCAAGCTCTACTATTATATTATGTGCTGTATGTGTGCTCTCAAGACCATCTACACTTGGAATACTGGCATTTTCAGTAAAAGAACCTATAGTTTCTGTCCTCAAGTAATCACTAAAGTCAAACCCAAAAGATACATGTTCTATACCTATAAGATTTACCATATAGTCTATATGGTCAACTAAGTGTATCAAATCTTGTTTTTTGGGATTACTATTAGTAAATCCTCTAAAACTATTTATTCCTACTAATCCACCTGTCTTTGAAATTTCTTTTAATTGAGCATCTGTAAGATTTCTTTTAGCATCACATAGATTTCTTGCGTTAGAATGAGAAGCTATTACTGGCTTACTTACAATAGACATCAAATCCCAAAATGACTTGTCATTCAAATGTGACACATCCACAATCATGCCCAATTCTTCCATCTTATTTACTGCTTTTTTCCCTATTTCAGTTAAACCTCTGTTCTTATCTCCTAAACATCCTGTCGCAAGTTCATTTTGCTCATTCCAAGTTAACGATGCATGTCTTGCTCCAACTTCCTTGTAAAAATAATCTATTAAATCTATATTTTTTCCAATATGACTTAATCCTTCTATTCCAATTAAAATATTTATTTTATTTTCACTTATACCTTTACTTATATCAGAATATTTTTTTACTATATTTACAATATCTTTCATATCTTCAATTTCATCTTTTATGGAGTTTACAATTTGTTTAACTCTTTTTTCAGGTTCCTTATCATATGGAGGGTCTATCCATATTACAAAGATAGCTCCTTCTATATTTGCTCTTTTAAAACTATCAAGATGAATTCTTCTAAATACATCTTTCTCCCCGTTAAGTCTTCTTATTGTTACATCTGCCCAAGTATCTGAATGTCCATCGAAAATCATAACAACCTCCAGTTAAATAAAAATCTTTATCAAAATAAACTTTTTAATTCACGAAAAACTATATTAAATTAAAATTATATTAAAATATTTCCCACTAAAAGGCCAAAATAATTACCAACTATGTATCCAAATGTTCCAACTATAAGTATTGGTCCTACTAGTTTAGACCAGCCTTTTGATATTGCCATAGCTGCTGCTGTTGTAGGTCCACCAATATTTGCATTAGATGCAAGAATGGCTTCTTCTAAACTAAATTTAAATATTTTGGCAACTATAAATGTAACTAACATATTTATTAGTACCATTATTCCACAGTATAAAAGTAGTAGTGGTGATTTTTGAATTATTAATGTTATAGAAGCAGGAACACCTACTACTACAAAGAATATATAAATCAAAAATGTACCTATCTCTTGTGCTCCTTTTATATCACTAAAGAATTTAGGCATAAAGGTAGCAAATAACATAGTCAAAGTAGTTATTATTAAATATTGATTACCGAATAGAGTATTTAACATTGCTAAAAAAGGATTTGATGTTGGTATTATAGCTTTGAACCAAGTTGATAACTCTACAGATACTGCAACAATTATAAAGGCACTACCAATAGCTATTGCTATATCTTTTAAAGATATTTCTTTTCTTCCCCAATAGTTTGCTGCTATTGTTTCTCCTTCAGTTACATCAGTACGTTCCATCTCATCTACATGTGGATGTTTAAAATGTTTTCTAAAAAATCCAATGGATGGGATAGCTATTAAAACAAAGAAATATAAAGCCATTAAAAGATTATCTGCTACAACTGTTGCTGATACTAATTCTCCGGGTGCATTAAATGCTCCTGACATGGCTGCGAAGTTTACATTTCCACCTATATAAGAACCTGTCATCATAGCTGCAACAATATTTAAATCTGGTACTGCATTTTTTAATAGTAAAAATCCAACCATAGCTCCAAGAACAGTTCCTACAGAGCCTACAAGAAATATTACAAGTAATCTTCCACTTTCTTTCCATATCTTTTTAATGTTACATTGATATAACAGTAAAGCTATGGCTAAAGGAACAACATATCCCCATACCTGGTCATACACAACAGACTCTACTGGTATGATATTTAGATTTGATAGTAACATGGCTCCTACAAGAGCTATTATTGCCCCTGATATTTTCGATGCCCAGTTGTACTTTTGTTCCAGATAAATACTAAATGCTGCCCATCCAGTTATGACTGCCCATAGTACCCAAATATTATCAGGACTTACAAAACTCTTCATCTTACCTACCTCCTATTTCATTAAATTAAAATATTCAAATCAATATTCAATATATTGAATATTAGTTTTATTATAATCCATCTTTTCAGAAAATTCAATATAACATGGAAAATACATGAATAATAAAACTTTTTTATTTTATTATTCTTTAGAAATTATATGTTATAATCATGTCTAAGGGGGTTTGTATCTAATGAATATAGATGTCGGAAGTAAAATTAGAGCTCTTAGAAAATCTAAAAATATCAGTATCTCTACTTTAGCAAAGAACTCGGATTTAAGTACGGGTTTAATAAGTCAAATTGAGCGAAATATGGTTGTTCCATCAATTGTAGCAATGTGGAAAATATCAAAAGCTCTTGATATAAATATAGGTTATTTTTTTGATGAGATTGGAAAAGAATACTCTGATATAGTGGTAAAGAAAAACAATAGAAAAAAAATAGTAACTAATGATTCTACAAAATTTTATGAACTTCTTGTTCCTAATTTATCTGGTAAGAAAATAGAATTTTTACTTGTTACGCTAGATGGTCATACAAAAAAAAGTAGTGAATTTGTAACACATGAAGGGGAAGAATGTGGTTATATAATAAAAGGAAAAATGAAGATAATACTTGGAAATAAGGAATATGTACTAGAAGAAGGAGATAGTTTTTATTTTAACAGTACTATTCCACATGTATATGAAAATTATGATGATGATATATGTATCTCAGTTTGGGCAATGACTCCACCTTCATTTTAATATATTGAACTCTTACTTGAATATAAATTAATAAAAATCTGAAATAAATTAGTATGACAAATTTTATTCTAATTTATTTCAGATTTTTTTAGTTTATTAATTATATATATTTATTATTATATATTAAGCAGACAACTTTCATCTAAAATATTAGATAGTATCTCTTCTGTTCCACTCATTCCATTAAAAGTACTCGATATAAATGAACTTTCTGTTTCATTTTTATTTATATCACCATGCTTTAATACATATGCTTTATTTGAAATATTGAGCATACCATAATCCATAACAGAATCTCCTATTGCATAAAAAGACTCTATTTTTAATTCCTTAGTCAAATACTTTATAGCATTTTCTTTTGAGATTTCTTTTGGTATAAAATAGATTTTTCTGCCACTAACATAGAATTTCCAATTTTTTGATTCCAATATATCTAGATACTCCCTAATTGAATCCAAACTAAATTTTGCAAAATCAACAACTATATAAAAAAATGTATCTTCTGCAACTTTAAAGTTGGTTATTCCTTCTACATTCAGATAATCTTTAAATTTTACAATCATACTTTCAATGGGTTCATAGTTAGACTTTAATTTATCTATTTCTTTACTCCACGATTTTAATATTTCATTATTTTTAAGTATAATTGCTCCATTTGAAGTTATACTAAATGGAAAATGAATCCCATATTTATTAAATTCTATACGCTTAAATTGCTCTACTGTTCTAGTAGTTGTAGGTATAAACATACCATAATATTGTATTTGCTTTATTAAATTTATAGTATCTAAAGATATATAAGATATTTCTTTTTCTCTATAAATTTCTATATTAGTATATTTCTTATCAGTGTCTAAAAATTTATCAGAGTAAATAATACTCCTGTCTAAGTCTGAAAAAACAATCATTCAGTATTCTCCTGTCTAATATATTTTCTAAATATCTTTCATATTTTTTATTATTCCACAACATTTATATGCTTTTAAGTCCATTTGTTCAACTTCAACATTTTTCTCTTTAGCTAATATAAATATGTGCTCTAAAGATTTATCATTTAAGTCTTTAACTAGAATCTTATATGGAACTCTTCTAAGTAAAACTCTTGTTGTTTCTCCAACACCTGGTTTGATAAAATTAATGTCTGTTATGTTGTACTTTTCCTTTATATTTAAAACATCAAAATACCCATCTTTTGTTATAATATCACTTTCCCATTTATTAACTTCATCAGATATGTTCTTAAATTGATTTTTAAAACATGCTTCTATAGTTTCTATATAATTTATAGATTCGTCTTTATCTTTTAAATGTTTATAGAACTTAGCTCCATGAAAATCATCTTTACCAATTAAATCATCTCTTAATACAGTTCTACTTATTAATCCAGAAACAGTTGAATTTAAACATGCACTTGGTATTAAGAAATCTTCTCTAATTCCATAAAGACCTGAATATCCAGCAGGGTCAGCCAATACAGCAAGGGTTGAGTCAAAAGTTTTTTTAAATTTACTATTAAGCTCATCACATGCCTTTTCAAGTTCTTTTGATATAGTTCCTTTTCCAGTCCAACCATCTAAAAATTGAATCTCTGAATTTGGATGATTCTTTACTATATATTCAACTGCATTCATATCTATTCCTTTATCTCTTATTATAGAGATTGTATAATGAGGTAAATTTAGATTATACTTGTTTTTCAGATATCTCTTTGCCAAAATTCCAATAGGTGTACCTGCTCTAGCAAGTGAAACTAAAACCACATCATTCCCATTTTTTTTAATTATTTTTTCACACATAACCCCTATTGAAAATGCAAGCTTATCTTTATTTTGCTCTAGTTTATCATGATATAAATTCAGATAATCTTCACTAACTTCATACTCTATTGGTATCATTTCTGAATAATGACTACCACTTTGTATTTTTAATTCTCTCTCTTTATTTCCTTCTTCTTTAATTAAATTTGATATATCTTTTAATAAAAAGATAACATCATCCTTAGAATATGTGCTAAAATCTGCCATATGATTCAACTCCTATCTTAAAACTGTGATATATCTTACTCCCCTTAAAGCATTTAGCTACAACATACTATAGTAAGTTCTTTTATACTTGTATTTTTAATTATATCAATAAATTCCAGATAAGAATTTTTACTCTTATTTAACTCTACAAATAAATAACATTTAGAAAAATTATGTTTATCTATATTATAAATATAATTTTGAACATCTATATTATAAAAACTCTTTAATTTAAACTTACTTCTAATAGGATAATTATTTTTTTCAATATCAATAATTGGACTTCTTGTTGTTGAATGATAGTACACATCATATTGATTTTCTTTTTCTTTAGCAAACAACATTGGTATATACATAAATTCTTCAGTACCTAAAAATAGAATCTTTTCATTTTCATTTTTTAAAGATTCTTTATTATCCATAGTTATTTTTTTGCTTTCTCTCTTTACAATTTCTTTTAATCTAAACTGTTCTCTTCTATTGATTCCAAATCTACCTGTATATTTTACGTATTTCTTATTCCCAATATAATCTTCTAGGTCAACATTAATGTGATTTACTACTAAGTTTACTTTATCATTTGAAATAGATTGTGACTCAGCAGTATTATAATTATCATTGTAATTTGAAATAATATCTTCATTTATATCAAAATCAAAGTTTCCTTTAAATAAGTATACAAATTCTATCTTACAATCTAGTTCTTTTTCTAAATAAGTAACTTTTCTTAAGTTCTCATCACTCACCCAATTAAGTATGGAACATATTGTGTACTTCTTTTTAGGATAAATACTTTGAATCTTCCTAATTATATTCATACATGTATTAGCTGTGGTAATCTCATCATCAACTAATATCACCTCATCTCCAGTTTTGAAGTTGTTAAGCATTCCAAAGTATAGATTTTGGTCTGTTGCATGAGAATGTTCCTCTAAAAATTCTAGATTCTCTAACTCATCAAACTGTTCTCTAGTAGTGTGAATAAATTCGTATTCTCCACATAAGTAATCAAAAAAACTATGCCCAATAGCTGTGCCAGTTTCAGCAAAAGCTATAACAGTACCATTTGATGTTACTTTATTTTTTTCATTATAAATTGTGGCTATTAATTTTCCCAAATTATCCATCTCACTTGGTTTGCATGCTAGATGCTTACCAAGTGTCTTTGATATGAATAAAAAACGTCTCTTACTATTGTTTCTTATTCCTATATCTAAAAAATCATTTAATTCTAAATTTAATGGATTATCAATAATGTCAATTTCACAATTAAAATTTAAGCAATTCTTCATAGTCTACTCCTTTATTTAATACACCATATATTTTAGATAGAATCAATGTTTTTTTAGCCCATAAAAAATGTGGATTTGTCTCATTCATTCTCTCTCCTAGTATACCTTTGCTCACACCATATTTGCTATTTGTGCTATTCAATATATCCAAAGCATCAGTAAAATCTTCATATGACACTGCAGATAGTGCTTGTACAATCTGAATTTGCATTGGATGAATTACTGTCTTTCCAATTAGCCCATGAAATTTATCCAACAATATTTCTTCTATATACTTACTTCTTATATCCTTATTTGTCATATCAAAGAACTCTGATACTCCTCCACTTATAGGTATATCTAACTCTGGCCTTTGAAGATACGTAATTATATCTAGTATAAATGAAGAGCAAATCAAATTGTCATATATAGAAAAGTTTTTGTCTCTTCTTATACCATACATACCTAATATGTCAGTTATACCTACTCTAATACTGAGTATTCTTGACTTGTGTTTTAAAATAGAATTGTATAAATTATTAAAACTCAATTCTTTACTTTCCTTATATATAAATTCCCTTGTCTCTATTATTGGAATAACATACATATCTTGAAGATTCATAGAGCTCAAAGCTTTTATACAATTTTCTATTAACTCTGAATTTGCTTTAGGAATTAATATGCCTGTTATAGTATGACTATTTTTAACTATAATATCTTTAATCCTCAACAATTGCTCCACATCTTTTATCCTTACAAAAATTAATGGTATTCCATCTTTGTTTGTTATACTTTCATCACTAATATCTTTCAAAATTAACCTAAGATTTTCTATAGCCTCTAACTCTCCATTTACCCCAACAGCATCTTCTAAGCAAATAGCCAATGGTCTAACTCCTCTAACATCTCCTATAATACTCTTATAAATCATATTATATTGAGTAGCTGGAACGTATAAAAAAGCACCTAGTGCATATTTCAATACATCTTTTTCAGTCTTAGCATTAAAGTCTTTTGGCTCTTTCAAAAAAATTTTTTTCAAATCATCTTTGCAGATATAATCGAAATATTTCAATGTATGGCCTCCTCATATACATAGAAAGGGCCAACTTTATACAAATTAGCCCCTAATATACTACTTATTATAAATTATAGCTGTATTTAATTCTTCCAACCTCTTTGTATTATCCTTAATTAAAACTCTATTGTTTTCTTCTATTCTCATAGTTTCATCTATACCAGACTTAATAGTAGTATACATTTTTTCTAATGTCTCTATTTGAACAGAACTTGTTCCAGCCATTCTAGCTATTTGTGCACTTTGAGTACTTACATTTTGAGCATTTCTAAGCAATAATTCATTAGTCTTATCATCAAGTGCTTTTAGAGATTTTGCTTGCAATTCTTGCTTTTTAAGCAATATAGCTTGAGATAAACATTGTTTAAATACTGGTAAAGTTACAACAAATGCACTGTTTATTTTTCTAATTAAACCATAGTTATTATGTTGCATACCTCTAAGCATAGGTATTGTCTGTATGGCTATATTTTCTGCTATTCTTAAATCATATATTCTTTGATTTAACATATCATAAACTTTCAATAGCTCTTGATAATTAACAACATCCATTTGGTCTCCACTAGTTTCCGATTTTTGCTTAAAGAAAGGTAATATCTCGTTATCCATTTCTTCTATTGCCATTTCTCCAGCAACAATATATTTTTGAAGTTCATTATAAAACTCAAAGTTTTCATTTAACATAGAACCTATTTGCTTATTAGAAAGTGCTATATCTCTTTCATATTGTTCAAGTTCAATTTGGATTTTTTCAACTTCTCCTCCCAATGTTTCATATTTTTGAAACATCATTTCAATGGCATTATTAGCTTTTTTGAAAAGTTTTTGAACAAAATTTGGTTCCTTAGTTTCTTGAAAATCATCTAAATCAAACTTGTCCATTATTTTAGTCAAATGAACCAACATTTTAGAGTTTTCTTCATTTCTATTTAGTTTTATTGTATTTAAAAGACTATCAGAAACCCTTGCTACTCCTTCAGATGCTTTTCTACCAAATTGTAAAATTGTATCTGGGTTTTCTACTTCTATAAGAGACGTCAATGCCTCAACTTCCTTAGACTTTCTCAGTTCATTTTTTTTATTATTTGTATATTCCATTATATCAAAATTTTCTTCTTCAACAACTGTAGGTAAATTTTCAGTAACCTCTACAGAATTTTTATCTTTTGAAAAACTATTTATATTTATCCCCATCTAAAATCTTCTCCTCTTTCCAAAAATTTTTTTAAGTAAAGGTATATCATCTTCAAGTGAATTTAATCTAAGGTCATATACCATTTTATCCAATCTGTGTACATCAATCAATTGGTTATTTATAACATTCTCTATATTATTTTCTCCTCCTGGACACAATATAATAATATCAAATCCAATTTTACTTAGTAAAAGCATAAGGAAAACTATTTCTTTATCAAATACTATACTCTTGTACATATATATAATCAATTTTGGATTTATAAGAGAATAATCAAAATTATTCATCATATGAACAAACTTCTTATCCATATGAAGTATTGTAAACAGACCTTTTATCTTGTCCTCTCCACTTAAACCATTTAAGAACATATTTCCTTCTAATAACTCTTCAACCTTTTCTAAAATCATAATTTGTTGATTTAATGCCAATGTTGAAATAGAATAATCTTTATTATTTAAAACAGAATTTTTATCTATAACACCTTTTGAATTCAGTAAAAAAGACAAACTAAAAGCATCTCTTGTAAACTCTTTCGAAAATTTGTCTATATCCCCATTAAATTCAATAAATGTTGAACTTTCCGAATCTCTCAATAAATCTAAAAACTTAATATACTCATTTTTGTCATTATATATTCCATTAATCTTAGAGAGAAAATTTGGAACTTCTACAGTAACATCATTAAACTTAAATCCTGGTCTTAATTTTAATGGCTGATTCCAGTATATTGATATTTCATCAACAGTTGAACTTAAAAGTAAATTTTTTATTTTTCTATCTTGAAGCTGCCAAGGTTTTATAAATCCTGCATCATTTAATAACTCTTCGCTTATACGTTTTGATGCTTCTGCTCCCACAGTAAAAGCTTTTTTTACAGAACCTTTATCTATTTTTTCTCCTAAGATAACCCTTTCTTCAAAAGCAACTTTTTCTTCTATTATATTGGCTTCTTCAAACTCTACCTTGTATTTTTCTATGTTTAAAATATCTATATTACTCTTTGAATTTGGGTTAAGATATAAAACATCAAAGCCTGCCAAGTACAATATTAAGAGTAGATAAACTTCATGCTTTTTTATATCCCCATAAAATATTACTTTTGGAGCCTCATTTTTATTTATATCTAAAGCACCGATATAGATTTTTATCCATGCCATTATTTTCACTATAAAATTTTGTTTAACTCTATCATTAGTAAATTCTTTTTCTTCCTCTTTTAAAACTTTATCTATAGCTTTTTTTAGTTTATAATCAATCCCATCGAACCCTAAAATATTTATATCTACATCTTCCATACTGTTTCTATATTTTTTAAGTCCATTTTTAAAATAATTTATAATATCAAAATCACTAGGATTTGCTATAGCATCAGTAAATAAAACAATATCTTTTTTACTATCAATATTTTGTTTTGCCTTAAATATCTCAAGATTGTACAAAACCTCATCTTCTAAACCAATATATGAAATAAAATAACTTAGATATCCTTTTGAAGGAGTGTAATTTCCTCTGTCTGATTGGCTGGAGAATATTTTTTCAAATACCTTTGAGTCGCCCATAATTATCCTCCCAATTTAAATGTTTATTTAGAACTGACTCAAAATACATATTTTGAGTCAGTTTGTTATTTTTTAAAAAATTTATTTTAAGCGGCTTTTTTTGGTTTTACTAGTCTTATTATACATTTTACAACTTCATTAACTACAACTACACTTGCTGCTACACATAGAACTTTTCCCCATGTCATAACATCCATAGCTACAGAGTTAAAGAAATCTTGGAATAGCTGAGTAAATATTACTTGCGCAATTCCTGTTAAAACTATTATTTGTAATGCTAATTTGTTATGTGTAAAGTTTGGAAAAATACTATCTGCATTAAATTCTCTACAGTTAAATGCATTAAACAATGCACTAAAAGCAAACAATGCAAACATTACAGTTCCTTTGTGAGCTTCATCAACTCCTAAGAAGTTAAATGTAGATTGTAGCATTAGTATTGTTGTTATATAGATTGCATTTAATACTATCGTATATACCATTGATTTAGAAATTATATTAGCTTTTCTATCAACAGGCTTTCTATTTAATACATGGTTTCTAACAGGCTCTAGACCTAATGCTAGTGCTGGTGGACCATCCATAATTATGTTTACCCATAATAATTGTATTGTAGTAAATGGCATCTCTTGTCCCATTACCTGAGATATTATAGCCACTAAAAAGGCAATTACATTTACTGTTAATTGGAATTGAACGAATCTTTGGAAGTTATCATAAATTCCTCTACCCCATTTAATACCTTTTACAATAGTACTAAAACTATCATCAGTTAAAATTATATCTGCTGCATTTTTAGACACCTCTGTCCCAGAGATACCCATTGCTATACCAACATCTGCTTTTGAAAGTGCTGGAGCATCATTTATACCGTCACCTGTTACTGCAACAACATCTCCACTCTTTTGTAAAGCTGAAACTATTCTCATTTTACTATCTGGCTTACTTCTTGCAACGATTGAGATAGTTTGTATCTCTTCTTTTAATTCTTCATCATCTAAAGTATCTATATATGAAGCTTCAACTGCTCTCATATTTCCTTTTAATAAACCTAATTCTTCACCTATAGCTTTTGCTGTATTTATATTATCTCCTGTAAGCATTTTTACAGAAACACCAGCTTTGTTTGCTGTATTTACAGACTCTATAACATCTTTTCTAAGTGGGTCTCTTATACCAACAAAACCACTGAATACTAAATTACTTTCCATTGCACTAACATTCATAGCATCACTTTCAGCAGTTACTGCTGCTTCTTCTTCAGCTTGTGAGATTTCTTTATATGCAAAACCTAAAGTTCTCATTGATTTTATTTGTAATTTTTTTATTTCTTCTAAAATTTCATGTTTCACATTTTCAGTTATTGGAACTATGTCTTTTCCCCTTTGGATATGTGAACATAACTCAAGTAAAACTTCTGGTGCTCCTTTTGATAATAGTACATGATGATTATCTCTACCCATAACAGAAGTCATCCTTTTTGAGTCAGAAGTAAAAGGATTTTGAGCTACTATATTACAATCTTTTCTAAATTTTCTATAGTCTACGTTTTTATAGTATAAAAGTAATGCACATTCAGTAGCACTTCCCAAATACTTAACATCACCATCGTTATGCTCTATATCAGCTGTAGAGTTTATCATACAGTTTTCTTCAAAATAACTATTTATTTCTTCTTCTGAACTTTCAATATATCTTCCATCAATATATGCAACTTCTACAGTCATTCTATTTTCAGTTAATGTACCAGTTTTATCTGAACATATTACAGAAACAGAACCTATAGTTTCACAAGCTTCTTTTTTAGTAACTAATGCATTTATTTTGGCCATTTTTTGCATTGTTATTGCAAGTGTCATATTTATCATAGTTGGAAGACCTTCTGGTACTGCTGCAACTATTAACGCAACACATACTGTAAATGCCGTTTTAACAGGGTCTATTGATTCTAAAAATGGTAATATTCCAGACATGTCTACATTTAATACATTCTTACTTACCATTTGGAAAACCATAAATATAAATAATAATCCTGCTACTGCACTAGAAACTTTAGCTATCAATCCACCTAAATTTCCAAGTTTTATCTGAAGTGGAGTTTGCTCATCTGTATCTGATAAGTTTTGAGCTATTTTACCCATCTCACTACTATCTCCAATTGAAGTTACAACTAGAGTTCCTCTACCATAAGCTACAAGTGTACCACCAAATACCATATTTATTTGTTTTGCAGGTATTGGCTCTTGTACTACTAATGCTCCTTTAGATTCTATTTCTTCCATAGAAACTACTACATCACACTTTTTAGATACATCATCAGATTCCCCAGTTAACATATCTTCTCTAACTTTAAGATTTATAGTCTCTATAAGTCTACCGTCAGCAGGTACCATGTCACCAGTTTCGATATATACTATATCTCCTGGTACCAATTCACTTTTAGAGATTTGATGTACTTCTCCGTCTCTCAATACTTTAACTTCTATGTTTTCAGTCAATTTAGAAAGAGCATCTGCTGCTTTCTTAGAACGACCTTCTGTAATCATACCTATTGCTATACCTATTGCTATAGCTCCTACTATACCTATTGCATCATGAGTTTCTCCAATTACTGCACTTACTACTGCTGCAATAATCAAAATAACTATCATTGGTTCACTTAAACTGTCTTTTAAATCATCCCAAAAGCTTCCTTCTTCTTTTGGTGTAAACTCATTTAAACCATACTTTTCTCTTCTTTTCTTGACTTCTGGTTCTGATAAACCTTTTTCAGGGTTAACAGATAAGTCTTCTGTTACCTCTTCTTTATCTACATTATAATATTTGATATCATTATTAAATTCCATATGCACACTCAATCCTGTCTAAATTTTGCATTACTTCCTTAAGACCCGCATCCTTTGTTCCTTCACCTATTGCTTTAAATTGCCAACTTCCATCTTTTCTATATATAGCTCCTACTATAAGAGTAGTTTTTTCAGAATAATTATCAGATAGATTATATTTGGCTATCTCTTTCTTATTATTTTGGTCTTCAACTCTTATATAGGCATTTTCTATCATACCAAAATGTTGTTTTCTATCCACACAGTTGTATATGTTTACTACAAATAACAATTTGTGAATATTTGATGGAACCTTATCCAAATTAACTAGGATTTGTTCATCATCACCTGTACCTTCACCAGTTAAATTGTCTCCTGTATGCAATACTGACTTACAGGCACTTTTTAGATTTCCAAAATAAATTAAATCTTTTATTCCACTCAATTTTCCTTCTTGATTAAGCATAAATACAGATGCATCACAATCTATATCAGCTTGTCCTCCACCAAACAGAGATTTAAAAAATCCTCCACCTGCTTGTTGCACAGGGTCCCATCCCAAACCTACAAGTATATTACTCAGTCCAGGGTTCGATTTTTTTAAATCTATTTTATCACCTTTTGATAAATTAATCGACATACTAAACCTCCACAAAATTTTATATAATATAACCTATACATTTTTGTATAGGTTATTTATATTTAATATATTATATTACTCAAGTTAAACATTTAATCCATAATTTCTACAAAGTGCTTCTAAGCCACCTTCAAAACCTGCTCCAACTGCATTAAACTTCCATTCTCCATTATACTTATATATCTCACATACTGTAATTGCAGTTTCTATACTAAATTCTTCACCCAAGTCATATCTTAATATTTCTTCGTCATTTTCAGAATTTAAGACTCTTATATATGAGTTACTTACTTGTCCAAAATTTTGTCTTCTTTCGGCAGCTTCATATATTGTAACTGTTACAGCTATCTTTTGAATATGCTTTGGCATTACATCTAAATTTACTAGTATTTCCTCGTCATCTCCATCACCTTCACCAGTTCTATTGTCACCCAAGTGTTCAACTGCTCCTGATGTATGTTTTAAGTTATTATAGAATATAAAATCTTCATCTTTTTCAACTCTTTGTGATTCTCCTACCATGAAAACACTTACATCTAAATCATAATCATATCCACTATCAAATGAATTTGTATCCCATCCTAATCCAAGTTTTATATTTTTAAGACCTGGATTTCCTTTAGTTAAATCAATTTTTTGTCCTTTTTTTAATACTATAGCCATGGAAAATACCCCCTCTAGTTTATTATTATATTTGAAATTATAAGTTTATTCCAAAGTTTCCACATAGTGCAGCGAGACCACCTTCAAAACCAGAGCCTAGTGCATTAAACTTCCATTCTCCATTATGCTTATATATTTCAGCTACTACTATAGCAGTTTCTATACTAAAATCTTCTCCTAATTCATACTTTATTAGCTCTTCATTCGTATCTTTATCTACTATTCTTATATAAGAATTACTTACTTGTCCAAAGTTCTGTCTTCTCTCAGTTGCATCATGAATTGTAACTGTAAAAGAAATCTTGCTTATTTCTCCAGGAATCTTAGATAAATCAACAACTATTTGTTCATCATCTCCATCACCTTCACCAGTTCTATTGTCACCTAAATGTTCAACTGCTCCAGATGTATGTTTTAAATTATTGTAAAATACAAAATCTCCATCATTAGTAACACTTCCACTTGCTCCTGTTAAAAATGCTGCTGTATCTAAATCAAAGTCAAATCCACCATCATACTTGTTAGTGTCCCATCCTAAACCAACTAAAATATTTTTAAGGCCTGGATTTCCTTTAGTTAAATCAACCTTTTGGCCTTTTGATAATGTTATACCCATAATTTATCGCTCCCTTGTTAATTTTAGCTAAACAAATCTTGCTAATTATTTATCTTTTTCTTTAATCATATTATATCATTTTTTATTCATTTGTGAAGAAAACTTACTTGATATTTTTAAAATATAATTAAAAAAATGTTTATATTTCTTACTTTTTACATAGATTTTACATACTTTATTAAATATGTAAAATCTATGTTTAATATGTAATTATATATCATTTGTATGAACAAGTACATATTTTATTTTGAAACTACAAAATTCTTGTACTATATTGTTTTAAGTTGTTTTATAATAGATTATATCATCTTATTTTATAGGAGAAAAAATATGCTTTGTACTATTAAACCATTAAAGATTTTAATAAAAAAATCACATGAACCTCTAATTGAATTTATGTCTAATATGCCATATGCAAGTAAAAGTTCTTCATACATTAAGGAAGTCTACTTTACACGATATATAGGTGTTGAATATTCAATTGATAAGTACATAGAAAAAATCAAAAAGATAGACGATTATTTTTTTAATAATCCAAAAATTCCTTATATTAGATTAAGTAATTTAAATATGAGTTTTGACAAATCACAAACAGATAATATGCTTAAGGTTTTTAATACTTATGATAAAGTCAAATTTAACAGCTGGAACTTATATAGTATTGACTTTCCATGCAAGCTAGAAAATGATACTTTAGATTGGACTAAAAAAATTGCATTTAAAAATACCTTAGATTTATTTGATACAAGTATGCCAAATTCAACACCTTCTATTGTTAAAAACTTTGCTGTTAAACTTTTGTGTTGGATAGAATACTTTCTACCTAAGTTATTTTATAATAAAACAAAAACTAATATCTCACCAAAAATAGTGTACTTTGGAAATATTAAGAGACAAGAACTTTTTTTCTTATATTTTTTATCACAACTTGGATGTGATATTTTATATATAAACCCATGTAAAGATATTATTGATTTATATCCTGAATGTTCAAATTTTTCTACTCTATTTGAGCTTTCTAAAAAGAGTACAGAGATATTAGAAATACCTTTTGAAAAATCTGTTTCGAATATAAACTATAAAGAAGATACCAATAAAATCTACACTTCTACAGATAGACCTCACTCTGAAAGTACTTTTATTAACACAAAACATACATCTAAAAAACCTATACAAAATAAAGAAATAGAACTTTCTTATGAAGAACTTGCAATGTTATCATCTTCTATCGTTATGATTGTTGTGTGTAATAGTGAGGAAAAACCATTCAAGAGTGGTTCTGGAGTAGTAATAAATAGCGAAGGTTATATACTTACAAATCTTCATGTAGTTAACGATGGGTACTCATTTTTGGTTAGATTTGAAAATGATGATAATGTTTATACATCTTACCAAATTATAAAGTATCATACAGATTATGATTTAGCTGTAATAAAGGTTGATAGAAAATGTAAACCAATACCTATCAATGTTAGTAAAAAACCTGTAAGAGGTCAAAAAATAGTTGCAATCGGAAGCCCTTTAGGTCTTTTCAATACAGTTTCAGATGGAATTATCTCAGCTTTTCGTGATTTTGAAACAGTTCAAATGATACAATTTACAGCTCCAATCTCTAGTGGTAGTTCAGGTGGAGCACTTTTAGATATGTTTGGAAATTTACTAGGGTTGATTTCTGCTGGTTATGATGATGGGCAAAATCTAAATTTAGCAGTAGAAAGTAACCTTGTCAAAATGTTTGCCAACAATTTTATTGAAATAATAAAATAAATGTATCTGGATAAACTTTTAATAAAATAGCCAGAACTAAGTTTTTGATAATAATATATATCAGAAATTTAGTTCTGGCTATTTCTAAAATACAATACAAGAAAAATCTAACACAAGATTAGTATTTAATATTTTTATCTTCCATAAATATTTGATACCACATACAAAAGATGAATATAGTCCATATTTTTCTTGAATTATCCTTATGTCCTTTAAAATGTTCCTCTAAAAGATTTATTGCATATTTTTTATCTATAAAATCATCTACATTTGAATTAGAAATAGTTTCTTTTACAACTTCTCCTAAAGAATCTTTTAACCAAATTCTTATTGGTGTTGGAAATCCTAATTTTTTTCTTTGAATAACATGTTCTGGAACTATATCTTTAAATGCTTCTCTAAGTAAAACTTTTGTATTACTCTTTGTTGTCTTTTGATCCATCCTCAAGTTCTTTGCTACATCAAATACATCTTTATATAAAAATGGAGCTCTAAGTTCAAGTTGCTCACATATAGAAATTTTACTCATTTTTTGAAGTATATCACCCTGAAGCCATGTATTCATATCTATATGTTGCATCTTGCTTATATAATCATAATTATGCTTCTGTGCATCTCTATACAAGTTAGATAACAAGTACTCATATATATTTTTCTCTTTATATTTATAAAAGAAATTTTTTACTTCACTATTTTCAAAAATCTTTGCATTTCCTATATATCTTTTTTCTAGTGGTGTTGTAGCTCTATAAAAGTAATTTTTTCCCTTCATGTTAGGCATAAGTTCTGAAACTCTTCCTAAGATACTTTTAACATACGTAGGTGAGTTTACAATAGATTTCATATTATTATATTCCTTATATATATTATATCCTCCAAATAATTCATCTGCACCTTCTCCAGACAATGCTACTTCAACATGTTTACCTGCTTCCTTGATTAGAAAATAAAGTCCTACTTCTGAAGGGTCTGCTACAGGGTCATCCAAAGAATAAATTATTTTTGGTAATGCTTTTATATATTCATCTTGTGTTATATTAATTTGGATATTTTCTATACCTAACTTATCAGCTGTTTTCTTTGCTATTTCTAACTCACTATATCCTTTAACATTAAATCCTACAGAAAAGGATTTTATATTTGGATTAATTTGTGAAGCTAAAGTAGTTATAATAGATGAATCTATACCACTAGATAGAAATGTTCCAATTGCTCTATTTCCTATCATATGACTTTTTACTGAATCCATTATCACATTTCTTACATCTTCCTCGCTTATATCTCTATTTCCTAAATGATTCTTAGTATAAAAAAATTTTGTACTACTTCTAAATTCAAGTTTGTTATATCTTTTTAAAGATAATATTCCATTTTCCACTCTAAAAAAATGACCTGCTGGTATCAACCTTATTCCTTGTATCATAGTATCTTCAGGAAGTACATATTGAAATGAAAAATAGCTTTGCAAACTTCTTTCATTTATATTTAGATTTTTTATATATTGAAGCATAAATTTATACTCTGAGGCAAAAATGATTGATTGTTCATTATTTATATAATAAAGTGGTTTTATTCCAAATAAATCTCTCGCTCCAAATATACTTTCACTTACTTTATCATATATTATAAAACTAAACATACCTTTTATCTTATGTACACAATTCTTACCAAACTCTATATAAGACGCCAATAAGATTTCAATATCATCATCAGTAGTAAAAGTATGCCCTTTTTCAATCAATTCTGCTTTTATTTCATGACAATTATATATACTTCCATTAAAAACAATAACTTTTCCATCCTTTTCAAATGGTTTATTCCCACAAATAACATCTATTACATCAAATCTCTCAAAATCAAAAGTTTTTTCATCATTTTTAAATTTTTCTCTACTATCGAGATTTACATTATTAATATTATTTATAGACTCTTTTTTTTTAAGTTTAATATCTTCTTTTTTAGATATATCTCCTTTATAATAAATTGAAATATTGCCATCCATACTATCAAAATTCCTTCCTATCTTTTAGTCTTGTTCTATATCTCATAGTTTTGTCTTTAGATTTAAAACTTATTCAATTTAAAAGAAAATTACTATCAAATTTTTATAAATTATTTGCTAATCTTTCATATTTTTTTTATTTCTAGAAATACTATATTAGGAGGTGATTTTTATGAAGAAAAAAATGTTAATACCAGTTATTATGTCTTTATTTATAATTTCACAGTGTATAACTTCATTTGCTTTTACACCTGAAAACAATAAATTTAAGGTTAAACCATTACCTTATGCATATGATGCACTTGAACCTTATATAGATAAAGAAACTATGAAATTGCATCATGATAAACACTATCAAGCTTATGTTGATAAATTAAATGCTGCTCTTGAAAAATATCCTGAGCTTTACAATTATTCTTTATGTGAATTATTGCAAAATTTAGACTCTTTGCCTAAAGATATTGTTACAGCAGTAAGAAACAATGCAGGAGGTGCTTACAATCATAAATTCTTTTTTGATATAATGACTCCTGAAAAAACTATCCCTTCTGAATCTTTAAAAGAAGCAATCGATAGAGACTTTGGTTCTTTTGAAAAATTTAAAGAAGAATTCAAAAAAGCTTCTTTAGATGTTTTCGGTTCTGGTTGGGCTTGGCTTGTAGCTACTAAGGATGGTAAATTATCCATTATAACTACTCCAAACCAAGATAGTCCTATAAGTAAAAACTTAACTCCTATAATAGGACTTGATGTTTGGGAACATGCTTACTATTTAAAATATCAAAATAGAAGAAATGAATACATTGACAACTGGTTTAATGTAATAAATTGGAATGGAGCTTTAGAAAACTATAAAAATTTAAAATCTCAAGATTAATTAAATATTAAAATCCTTTTGAAAAAAACTTATGTTTGCTATATAATAGAATAAAAGATAGTCTAAATTTACCAATATTATGTTTATAGTGACGATTCAGGAGGATTTTTATATGATAAAAGAAACACATGAAAGGGGAGGATATATATTTGCACTTTTGATACTCCCCTTTATAAACAATATATATCTAGTCAAATACGATATTACATATAAAATAGTATTAATTATGGTTTATATTTATTTTGCATATTTAGGGTCTTTGTTTCCAGATATAGATATGCGAGGTTCTCATATAAGTAAAAAATTTATATTGATATACAAATTATTTGGAAGCAGGTTTAGACATAGAGGATTTACCCATAGCCTAATTGCTTTATTGCTTCTTTATAGTTTTTTTAAATCTCTAACAATCTTTACTCACAATAATATAGTTTTCTCATGTTTGTCTAGTGGATTTATAATAGGATATCTATCTCACCTGTGCCTTGACCTTATTACTAAAGAAGGTATTGAACTGTTTTACCCCATTACCATAAACATTTCTTTACTCCCTATAAAAACTAACTCAAAAACAGAAAAATTCATATCTAAGCTCTTAAATTTCATAGTTATTTTTTTGATTGGATATCAATTTTATATTTTACTATAGTTACGTTTGTCGACTCATATTTTGTTTAATAGTTCTTAAAAGATATTGTACCTAATAAACAAAAAAATAAAAAGTATCTTAAAATAATGCTTTGGAAGTTAATTATTTTTTGATACTTTTTATTTTTTAGAAAACTAAATTTTTCTATTATCTCTATCATCATTGTTTTTTTTATGATGAAATTCATAATTATGATTTTCAAGGTTTTTATTGACTCTATTTCCAATCTTCCATGATAAAAACACCAGCAATATAAATGATGCTATCTTTAAAGGACTTGTTATAAATCCTTCTATGTCACTTGCCACATAACTTATTACTATAAACATTACAAATTTGCCTGCCAACATTGCTGGCACAAAATCCTTTATATCTTTTTTACCAAAAGCTGATGCAATAGTAACTAAACAACCAGGCATAAATGGACAGGCATATGCTATAAACAATAACTTAAATCCCTGTTTATCCATCCAACTTATTGCCCTTTCAGTTTTACTATTTCTCAACTTATTAAAAAGCTTACTGTCATTAAATCTGCTTATTAATAAAAATAACGAGGTTGTCCCAAGTCCTGAGCCAATCCATGATAACAAACATCCAAGAAATAACCCTTGTATTGCAGCATTTGCTGTAACTATGGCAACAAGTGGTAGGGCTGGTATAAAGCTTTCTATAAATGCACTTAACAAACCAATTATTGTAGCTAGTACCCAATAGTTTTGAGTCAAATCAAGTAATTCTTGTATATACTGCATATTGCTTTTCCCCTTTTTTAACTTTAACTATTATTATATACTCTATATTGTTATTATATACCAATCTCAAAAAAGGAATCTAACATTAAAAAGTAAACAATCTATATAAATTTACAGTTAAGGTATGATTATTTTATTATATATTATAACAAAAAAGTCTTAAAATATGAATTGTCATATTTTAAGACTTTTTCGGTCTTATATTTAAACTATAGTATATCTGCTTTCATAATATCTTCAAAATCACCTTTTTCAGATATTAATCTTATCAATTTAACAGTACAACTTAAATCATTTATAAGTATAGCTCCAACTAATGAACCGTCTTTCATAAATAATTTTTTGTATATTCTCTTTCCTTCATCTTTTGATGAAATTTCTTTATCAAAATTTTGTATATTACCAATACTAAATACTTTTACATTCATTGCATCTAATGAAACTGGATACACATCACTTTCAAATGTCAAATTATCTCCACTTGCATTTGCACCTGCTATTTTTCCCATTTCCACTGAGGATGGCCATATTGCTAAACTAGTATTTTCTACTTGTGCAACATCTCCACAAGCATATATATCTTTAACAGTTGTCTGTAATGTCTTATCTACAACAATACCCCTGTCAGTTTTTACAGATGTATCTTGAACTATTTGTGTATTTGCTCTTACACCAATAGAAAATACTACCATATCACATTCAACACTATCTCCATCTTTGAATATAACTTTTTGTGCTTTTCCATTTCCATCGATACCATCAACTGCTACACCTAATCTTACATCTATTCCTGTATCTCTTACACATTGCTCTAATATTTTACTACCTTCTTTATCAAGTTGTTTTGATAGTATGCCATCCATCGCTTCAACTACTACTACTTCTAATCCTTTTAATCTAAATTCCCATGCAGCTTCAAGTCCTAATAGACCTCCACCAATTACCACAACTTTCTTAGATTTTTCTAAGGCTTCCTTTACACTGTATAAATCTTTTATATTTCTAAGAGTAAACACATTTTCTAAATCATGCCCTTTAATTGGTGGTATAAAGTTTCTACTTCCTGTAGCTATTACAAGTTTATCAAATTTAATGGCACCATCATTTACTATAATAGTTTTATTTGCTTCATCTAACTTATCTACATTTGTTCCTAATATTACTACTATATTGTTTTCGTCATACCAAGCTTTATCTTCCATATAAAAATCTGAACCAAGCTCTTCATTTATGCCATCAGAAAGTGCAGGTCTATAGTAAGTTAATTCATCTTCATTAGAAATCATAGTTATCTTACAAGTTTTATTTCTTTTTCTTATAGCATCTGCTGCATAAAAACCAGCTGCTCCATTTCCTACTATTACAAAATATTCATCAGTATCTTTTCTAAAAGTAACTTCATCTTCTTCAACTTCTATAAATTGGTCTTCTTTCGCTCCACATACAGGACATACACTAGGAGCACTATCCCCTTCAAATACTTCATTACAAATTACACATTTAAATTTCTTAGTTTTCTTTTTACTTCCAAAAGTAGAATTTAATTTATCCAAGAATTTACCTGTATAAGAATGTAATTTTTCTAACTCTTCATTTGATGGTTTAAAGTTAACAGCAAATGGTTTTACAGCTTTCATTCTAAGCTGATTTATTCTCTCCATAGCATTTTCTATACCTTCTCCACTCCATCCATATGAACCAAATACTGAAGCAACCTTTCCACCATGAATAACTGGATTTAAGGATACTAAAATATCCCATATAGGCTTTAATGCGTCTCCTAATATTGTTGGTGTACCAAACAATACACCTTGTGATACTGCTATCTTTGCTAAAATATCTTCTTGTTTATTCTCTATTACATCAAATAAGTTTACTTTATAATTGCTGTTTTGTTCAATATATGCTTTTATAGCCTCTGCCATAATCTTTGTATATCCATGTGCAGAAACATAACAAATTGTAACTTCTTTTTCTAATTTTATTTGTTCATTTACACTCCAGTTATAATAAAGGTCTATAATTTTTCTAGGATTTTCAGTTAATACTGGTCCATGACCTGGACATACAGTATCTATATCTAAGTCTCTTATCTTTTCTATAGCAGTTACCATAGATGGCTTGAATGGTCCCATTATACAATCATAATAGTATCTTAAAGCATCTAAGTAATCCTTTTCTTCGTCTTCATCAAGTGTGTTTACTATCTTATCATTACTATAATGACTACCAAATGAATCACATGTTACAAGAGTCTTGTCTTCTTTAATATATGTGTATATAGTATCTGGCCAATGAAGCATAGGAACAGAGAAGAATTCTAAAGTCTTGTCTCCAATTGATAATGTATCTCCATCTGCAACTGCAATATACTCAAAATCTTTGTTTACTATTTCCTTAAGATATTTAATTGCAGTTTCTGAAGCTACTACTTTTGCATTCTTAGCTAAATCCAAAAGTTTTTCAACACTTCCTGCATGGTCTGGTTCAGTATGACTTACAACAATATAGTCTATTTTTTCAAAATCTATATTTAAATCATTTAATCGTTCAATATAATTTTCAAAATGCTTATCTTTAACTGTCTCAAATAAAACCGTTTTTTCTGTTCCTTTTAATACATATGAATTATAAGTAGTTCCATAAGGTGTATACATAATTATGTCAAATACTCTTAAGTCAGGGTCAAGTGAACCTACCCAATATAAATTTTCTTTTATTTTTAATGATTTCAATGACATACCGTACTCCTCCTAAAATAGTTATTTAATCTTTTTATACCCTGCTTGTTATATTTTAAACAAATTTTATTTAAAAAAGAAATTATTACAAAAGTAATTTAAAGCTTCTAATCTTCTTTTTCTACCTCCAATATAGTTCCCTTTTTAGAATCTACCTTTATGTCATATTCATTTTTATCTTTATCTATTCTTATTTTATAAAAAGTAACATCTAAATCTTTATCTAAACTCCATTTTTTTACTCTTCCATTTTGTTCTTTTAATGCAATCTCCATAGCTTTTTGAGGTGTTATTATATCATTTAAATCTAATTTTTCTTTTCTAGCTGCTCCATTTAAATCTTCTGAATCCAATTTTTCTGTTTTATCCTGTAGTACATCTTTTGTATTAGCGTCTATTTTCATCTTATACTCATTATTATCATCTACACCTTCAACAGTATAAACAAATTTATTTAAGTCTCTTTCAAGGCTTAAATCTACTATATCAGCATCTTTATACTTATCTTTAAATATGCTTACTGCATCTGTGTATGGTACTTTAAAATCTTGTTCATTCAAATTTTCATTATTTTTTTCATCTTTTAAATCATTATTTGACGCATTTGTCTCTTTCTTCGTATTATCTTGTGCCTGTCCTGAATCTGTAGTTGGATTTCCACTACATGCAGTCAATAAACCTGCAACAAGTATACTTACTACTAATAAATATGTTTTTTTACACATAAAAAACCCTCCTTAAATACTTAATTTATTCTATATTATGCCCTCTAAACCCTTTATTTACCCTTTTATATTAAATTTACTTCCTACTTTGCTAGTTTTAAGACTATAAAATTTATATCTACTAAAATAAATTTACTAAAACAAAATATGTTGTTTGTGTAAATAAAAAAAGCATTCCCCAGTATGAGAATGCTTAATTGTAATTATAAAATTATTCGATTAATACTTTTAATTATTGCTTTATTATCTTTTACAGAAGGAATATATTTGTAATTATTTTTAAAAATACTTTTTTAAATGTTATTCCAAATATCTTTATAAGCATATCCACTATAAACATCTATGAAATACCATCCATAAGTCTGTTTTGGTTGTGGCTTTGAATCTATTCTTACAGCATATACTTTTATATTATTAATATTATCAATATAAGCAGTATTTACTCTTAATAAATTAACACTAACCTTATGCTTTCTAGCACATTCTGCTAATGCTAATTCTTTTGCTTTATCTTCTGTTATCATTTTTCTATTTTCATAGTCAGCTGGGTTACATACTTCCATAATGCCACTAACATTGTATGTATATACTTTGCTCATATCATTTTTCTCTACACAATATCTAACATCACCTTCAGAATTCTCTGTGACATAACCAAATACGTAGAATTGTTTTCCTGAATATTCAAAGCTAGTATCTAATAAAAATATTAAGTCTTCATCTTCTGGATAATTTTCATTATAATAAAGTTTATCAACACCTAGCAATTTTTTCACAGCATTAGCAGCATCCTCTACTGTATATTGTTTTCCAGTATCTGAATTTCCTATATTTTTTGTTACATTTAAACACTGCTGTAATATACTATCATTTAGATTTCCTATTGCTGTTATTTTAGTTGCACTTTTTAATACAGTCTTATTGCTATTATCATCAACTAAAACTGTTGGAGTATTTTTAGCTATTGTAGAACCAGCAAGTGCATACACTAAATCTGTTCCGCTAGCTATATAAAACTCTTTTGCTCCATTATAGAACTTATTTATTATCTTCTTATTAGTATCATATCTATCTACTCCACCCAATCTAGTTGAATTAGTATCATTTACTAAGTTATCACTCATTGATGAAGTACCTCCTATTATATAACTTTCTGTTCCAGTAGTGTTAAATGGTACACTCTTTCCATCAGTTAATACTATAGGTGCTTTATCTCTAACAGCTACAGATGCAATACTCATAGCATCTGGTTCACCTTTAAAAGCATTAGTTAATATAACCTTACTAACCTTGTTAATAGCTCCTATTTCTTTTGCTACATTATAACTTGTCTTAATTCTATCACTACCTTGAAGTCTTTTAACTTCTATATTCTTATCTCTCAAAACGTTTTCAGTTGCTTTATCAATAGAACTTTCACCACCAATTATGTACACTTTATTAGCTTTTTCAACTCTTTTCATAGTTGCACTTGGTATATTATTCTTTTTAGTTAAAAGAATTGGTGCATTTGTTGCTCCTGCAAGACCACTCGCACTTAATCCATCAGCCATAGTACTATCTGCATTTACAAGTATTGCAGTAGTATAGTTTTCTCTATCTGCAATAAGTCCAGCAGTTTCATATTTATCTGCACCTTGAATTTTATCAATTTTATCAAGTGCATTTGCAGATATAGGACAACCAGCAACAAACATTGACATAGCTATCCCTAACGATAATAATTTCTTTGATTTCACAATATTTCCCCCCTTATTAATACTTCATAATTAAATTGTATAACAAGCACATATTATATGTTGTCGGAAACAAAAACTATTTCCAATCATTTAACGACATTAAATTGTAAAAAAACAAAATATTTTTTTAATAAAATATAAAAAACTCTTATATATAATATATAAGTAGTTAATTGTTTTAAGTCAAAACATAAGATTCTTATATATATTAAATCAGCCCTCATAAGAAAAAAATGAAAAATAGGCACCCAAAGATTAAATCTAAAGGTGCCTTGACTTTATAATATTAAATTCTTTTTAGCTCTCTTAATGTTAAATCCATCTTAGGATAAGGAATTGTAATTCCTTCTTCATCAAATCTAACTTTAACCTCTTCCAATAAATCAAGATAAATTGTCCAATAATCTTCTGTATTACACCAAACTCTAACAGCAAATTTAATGGCATTATCTCCATGTTCCACTATTCCTATAAATGGTTCTGGTTCATTTATTATTAATTTATGGCTATTCACAATCTCTTTCAATACTCTTCTCACCTGTACTATATCATCTTCATATCCTACACTAAAAGTTAAGTCAACTCGTCTAGTATTCTTTGCTGAATAGTTTGTTAGGCTATCATTTGATACAGAACCATTAGGTATAAGTATCTGCTTATTATCTGGAGTAACCAATTGTGTATAAAAAAGTCCTATTTGCTCAACTGTTCCTCCATGACCTGCTGCTTCTATGTAATCTCCTACTTTAAAAGGTCTAATCAAAAGTATGATAAATCCTCCAGCAAAATTTGATAAACTACCTTGTAATGCTAAACCTATAGCTACCCCTGCTGATGCTATCACAGCAGCAAAGCTAGATAAGCTCATTCCCCAATATTCTAAAACAATGATTACAACAGCAACTTTAAGCACACTTAAAAGAAGAGATTTCAAAAACCTTCTTAGGGTTAAATCAATATCCCTTTTTCCAAGTAATAACATTACATGGTTTACAAATTTCTTTATTATTTTAAATCCAATGGAAAGTATAAGTATACCTATTATAAGTTTTACTCCACTTGTAGTAGCCCATTCTAAAAAGCTTTCCATTATACCGCCCATATCCATTTTATTAATATCTAGATTGTTTAAATCCAACTTGCTTATATCATCTATTTTTGTCGTATCCATAAAAAACTCCTTACTTTATATTTTTAGAACCAATATTATAGTTTAAAGTTCTTATTTTCTATTTAATATAATACAATATCATTTCGACATAGTAAACAAGATTTATATTCCAATTATATCTTGGTATATATCCTTGTAATAAATATAAATTCTTTTTTATCTATAAAATATTGCATTAAATTGAATCAATAATAAGATTCTATTCAGTCTTAGAATTATCATTTTTTACACCTATATGAGATGCTGTTATAGTTATAATACTGAGTACTATAAATATCACAAATCCTCTTTTATATCCATCAACTACATTATGTGAATTTACTTGCAAAGATACTGCTATAATTAAATTAATAATACCACTACCTATAAATTCGAAAGTATTAATGACACTAGTTGCCAATCCAGAATAAATTTCTTTATTTTTATACTTAGCATCATTGAAAACTTGTAAATGAGACATAACTATACATCCCATAACAAAAAATGCTATTGGTAAAATGATTATTGGTGGTTTTACTTTATATACAACTACAATTAGAATCCATATAAATAAATCTATTATTGCTCCATATTTAATTATATTAAATTTACTAGAGCTTATTTTAGCAAATACAAAGTCCATAATTATTGAACCAAATATAAATCCATATGTAAAAAATGATACTATAAATGCAGAAAAACTCTTACTAACCCCATAAACATCCATTATGTATTTCACTCCCCATAGACTTGTAAATGCACTTGTCAGACCTACAAAAGAGAACATTATCATTGAGTTATACCATGTTGATTTATTTTTTATAACAGACTTAATTCCATCAACAATACCAATCTTCTCTGGCTCTTCATTAGGTTCCATATCTATATTGAATCCGTATTCTCTTGGAGTATCTCTAACAATAATATACATAAAACATCCGATTACAACACCAATTATGCCTATCAATAAAAATGAATTTCTCCAGCCAACAAATTCAGATAGAAATACAAGTGGAAAAGTAGCAAGAACTCCCCCTAAATTCCCTACAAATGAAAATTTAGCTGTTGCAGAAGCAAATTCTGATTTATTAAACCATCTACCCTGAATTTTTAAAATACAAAGCAATATTACTGATGTCCCTGCACCTACAACTATACGAGAAATATATGCTAACTCTATACTTTGAATCAATCCAAATAAAATAGAACCTAAACTTGCCATTATTATTCCAAGACTACTAATTTTTCTTGCTCCATATTTATCAATTAAGATTCCTGCTGGTATTTGCATAAATGCATATGCATAGAGGCAAAAAGATGCTATATTTGAAATTTGTATAGAATTAAAACCTAACTCATTTGATAAATTATCTGAAACAACAGCAGTTGACATCCTTAAAAATAAGACTAAAATGAATGAAAATGTAATTATGCCCCAAACACTCCATTTAGCCTTTGTATAACTTTTCATATTTTCTCCCTCAAATCTACATAGCTTTAAATTTTCTTGATATACTCTATAAAATTCATGCTTTCTAAGTGATTATATCAAGTATACATCTATTTATTACAAATTTTAACATATAGTCTCATTATACTACATATATACATATTTAACTAGAAATAAAGTTTCATTCTTGTTATATATATAAATTAACTCCTTAAATATAAAAAGCCATCTTTGAACATTACTCAAAAGATGGCTCTCTATAAAAATATCTATTCTAAATTTAATTTTTTATCTAATATATATTTTGTAGCGAAAAATAATATTACTACAACTGCAATACTCCCAAGCATTGCAAGTGCAAAATGAGGACTTTGATAAAAATGATATATCATATTTGTATCTTTATGTGGTAAAATTCTTTCTATAGCATTTCCAACACTTGATATTACTATATTTATAGCTATAAAAGAAACAAATGCTACTATATTTCTATGCTTGTTAAATCTTGGCAATTGCCCCATTGAAATTGATGTATATAATAACAAAATAAATGATGAATATGAAATAAGCATTGTTACTGAAAATAATACAACATCTAAAAAATATTCAGAACCTTTTGTAAAAACAGTATTAAAAAAATCTAAAAATTCAGGTAAGTGTATTCCAGAAGCACTAAAAAGCATAAGCATTCCAAATGTGAACATTGCAACTATAAAACTAAGTACAGCATATATAAGTGCTGTTATACATTTAGATAAAATAAGTGAACTAGTACTAACAGGAAGAGTAAACATTAAATACCCTTCATCACCCAAAAGATTTTTTCTGAATCTTTGAATTGTAACTACAATAGTTAAAACACCTAATGCCATGAAAAGACTCGTCAATACCAGTATTCCTATTCCCTGTATTTGGAATATATCTGTGTTTATAAATATTCCATTGAATACAGCTACTACTAATATAGCTATATATAATGGTATAAATGTTCTTCCACTTGCCTTTAATTCATATTTTAATAATTTACCTAACATTTGAATTCCTCCCTAAATAATGCATCTATAGATTTTCCTTTTTCTTCTCTTATTGTTTCAACATCTCCTTGCAATACTATTTGTCCCTTAGATATAAATATTACTTCATCACATATATTCTCTATTTCACTTATTAAGTGAGTAGCGATTAGTAAAGTACTATCTTCAGAATAATTTTTTAATATAGTTTTAAGTATATATGACCTTGCAGCTGGGTCAACACCACCAATAGGTTCATCCAGGATATATATACTTGCTTTTCTTGACATAACTAAGATAAGTTGAACCTTTTCTTTGGTTCCTTTAGACATTGTTTTTAGTTTTTCATTCACATCAATATCTAAACTTTTAATCATCTCATTTGCTCTTCTAACATCGAAGTCACTATAAAAATCATAGAAAAATTTCAGTAAATCTGATACCTTCATCCAGTCATTTAAATAAGTTCTTTCTGGTAAATAAGATACTATTTTCTTAGTCTCTATTGATGGTTTCATTCCATTTATTACAATTTCACCATTATCAGGCTGTAATAATCCATTTATTAGCTTAATCATTGTACTTTTGCCACTTCCATTAGGACCTAGCAATCCCACTATCTTTCCCTTTGGTATATTCAATTCAACATTTTTCAAAACCTTTTTAGTTCCATAACTTTTATTTACATCTTTAAATTCAACTATTCCATCTTGAGAAATATTATTTATATTTTTATCCATTTTATAATTCTCCTTTCAAATTTTCTGTAATAAGTTTTATCATTTCATCTTTATCATACCCAAGTTTTTCTAAAGTCTCTTTTAATGTATTTATCTCAACATTAGCTATTTCCGCTTTCATAGCTTTTATTTTTTCCTTATCATCTGTTACAAATCTTCCTTTAGTTCTTTGGCTATAAACTAATCCTTGTCTTTCAAGCTCTGTTAGAGCTTTTTGCATTGTATTTGGATTTACTTCAGCATCTTCTGCTAGTGCTCTTACTGTTTCTAGTTTAGATCCTATTTCAATCTCACCTGAAATTATTTTCAATTTTAAATGTTCTACTAATTGTATATATATAGGCTTATTATTATCAAGTTCCCATTCCATGTTTATACCTCCTTGTTTATATTATTGTATTAATAACTTAATACAACAATATAATAATACAGCTTATATGTCAATTACTTTTAAATAAAATTATGAAAATATTTCTGTATATTTTTTCATACTATGCTTTTATAAAAATGCCTACTATATATCTATAATCAAAGCTATAATTATTTCCTTTTAATCTTAAATAATTTTATTATCTTAAAAAGTATATAAAAAAGTTCACAAAAAAATGAACACTGTATTAGAGTTCATTTTTAACATAATTTATTAGATTTTTATAATATAGATTAATTCCTATTTTATTGAGCTATACATAATCAATTTTTCAAATTCTTCAATTGGCATTGGCTTTCCAAACAGATATCCCTGTGCCATGTCACATTTTACTTCCTTTAAGAGCTGAAACTGCTCTTCTGTCTCAACACCCTCTGATACCACTTTCATTCCTAATTCTTTTGCCATTTCTACAACTTTAGTAACAATTATCTTACTTCTATTGCTATTATAAGTTTCCATAATAAATTTTTGGTCAAGCTTCAAAATATCCATAGGAATTTCTTTTAACATATTTAATGATGAGTACCCTGAACCAAAATCATCCATAGATATCAAAAATCCTATTTTTTTTAAATTATTCATTATATCAATTAAGATGTCAAAATTATCAAATATAATACTTTCTGTAAGTTCAAGTTCTATATACTTTGCAGGTATTTCATATTTATCAATTATATTTTTATATGTTTCTATAAAATTATTGCAATATAAATGTATCCTTGAGACATTAACCGAAATAGTAACTGGATTTATACCTGCATCAATCCATTTTCTAAGTTGTATACATATTTCTTCAAGTACATATAAATCTAAGTTTATTACAAAACCATTTTTCTCGAAAAATGGAATAAATTCATTTGGAGGTATTAAACCTTTATTAGAACTTTTCCATCGAACAAGAGCTTCTGAACCTTGTATTTCTCCTGTATCAAGTTCTATTTTGGGTTGCAAATGTACAATAAATTCTTTATTTTCCAAACTTGAAAACATCGTATTTTCCATCTCTTTTTCTTTTATTTCTTGGTCATGAATCTTATTATCATAAAATGCATAGGAACTTTTATGTCCTCCTTTTGCCATTTTATGAGGTATATTAGCCCTATCTATAATTGAATTAATATCTCTATCTTCTGAAAGTATAAAGTAGATTCCACAACTCAAAACCAGTTTATACTTTTCCTCTTGATTATTATTAAATAAATCTAGTTCTTCAAATATAATGTTCAATCTATTTGTTATATCTTTTTCTTCTATGTATTTCATAATTATAGTAAAATTATCAGCAGATATTCTTGCAAATATCTCATCTTCAAATATATTATTTTTAATAATCTTAGTTAAGTTACGTAAAATTTCATTTCCAACTTCATATCCAAATAGGTCATTTATATATTTAAATTTATCAATATCTATATACAATAAAGCATATTTCTCTTGAGTATTTTTGCATAATATCTTATTAGCATCAATCACAAACTTATCCATAGTACTTGCTCCTGTAAGACCATCTGTATAAGCTACCTTTTGCAATTTAATTCTAAACCTTAATTTATCATATATTATATATAGTATAAGCATTATACATATCATAGTCATAATACATATTATCTGTAATGAATATTTGCTAATAAATTGATTATTAAACATAATAGATTCAAAATTGCTTAGGGAGTTATTTTGATAAAATTCATTTAAAGAATAAACTGGTATTGTATGTATAATCTGTAAAATTATACATATAAATAAAAAAAACATTAATTTTTTTTGTAAATTCCTCATAAAAATTTCCTCCCATTAAAACACCTCTATTTTATTATAAACCATTAGCAAATAAGTATATCCCAAAAGTTTCCATTTCTTGTAAAATGGATAGTTTATATTTATTTTAAATTTCATGAAATTTTCAGTTACTATAATTATAGAATGTAGTATATTAGTTGTCTTAACTATTGATTTATACATTTCATATCGGTATAATATAAAATAAATTGGATTATTTTGGTATATAATTATTGATAAAAGATACTTATTTTTCTTCAAATTATCTGAAAAATTTTATTTTTATATTATAATTTTACTATTTTCTTTTCAAAACTATCCATTTTACAAGAAATGACTACTTTTTCCCAAAATATAGTATTTGCAACATATTCATACTTTATTTTTTCTGTTTTTTCTTTCTATATTTATTTCGACAAACTAATTTTTAAATTTTATCCCTAAGTAAATTAAAAAATATCTAATTTAAATTTTTTAATATATCTCCTCATAATTGATTTTTTAACTATAAATCTATAAAATTAAAACTCTTTATTGTTTCATTTATATAATGAAAATATTATATAAATGAAACAATAAAGAGTTTATATAATTAAAAGATAAAGAGAATATATAAAATAGCACTAAAGTATTTTATATATAAGATATATTTATATACTTTAGTGCTAATCAATATTTAATATATATAGTAAATCTACATTTAACTTTTTAAAGAGTTTCTATATAAAATTCTTACTCCCAATGCAACTAATATAAAACTTATTAAAAGAATTAAGACAAATTTAAGTATATTTAAATTTGCAAAATCGACCTCAATAAATTTGTACAGATTGGCTACATTTCCAGTTGTATAATGGCTTACTACAATTGCTATACCATTATTTAAAAAATGTAATAACATCGATACAAATATGGAACCAGATTTATATACACTATATGCAAATATAATACCCAGTATAGAGGTTGGAATTATTCTTATAAAATCCATATGCATAATACCAAATAATACTCCACTACATATTATAGCCAACTTAACAGACTTATTCTTATCTTTTGATTTACTAAATGAAGAAAATATAAATCCTCTAAAAAATATTTCTTCACATATAGCTGGCAATAAAGCTATTGTTAGTAAATTTAATAAAAACTTATCTTTCATAAACAGGGTTTCGTTTAAACTTTCAGCAACTTCCATGTTTTGAGGAAACAAGAATAAAATTAGTTGTGTTATAATCATAATAAGAATATATCCACCAATCCAAAGTACAATACTGCCAAGTATATGTTTTAACTTAGGAACTCTCAAGCTAAACACTTCTTTAAAATCAGCTTTAATATAGTATGCAAATATTAATGGTAATGAAATTATCATAAATTGTGTCATTATGATACCACCCATACCAAATTTAATTTGTACTAAAGAACCAACATAAATTAAAAGAACTAATCCCACTGCGTATAAAATAATACCATCACTTATAGTTGGTATAGAGCCTTTTTTTATATTACATCTTTTCTCTAAAAAAGAAAAACTCTTACTATTACCAAAAAGTATTTCCTCTGAATTGAACATCTTAGATAGTAATATGATTGCCAATATAACAAAAGCTATATTTGATACCAAAACTAAAGCTATTAAATTTAAATCACTTTTAAAAGATAATACACTTTTTATAAGTAGTGATATGTTTACCACAGGTATTACAGATGTTACCCTATCCAACACTATATTTGGTATCATAGAGACGTATGATGGTATCATAATAATTAACATAAGAGGAGTTATGTAGTTTTGAGCATCTTTAAAACTTTTTGCAAGTGAACATACACACATACTTATTGCTGCTACTACCATTGAAAACAGACATATACAGATTAAAGTAGTTACAATTGGTAAAATTAAATCTCCATAATTGAAATTTCCAAAGCCAAGTTGACTGCTAAGACCTCCACTAATTAAAATAAATGCCATAGTCAATCCCATAGATAAAATATTTAAAATTGCTGTTACTATTGCACTAAGAGAAACAGCCATGTATTTTCCCATAACCAATTCTAAATTTGATATTGGAAGCGTAAATAGAGTTTCTAATGTACCTCTTTCCTTTTCCCCAGCCATAACATCTATTGCTGGATATATTGAACCAAGCAAGACTCCTATTATCAGTATGAATGGCAATATTTGTCCTAAAAAATATCCTGCTACTTCTTCTGTCTTTGCAACATCTACAGTGCTATATGTTAAAGGCTCTAATGTAGATTGTACATCTAAACCTTTATCAGATAATTTTTTTTCTACAGTAAGTCTTTTGTATTTATCTAAAACAGTTTCTATTCTCTTTACTGCATTAGAAGAGTTTTCTTGAGAAGAATTCATATATATTTTATAACTTGTAGATGCTTGTTTTTCTTCTATCTTTATATAAGCATCAATTTTATTTTCTTCTAATGACTTTTTATAATCATCAACATCAAGTATTCTTATTTTTCCTTTATCATTTACATTATCTTTGCTTTCAGTATCTTTACCTAAATTATTATCTTCAATCATCGATACTAATACTTTATTTGGTTTATTATCAAAGGCTATATTAATATCCTTGCTATTCATACTATTTGCAGACATATTCATTACCTGCATCATTAATAGCATAAGTAAAGGATACAAAAGAAGTGGTAAAACAATCATCATAAATAATGTCTTTTTATCTCTCAATATATCCAACATTTCTTTTTTAAATATGTATTTTACAATCTTACTTCTCATCTAAACTTCCTCCTTTCTAGCAAGTTTTATAAATACGTCTCTCAAGTTGTTTACTCCAGATTCCTCTTTCAAACTATTTGGTGTTCCTGATGCAATTATTTTTCCATTGTGAATCATAAAAATCTTATCACATAAAGTTTCTGCTTCTTCCATATAATGAGTTGAATAAAGAACTGTTTTACCTCTTAGTTTTTCATTCTTCATAAAGTCTATTATAGATGCACTACTTAAAACATCAAGCCCTAATGTTGGTTCATCAAAAATGTACACCTTTGGAGAATGTATTAAACAACGAGCTATAGACGTTCTTTGAGTCTGACCAGTTGATAGATTCTCAATTCTATTATCTATAAATTCACTCATATCCATTATTTTTATAACATTTTCAATCGATTCTTCTATATCTTCTTTTGTCATTTCATATAAGCTTCCAAAAGTTGTTAGAAGCTCTCTAGGAGAAAGTCTTCCATATAACTTTGTGTTTCCAGACAAATATCCTATTTCTTTTTTTGCTGAATTTCTATCTATTGAATAATCATATCCAGAAACACGTATATCTCCTGATGTTGGTGTTAATATTCCTCCTAACATTCTAAGCAAAGTCGTTTTTCCTGCACCATTTGGACCTAATATTCCCACAATCTCTCCTTCTGCAACTTTAAAAGAAACATTATTCACAGCAAGAAACTCTTCTTTTCTAGTTTTTATTTTCTTTAACTTTCTTATTGAATTTTTATTCTTATCATCTTTTACGACCCTTGTAAAAGACTTGCATAATTTATTAACCTCAATCATTTATTAAATTGCTCCCTTCTTGTTTATAGATATATTTATATAAATATAACATATAAACCTTTTTTATATAAAGTTTTTTGTTTTAAAATAGAGTATCCTAGAAATTCATACTATAATTTGACAAATTACCTTTTTTTATTCTTTTATAATATCTTTTGTAACATTTTTTTACATATTAAATATAATATTACTATATAGATAAACTTAATCATCTATATATTCAAATCAAAATATAAAAGGAGTTCATTTAATGGAAAATAATAAATGTAGAGAAAATTTTAGATTTTCTCAAGAATATGAAGAAGGTTATATAAATACAAATGATAGATACTATGACAACTATCAAATAGAGGATAGATATTATGACAATTATCAAACAGAGGATAGATACTATAATTATCCAAACAAATGTAAAGAACCTAAAGTAGCTGAACATTGCTGCTGCAAAAAAAGTATGAAAGATGCATTAGAACTTTTAAGATATGATGCTATAAGACCTTTTGTTAATTTTAATCAGTTTGCTTTTATTTCAGATTTCTTTATAGTTGGTGCTTATTTAGTAGGTATAGATTACTCTCTACCTCCAAAAGATAATCTATCTGGACTTAATGCTACTTTTAAAAGATTTTCAGCTTGTAACTGCGATTTAATAGATATATCTGGTCAAATATATTATCCTAAACCAATTCCATTGACACTTGGCGGATTAGTTAGTTCAATTGGCACTATTCCAGGTATAGCTGAATTAGTTGCTCTTATAGAGGCAGCAGTACCTGCTAATATAGACTTAGGAGGTATATTAAATTCAATACTTGATGATATAATTGATTATATAGTTGCTACAATCAATCCACTAACAACTGTAGATTTAGCATCATTATGTTCTCTTAAAGCTGTTGCTTTTAATGTTGCACCTGGAGATTATAATGATTTTGTGGCAGTTTTAGGATATTATCTTGATAAAAAACAATATAGAGATTGTAATTGCAACTGTGATTGTGATGATTGTTGTTGTAATAAAGGTATACTTGACAACCTTTATACTTCTAAAATAAATAATCAAGTTACTGTAGTAGCTGGTAGTTTAGTTCTAACTGGTGTTGAAGTTTTAGGTAAGAAAAATGATGTTTTAGTACTTGGAAACTCTAATGACTCAAGAATATACTTTGTATGTGTAGATTCTATAGATTATATTGCATAAAACAATTTTAAAGTACTATATTTAAATATAAAATAGCATATAGTTTTTAAAATATAAAATATTTGATTATTGTTAATAAAAAAGAGTGCCTATGTAAAAATAACTTTAGACGCTCTTTTTTATTTTTATATTGACTTCTATCTAACTTTTTTACCAAGCTTAAATACTGCTAATACATCAGCTAATACATCTATATTATCTATAGGATTTCCATTTACAACTATAACATCTGCTTTCTTTCCTTTTTCTAAAGTTCCATAATTTTTATCAATTCTTAAAAGTTCAGATGCAGTTTTTGTAGCAGCCACTATTACATCCATATTATCCATACCATAATCTGACATTAGTTTCATTTCATAATATGTCTTCCCATGTTCATTGTAAGAAGTTCCTGCATCAGAGCCAACTGCAATTTTAATTCCTTTTTTATACGCTTTTAAGAATGATTCTTTATGTGGAATAGCGACAATTTCACACTTTCTAAGAGTCGCCTCAGTTATTCCACTTTCTTTTCCTGCATTTAGAATAAAATATGGAGCAGCCACAGTTGGAACTAAGTATGTTTCTCTTTCTAGCATCAAATCAATTATCTCATCATCTAAATAAACACCATGTTCTATAGAAGTTATTCCTGCAAGTACTGCATTTTTTATACCAGTTCTACCTTGTGCATGCGTAGCAGTTATTTTTCCTGCTTTTACAGCCTCCTCTACAGCAACCTTCATTTCTTCCAAAGTCAATTGTGGTGAACCTGGCTCAACACCATCAGTCGTTACACCTCCAGTTGCCATTATCTTTACACAGTCTACTCCATTCTTTAAGACTGTTCTAGCTGATTTTCTACATTCATCTATACCATCACTCTCAATCCCAAAGTAATATCCATGTCCTCCTGTCATACATATAACTGGACCTGAAGCAACTATACCAGGACCATCTATAGACCCTTTGTCTACAAGTTTTTTAAGTTGTACATCCACATATTTAGGACAACCTAAACTTCTAATATATGTTACTCCTGAATCCAAGTAAGCATCAAGTTGTTTTATTGTATTTACCACAAGCTCTACATCTGATACATTCTCATAATAAACTTTTGGATTTCCAACTGGCTCCATTGTCAAATGAACATGACAATTCATAATTCCTGGCATAACAGTTTTATCTAAGTAATCATATACATCATATCCATCCAAATCTTCTCTTATGTCTTCAATTTCAACTATAGTATCTCCCTCAATAATTACCCCCTTATTTTTCATAATGCTATTTCCTGTTCCCTGAACCTCCCATGACTAAAGTCACATGGTTCCTGCTTCATAGAATTTTGCATACTGAAATATGTCTTACCAATTCTCCACAGGCTATCCCCGTAGTTCCTACGGTTCTTACA
>NZ_JAGWCW010000011.1:0-123777 GCF_020657835.1 Clostridioides sp. ZZV14-6387
ATTCAACTCCTACTACTACACTTTGACTTGCATCTGTTTGTTCTATTGGTGTAAATGTATATGTTATTGTTTTAGTAGCTTTTTCATATTTGAAGTTATCTAATGCTAACTCCGTTTCTTGTCCTCCATCTATTGATTTATTTGCTGTAAAATCTCCTGCAACTGGATCTACTGTTGGCGCTTTATCTAGTACTATTGTTAATGTTCCATTTGTTGCATTCACAGTTGACACTGCTGCTACTACTTCTGTTGATTTTGCTGGCACTACCACATCTATCTCTGCTGTATCTGCTGTTTTCCCACTTGATATATGTGTTACTGTAAACACTATTTTTACTGTTTCTTCTGCATCTGGTGGTATTATTGTTCCATCTTTCTTTATTACAGACTCATCACCTGCTGATTTTATTTTTATTGTATATCCACTTGCTACTGTTGGCATAGTTAATTTAATCGCATCTTTTTCTGGTGTAGTTACACTTGTTACTTTTGCTGCCTCATTATTTACTGCTATCTGTAATTCTTCATCAGTTGATTTAGCTGGTACTATTACAGAAATTTCCTTTGTATCTGCTGTCTTTCCACTTGATGTATGCGTTACTGTAAACACTAATTTTACTGATGTTGCCGTATTTGGTGGTAATATTGTTCCATCTTTTTTTATAACACTCTCATCACTTGATGATTTTATCTTTATTGTGTATCCACTCGATACTGATGGCATAGTCAGTTTAGTTGCATCTTTTGCTGGTGTAGTTACACTTGTTATTTTTGCTGCCTCATTATTTACTGATGTTTGATTAGAAGAACTTCCTCCTGAAGATGAACCTCCTCCATGTGAACCTCCTCCACTTGATGAACTTCCTCCTGATGAATTAGAACTTGGACTATTTCCACTTATTGTTGGAGAATTATCTCCCTTAACACTACTTATTGAGCCCTTATTATCTATAGTAGTTCCTTTAGAATTATTTGTAACTGTAGTTATCTTTCCACCATTAGTCACTTTTACTTGGCTTGCTCCAGATGCTACTGTTAAACTACCAATCTCACCTTTAGAATTATTCTCTATCTTAGCTCCATTTTTATCATTAACCTTTAAGTTAGTTATTTTTCCATAGTTAATGAAAGTTCCATCTTTTACATCATCTATAACTACATCATCTACTTTTGCATAGTTGTTTACATCCCCATTAGGCATGTTTATAGTTACAGTCTTTGTATATGTACCATTTAAATTTACTGTTACTGCTTTATCAGTTTGTATTGTAAATGCTTCTTTAACCTCACTGGTTGGTTTAAAGTTTATAACATCATTTGCAGTAGCTTTATCTACAACTGATTTTAACTCAGAAATTGTCTTAGCTTCAACTGTACTTACTTCTTGTAATGACTTCATTTCATTGAATGTTGTCTCATTACCATTTCCACCGACTTTAGTTATTTTATCAAAACTCTTAGAGTTAACTAAGGATTTTTGTGAAGCTGATAAATTTTTTCCAACTAAAACTACTGGTGATTGATTCTTAGCACCTAGTACACCTACTGCTAATGCATCTATAAGTTGGTCTTGTTTATTCATACCATCTTTAGTCACATAAGCATTTTTTAAATCTGTATTCTTATAGAATTCTTTTACTACCTTTGCATTTGTATCATTTCTATCTGTTCCACCTAATCTTGTACTATTTGGTAGTTTATTTTTAACAGCCTCAGAAACCGAACTCTCTCCACCTACTACATAAGATTGAGTTATCCCAGCATCCTTTATAAATTTATCCGCTACTGCTGTTCCATTTTTAGAATCAGCAAGTATTACTGGCATATTGTTTTGTGCAGCTGGTGCTCCCACACTTACTGCATCTGCAAGCCCTTTTTCACCATTAACTACAGCTATTTTCTTAACATCACTTATAGCATCTAATCTCTTAGCTAATTCTAAAGATGTTTGGTATCTTTCAGCTCCAGAGATTCTCTCAAAAGATATTTTTAAATCTTTTATTTGTTTTTCTATATTTGTACTTAATACAGAAGTTCCACCTATCAAGTATACTTTTTTAGCTTTTAATCTTTGTATTTCTGCTTTTGTCTTATCATTTAATTTATCTTTACCTGTTAAAAGTATTGGAGCATTTTTTGCCTTTGCAAATGGTGTTGCAGATAATGCATCTGCTATAGATGAGTCATTTACTATTACTACCTCATCTGCATTTTTCCATCCATCTTGACTTATTTTAACAGCAGTCTCATATCTTTCTTGTCCCGTTAAATTTGTTGCTACAGTTTGTGCACTAGCTATACCTGCTGTTGAACTTCCAGCTATCATTGTAACTGTAAGCATGGCAGCAATCTTCTTTGGTATTTTCATTGTATTTTTCCCCCTTGTCCATTTGATAACATTTAAATTTTTTAATTCTGTTCCCGTTCTAATTCTAAGGGATACTTAATGCTTAATTTTAAAGAGGTTTTCTGACTATAATGATTTTATAATTAATATATAATTCACTTACTATTTTTTTACATTATAGTTATTATAAGGAAATAAACAAGTTTTCTAATTAATTGAAAAGTTAGTAAATTTATACTTTAACGTAGATTTAATTTTTTTGTTAATGAATTGTAGTAAAAGAGAGGATTTTACATAAAAAAAAGTAGCCCTTAGAATTAAAAGTGCTACTTTTTTTACAAATAAATTTTATTATTTACACTTGTAATTATATCTTATAAAACCAATTTTTTCCATATGAAAAACAAATAATTATGATATTTTTTTAATTATTCTTTATATTTATATTTTAATTTAAATTACTTTTATAAAGATAATATAAAATTCTATCATTCCATCACAAATTTCAACCCTGTATCCAAAATTATTTTCTTCAAGTATAGTTCTCACTATAGTAAGACCAAGACCTGTGCCAGAAAGTTCTTTACTTCTCGACTTCTCCAAAACATAAAAAGGCTTCCAGATATTCTCTATATCATCTTCCATATCATAATCTATACCATTTTTTATAGATAATACAGCATTCTCATTCTCTTCAAAAAGATTAATCTCTATTTCATTATTACTAGTATACTTTATCGCATTACTAATCAAATTATTAAATACTATATCTATACTATCTTTATCTGAACTTATTACAAAGTCTCTATCCTCTATACTACACTTAACACTTATACTACCTTTATCAATCAAAAGTTCATAGTTTTTCAAACTTTTATATAATCTTTCCTTTAAATCTACTGGTTGCAAATTAACTTCTCTCTTCTCATATTTTGCCCAGTACAAAAGAGTATTTATTGTATTAGCCATATTTTCTGCCTGTTCAATTATTGTATCAGTATAAGTACCATCATCTAGCCCATCTTTCATACCTATAGCATATGCTTTTATGAGTGCTATTGGAGTTTTCATTTCATGAGATGCATCTGATATAAAAGATTTTAGATTCTTATTTCTCTTATTCAATTCATTATGTGCTTTCTCAAGCTTTACACTCATTATATTTATGCTATAGGCTAATTCTTCTATTTCATCATTAGTTTTTATAGATTCAGTTCTAAAATTCAATTCAGATATATCTTTAGATAGAAGTTTTAGCTTTTCCATAGGTCTTATAATTCTATTTGATAAGATAAATATAAGTATAGTTATTATGATTACTGAAAAAATACCCATAATTATATTAAATCTATTTACAATACTAATAGTTTCTTCAGAATGTTCTATAGGTATAGATATAGCAAACAAGTAATTATCTTTCTTCATAAATTTTACAAGTAAACTATATTTGGTTTTACCCTGATTATATATTTTATTTATACTTTTATTATCAATGTTTTTTAAGCTATCTTCTTCAATCCAAAATTTATTTAAACTTAGTCCTTTCTTCCAAAATGCATTTAATAAATCATTATTTATTTTATCTATATTGCCCTTATCTTTGTAATCTTCATTTAATTCTATATATACTATATCTGTATTATTTTTTTCTTCAATAGAATCAATATCTGACTTTAATCTGTTTATGTCTTTATGTTTTATTTCATCTGCAATATTATCCAATATATTTCTTTTTTCATGTAAATAATATCTATGAATAAACATACTATTTATAGCTATCGACATCACATATACAACTACAACTACTATGGATATGCTTATGGACAGTTTTTTGTTTAGTTTAGTCATTAAAGTCCTCCAAACTATACCCTAATCCTCTATAAGTTTTTATTATATCTTCTCCTATCTTCGCTCTTAATCTCCTTACATGTGTGTCTACTGTTCTAAAATCTCCATCATAATCCAAGCCCCACACTAAATCTAAAAGTTTTTCCCTAGATAAAACAATCCCCTTATTATTGATTAGGCAGTGCATTAATTCTAATTCTTTTTTAGTCAATGGTAGTTCATTGCCACTTTTAAAAACTTTATTTGAACTAAAATCTATTTTTAAATCTTTAATATTGATTGTATTCTTATAATTTACTAGTTTCTTCGCTCTTATTATTAAAACTCTAGGGTCAAATGGTTTTTTTATGTATTCATCTGCTCCTATATTAAGTGCCTCTATCTCATCTTCACTTTGACTTTTGGCAGTCAACATAAGCACTTTTGTGTTACTGTTTTCCTTTATTTCTTTGCAAACCTCTATTCCATCAATTACTGGCATCATCCAGTCTAATATCGCTAAATCTATCTTATTCTCATAAAAAATATCTAAAGCTTCTTCCCCATTTTTTGCAGTAAGTACATTGAAATTTTCTTTTTTGAAATATGCACAAAGTATCTTAAGCATACTAATTTCATCATCAGCAATTAATATATTCATCTATTCACATCCCTAAAATTTATTATCATATTACATATTATATCCATTGCTTCAATTATATAAAATATATGTTACAAGAAGTTTACAATTATTTATAATATATTAATTACATGTAATTGCTATCTTTTTGAATCAACTTAAAATTTCATGTACAAATAAAAAAGTACCTCATCTAGATTAAAAATCTTTCTGAGGTACTTTTTAAAAGATTATATACTCTGTATAATGTGTATAATCTTAAAAATTACTCTATTATGAATTTAATTTACCCTAATTACTATACCTTTTATTACTACTTCTATTATAAATTTAATCAATCTATTTATAATCCTCTTTGACACATACAGTATATACATTTATTTAAAATAATCCCACAATACCTGTAATAGCTCCCACTACTATTAATATAAACATTATTTTTATTGGAGAAAGTCCTTTCTTTAAGGCAAAAAGTACTAATAATGTAAGCACCAAAGGAATTAATCCTGGAAATATCTTATCAAGTAAATCAGTTTGAAGACTAAATTTAAAATCTCCACTAGTATAACTTATTGGTGTGGATAAATTAATAAATCTACCTACAAGTCCTCCCATAACTAAAGTACCTAGTATAGAAGCTCCCTCTATAACCTTATTTACTATCCCACCTTGAAGTATGCTTTCAACAGCTTTTTTACCGTACTTATATCCATTTGTCCACATTCCATAAGAAATTGAAGTCATTATTACATATTGAGCTATTACAAATAATATAGGTCCTGCAATTGATGCTCCTCCCTCAGTTAAACCAATACAAACAGCTAACACTATTGGTGTTATAACTCCCTGAGTTAAAGTATCACCAATACCTGCTAATGGACCCATCAAACCTGTTTTTATTGCATTCATACCATCTCCACTTATCTCATCTGCACCATTAGCCTTTTCTTCCTCCATTGCTATTGTTATTCCATGTATAACACATCCACATATAGGCTCTGTATTAAAAAATGCCAAATGAGTTTCAACTTCTTGTTTTAACTCTTCTTTATCTGGATATAGTTTTTTAAGTACTGGTAACATTGAATGTGAAAATGCTGTTGATTGTAATCTTTCATAATTATAATTAGACTGTGCAAAGAAAAACCATCTTAACCATGATTTTATTACATCCTTCTTGCTTAACGTTTTCTTAGACACTTCACTTTTTATATCTGACATAATATTTTCCCCCTCTCATGTATTTAAGATGTAGCACTATCTTTTCCGTACTTGATTGAAGTAATTGTAAGAGCAAGTATTACCCCAATAACAGATATTACTATTATATCTACTTTAAAATAAACAGCCATTAATATCCCTAATATGAAAAAAGGCATAGTAAATTTATTACCAATCAATTTTAAGTTCATAGCAATTCCAAGTGCTGGTAACATAGCTCCAATTACATTAAATACATGAAGTACATTATCATTCATTACTTCCAACATCCCATCTATGGCATTTGGTCCAAAATAAACAACTAATAATGCAGGTATAAAACTCATTGCAAATAATAGTATCTGTGGAGGGACTATGTTTATAAATGCTACTTTGTCAACATTCCCCTTTTGAACCTCCTTATCAGCCCAATGTGCAAAAAAAGAATTTACTGTCATCTTTCCAATCCAAAGAACCGTTGCAACAGTACCTAATGGAACTGCTATTGCCATTGCAGTACTTACATCTAGCTTAGATGCTATAGCTAAAGCAGTCCCCACATATCCTGCAAAAGCTGGGTCCCCCATTTGAGCCCCCCCTGCTGATATAAATCCTAAATATATCATATTTATACCTGCTCCTATAATTGCACCTTGAACAGGGTCTCCTAATATAATTCCTGTTACAAATCCAGCTAACAAAGGTCTATTCCATGTAAAAAATCCAACATAAGTCAACCATGGACTCCAAGAAAGATAATAAAAAATTGCTATTAATACTGCCTGAATTAATGAAATTTGCATAGACTTCCTCCTTATATACTCCTAAAGATTCACAAGATAGTATTTTTATAATAACGTTCCTACATCAATTTTTTTTGCATCTGGTACTATTTGTATAAAACACTTAATATTCTTTGATATTAGTTCTTTAAATATTTCTTTTTCTTCATCTGATACAGATATATTTTTATAAAAACTTCTTCTTCCAAGTCCAGCTCCCATACCTCCAACATTTAACTCTTTTAAATCTACTCCATTATTTACTAGACCCAAAATAGTTTTAGGGTATTTAACTAAGACTATTAAATTTTCATCCCCATTATATGATTTTAATACCTCAGCACCTGATTCTACATCATGTACCTCAACCTTAACAGTTGATGGTGCTGCCATTTGTAAAACTTGAACTATGAATGGGTCTTTTACAACCAAATCGTCTACTATTATTATCCTTTTTGCTGATGTAATCTTACACCAAGCAGTAATAACCTGACCATGTATTAATCTATCATCAATTCTTGTTAATGCTATATTACTCATAATAATTCCTCCAGATTTTTATTTTATATATTTAAAACTGCTTTTACATCTTTAATCCCTGATATACCAACTTCTTCACATAAATTTTTTAACTCTTTTAGTTTCATATTTTCTCTATTTAAAAATAATTCTAAAAGCATAGGTAAATTTACACCTGTTAAACATTCTAATTCACATACTTTAGCAAATTTATTTATTACAATAGCAGATGTATTAAATGGCGTTCCACCATAAAAATCAAGCAATAATAAAACACCTTCATCTTTATATTTTTCAATTCCATTTTCTAATCTTTTACTAAAATCATCTATACTGTCACCATGGTTTAATCCTAAAGTTTCCACTTTTTCCTGTTTGCCTACTATTAATTCAGCACTTTCCAACATTGCCTTAGCCATATTTCCATGTGCAGCTATAACTATTCCTGCCATATGAATCATACCTTTCTTAACTAAACTTTTTATATAAATTTAAATTATTACTTTAATACTATAATCTAATTAGCTACATTAACCATTATCTTACCAAAGAAAATATCTCTTTTGTATATTTTTTCAAAATAAGATGGCACTTCCTCCAAGTTTATTCTATGTGTTACTAATTTTTCAACATTCATATCCCCTTTCTTCATATGATATAACCCAGCACTCCATTCTTTTCCTGGGAATGGGAATGAATTTCCAAACCAAGTTCCTTTTACAGTCAATTCACTTCGTACTATCTTCTCAAATTGTTCTCTAGTCAAAGCTACATCTCCATATGGTACTCCTGCATACAACACTGTCCCCCCCTTTTTAGCTAACAACAACACTTGACCACATGTCATTGGAGTTCCTGCTGATTCAATAACAACATCTGCACCAGCATCATTAGTTAATTTTTTTACTTCCTCTATAAGATTCTTGTCTTTTGCATTTATACAGATATCTGCCCCTAACTCTTTTGCTAGTTCTAATTTTTCATCAAACACATCCACAGCTATTATTTTCGTAGAGCCAAATATCTTTGCCCATTGTATTGAAAATAATCCTATTGGTCCTGTTCCAAGTACTACAACAGTATCTCCAACTTTAGTCTCTGACCTAAAAAGACCATGTCCTGCTATACATACTGGTTCCAATGCAGCAGCTGTCTCATAGCTTATTTCATCTGGTATTTTTATTAAATTTCTTTCTTTTAACTTTGTATACTCAGCAAAGCATCCTCCAAGCTCTTTATTTCCTATTATTGATACATTATTGCATCTTGAATATAGTCCTTTTTTACATTCATCACACTCAAAGCATGGCATAGCTGGGCAAACAGCAACTCTATCTCCTATTTCGAAATTTTTTACCTCTGAACCAATTTGAGCTACCTCTCCAGAAAATTCATGACCTAAAATTTCTCCCACCATATGTGGACCTGTCTTTGAATATTTTGATATATCAGAGCCACATATTCCAGCTACTTTTACTTTTACTATCACATCATCGTTTTCTAATATTTTTGGTACCTCTACATCCTCAACTCTTGTATCTCTTATACCATAGAATCTAACTGACTTCACTACCATTCACCCCTATTGTTTATTTTATTTAAATATACATTCATGTTCTATATGTTAAATATATTAAGCAACTTCCATGCCAATATATGTAAATACTGTTTTCATGCGATTTATCAGATTATCATTAAATGTGTGTCAAAGTGTGTCAATTTTTTTTTATATGAAGCCTTATGTGTGTCAATATAAATGACACTCACCTTCTGTGATATGTCTTATATCATAAAATCTATAAAATGTACTTTTTTTATTATTTTTACAAAAATGTTCGGAAATTTTACTACTATTTGTGATATAATATTAAATATAAGGTATCAACATAAATCTTCATGCGAATATCAGAACTTTTTTGACACTAATGCCTTATTCAATATAATAATTTAACTTTTTGGAGGTTGTTTATGAAAAAAGTGTATCAAGGAAAAACTAAAGATGTTTTCGAACTAGATAATGGAAATTACTTATTAAAATTTAAGGACGATGTAACTGGTAAAGATGGTGTATTTGATCCAGGTGAAAATAGTGTAGGCCTAAGTATAGATGGAATTGGTAGAGCTAATTTAGAAACATCTGTTAAATTCTTTGAAATTCTAAACAATGCTGGAATTAAAACTCATTATGTAGGTGCTAATTTAGAAGAAGCAACTATGGAAGTTCTACCAGCAAAAGTTTTTGGTAATGGATTAGAAGTTATTTGTCGTTATAGAGCTGTTGGTAGTTTCTTACGTCGTTATGGTTCATGTGTTGAAGAAGGAGCTAAACTAGATTGTTATGTAGAAGCAACTTTAAAAGATGATGACCGTTGTGACCCACTTATAACATCTGAAGGTCTAGAAGCTTTAAATATTATGACTCAAGCTCAATTTGATTCAATGAAAAGTATGACTCAAAAAATTTCTAATATAGTTCGTGATACTATAGCTGAAAAAGGACTTGAGCTTTATGATATCAAATTTGAATTTGGATTCTACAATGATGAAGTAATATTAATAGATGAAATAGCATCTGGAAATATGCGTGTTTATAAAGATGGTGTAATAGTTGACCCTATGGATTTAACTGCTCTTTTATTAGCAAAATAATACATAGTATATACATCTAATTTTCAAATATAATAAACTTGTAAAAAAGAAAAGCTATGAAGTAAAGAATTTTTAAATGTAATTATCTTAAGACATTTAGAAAATCTTTACTTTCATAGCTTATTTAAATTAAGTTATTCTAATTAGTAGACAACAACTTTAGACCTACAATCCCCACAACAATAAGACCTATACATGCAATTCTAGCTATACTGATAGGCTCATTTAATATAGCAATCCCTACAATAGCTGTACCAACTGTACCAATGCCAGTCCATATGGCATATGAAGTTCCAAGTGGAAGATGTTTAAGTGCTAATGATAAAAAGTAAAAACTGACAATCATTCCAACGACAGTAAGTATGCTTGGAGTTAATTTAGAAAATCCATGAGAATTTTTTAGTTGAAAAGCCCAAAAAACTTCAAACAAACCTGCAATAAATAAAAATAACCATTTCATAAAATCATCCCTCTTTTCAAATATCTCTTTTTTTACCAATAAAATAACCTGAGAAATATTCTAAAATATCTCCCAGGTTTTTATCCTTCCGTGTTCACAACAAAACTATGTTGTGGGTTTTATCTTGGACCAGACCAATCCTTAATAATTGCGGAACCCTATAAAACTCTATTAATTATTCTATTGTATTTATAATACTATCAACATATATAATAAAAGTCAATATATGGATATAGCCCATAATCATAATAATATCTACATATTTTTTTAGATACACTTATTTATTTTATTTACCTACTTATAAGAATCTAAGAATATCTAATTTTTATTTAATATGTTATAATAACATAAAAATATTGAAAGGAGTAATTTCTATGAATTCCTATAAAATTGCAGTATGTCAGATGATGACTACAGAAAATAAAATTGAAAATATCAATCATGCTGTAGAAATGGTAACGGAAGCTGCCATCAATGGAGCTAAAATTGTGATTCTGCCAGAAATGTTTAACTGTCCATATGAAAATAAATACTTTCCTAAATTTGCTGAAGAATATCCAGGTGAAACGACAACTATATTGAGTGAATTAGCTGAAAAGCATGGAATTTATCTAGTGTCTGGTAGTATACCTGAATTAGAGGATGGAAAAATCTATAATACTTGCTATGTATTTGATAAAAGTGGAACTCTAATTGGAAAACATCGTAAAATGCACTTATTTGATATTGAAGTTACAGGAAAGGTTAGCTTTAAAGAATCAGATACTCTTACAGCAGGAAATGATGTTACTGTAATAGATACTGAATATGGAAAAGTTGGTATAGCTATTTGTTATGATATTCGATTCCCTGAGTTATCACGTTTAATGGCTCTTAAAGGTGCTGAAATCGTTATCTTGCCTGCTGCATTTAATATGACTACTGGCCCTGCTCATTGGGAGTTATCTGTAAGAATGCGTGCTTTAGATAATCAGATATTCTATGTTGGTGCTGCACCTGCTAGAAATAAAGATGCTTCCTACATAGCTTTTGGCAATTCAAGAATTTCAGACCCTTGGGGAAAAATTATCGCTCAAGCAGACGAAAAGGAATGTATTATTTATGCTGATATTGATAGAGATTTAATTCCTGAAATAAGACAACAGTTACCTTTGCTTAAACATAGAAGAACAGACTTATATGAACTTAATACTTTGAAATAATAAACATAAGAGATGAGGCTATTGCATGAGCAAATTAAATCTGCTCTGCAATAGCTCTCTCTAGTTGTACTCTAACAAACACTACTATTTTCACCATATTTCATAGTTTTGACTTAGCAAATAAATCATTATTTTACTATTAACTCTATTTACTTGATGATATTTCTATTGATTTGGAGATATACACTTTTTAGGACATATAAGTTGACAAGCTCCACAGTCAACACATACAGATTCATTAATTATTCTTTTTTCTTCTAATTTTGTTATACATCCAACCTTACATACTTTCTCACAAGACCCACAACCTATACAATTAGATTTATTAATTCTTCTTGGCATAATTTTCTCCTCAAATTTAAAATATACTTTATAAAGTTTGTTTACAAGACTCAACTGTAATTTCTAATACTCTTGTTAAAAAAGGAAATTTCTCTACCATCAGTTTAAAATCACTTCCTTCTTTTAAGAATCTAGCTTTTCCCTCAAGTAAAAAACCTGTTCCCATGTATCTATATCCCATTACTTCATGACTACCAATAGTTAATTTAACTTTGGAGTTGATATTAATATTTTCCTCTGTTTTAATCATTGCAGCTGCTGGAATTAAGATTTTATTTTCGTCAGCAAGAACTATATAACTATTCCAAGTGTTAGATACATGAGCCTCACTATTATTATAAGTTACTATAGAAACTACACCTTCATTATTTAATACTTCAAAAAATTTTTCTGTAAACAATTTATATTTCCTCCTGTATATTAAGAATCATTCTTAAATTGATAAATATTTAAAAAATATATCAAAGATATTTATTATCGTCGATATTAATTATCTTTAATTATACTATAATAGTTTTTACACTATGTCAATGATAAAAATTATATTATTCTGTAAAATTTGATATTAAGGTAATGGGTTGAATGATAATTAATAATAATGTATTATTAAAGATATTATTTTAGAGAAGGAGTTTTGTTGTAATGAAGTTTTCAATAGGAGTAGAATATGCACTACATTGTTTATTATATATGGTGAATTTAGAAGAAGGTAAATCTGTTGGAATTAGAGATTTGGCAACATTTCAAGGAATATCAGAAACTTATCTATCAAAAATATATGCTAAATTAAGTAAATCAGGAATAGTAAAATCTGTTCCAGGAGTAAAAGGTGGATATGCATTAGCTCGTGATGCAAAAGATATAACATTTTGGGATGTTATTGAAGCAGTAGAAGGAAAAGAATCATTCTTCCAATGTGCAGAAATTAGACAAAATAACATATTATTAGATAAAGAAAATTTACCAGACACGCATACTAAATGTCCTTGTTTAATAAAAGTAGTAATGCTAGAAGCTGAGAATGAAATGAAAAAATACTTGAATAATAAGACTTTATCATGGTTATATAATCAAGTATATAATAACATACTTCCTAAAGATATGGAAAAAGCTACAATAGAATGGTTTAAAAATACTAAAAAATAATTTATTGAAGAAGTTACACACTATAAAATAACACCATGTCTTTTTATAATATGTAACTTCTCTCTTAATTACTAATCTATCCACTAATAAATATATATCTTTTCTTATCAAATATCCTTAATAGTTTCCTTCATCATATCCTCCAACTTTACATTTGGATTATGGTATCTCTTTCTATCTTTAGTTACATCTTTCCATTGAATTGCTTGTTTAGGACACCAATGCACACATGCCAAACAATGTTCACAATTATGTAAAAATCTTGGTCTACCCTCTTCAATGTCAATATTATTTACAGGGCATACTTTTGAACAAATACCACATTCTATACAACTATCTTCAACAGAAAAATATCTATCTTGATTTGCACAAGATGAAATATATTTTTTATATAACTTTTTATATATAAAATTTGTTTTACCAATTTTATTGCTTTTCTTATTTAAAATATCCTTTGACACTTTGTTAGCCTTAAGTTCTGCTTTACTAAGTAAATTACTAATTTTTTTATCATCCTTAATGCTGTACTCACAAATATAATTAGAAACCATTTGTATACCTGAACCTAACTTTAATTCATACCCATTCTCTTTTAACAAAACATCAACATCGAGATTTCTCTATTTATTTAATAACTATCTAAAATAAAATTAGTTGGTATATCAATTATATTTTAATCAAATATAAAAAACAACAGTAAGTGATATATCAACTGATTAATGTATATTAATTCATTTTTATAATTTATCTGATGTTTAATTGATATAAAATATGTCTTCAATTAAAATTACCAACAATCATATGCTTGATTTATTTAATGCCTCAAAATATACTAACTTTAATGATTAAATTTTGATATACACCTAGAAATTTGATAATTTATTGAGATTTTTATACTAGAATAAGCATACTTTAAAGACTTATATTTAGAAAGGAGAATTTTTATGAACAATAAAATACTTGTTGTAGATGATGAAGAAGGTATAATAACACTCTTAAAAGATTACTTTGAAATGAACGATTATGAGGTCTTCACTGCTCAAAGTGGAAAAGATGCATTAGAAAAAATATCCATGAACCCAGATATTATTTTACTTGATATAAATATGCCCGAAATAGATGGGATTGAGGTTTGTAATAGAGTTAGAGATTATGTATCATGCCCTATTCTATTTATTACTGCTAAGATTGAAAATACTGATAAGATAAATGGCTTTCGTGCTGGTGCTGATGATTATATTGTAAAACCTTTCGACTTAGATGAACTTGAAGCTAGAGTGTCTGCTCATTTAAGACGAGAACAAAGAAAGTCTAAACAAACCAAAATTAAATTTTATAATAATTTAGTAATAGATTATGAAAAAAGGTCAATTTCTATAGATAACAATCAAGTCTCACTTTCGAAAAAAGAATTTGATATAGTAGAGCTTCTCTCCATGAATCCTGGTCAAGTATTTGATAGAGAAAGAATTTATGATAGAATCTGGGGATACAATAGTAATGGCAATAGCGATGTTATAATGGAGCATATTAGAAAAATAAGAATCAAATTATCAAAATATACTCTTGAAAATTACATAGAAACAGTATGGGGAGTTGGTTACAAATGGATAAAATAAATAATATGTCACTAAAAAAGTCTTTCTTTTTTCTTACTTTATCTTCACTAATTATAGCATCAGTACTTACAGCTCTATCGTACATTTTGCTTAATAATATATATAACTCTATACAAAATAAGTATTTAGGTACACCTCTACATACAGGAACTATAACTATACTACAAAATAATATTAACCAGTTTAGTGATTATGATAAAACATTACTTAATGCAATTAGCACACTTCAACTTGTGCTTCCACTTGTATTTTTTATAGGATTTTTATTACTGGCTGATATAATTTTTTATAAGATAAAATTGAAAACACCTATTGAAATACTCAACAAAGGTGCAATTGAAATATCTAAAAATAACTTAGACTTTTGCTTAGAATATAAAAATAATGATGAATTAGGTAATCTCTGCAATGCTTTTGATAAAATGAGGTCAGAACTAAAGAAAAATAATATAAAAATGTGGACTATGATTAATGATAGGAAACAGCTCAATACTGCTTTTTCCCATGATTTAAGAAATCCTCTAACCGTTCTAAAAGGTTACTCAAATTATTTAATAAAATACATACCAACAGGAAAACTTAGTGATGAAAAGATTTTATCAACTACACAACTTATGTCTGAGCATATTAATAGAATTGAATGTTATGTAGAGAATATGAGTAGTTCTCAAAGATTGGAAGATTTAGTTGTTTCAAAAGCTCTCTTGAATATAGACAAGTTTATAAAAAAATTAGATAGAAATCTATCTATCATTGCTAAACAAGAAGAAAAATCTTTTACACTTAAAAGTAATCTAAATAATATAAATCTATTGTTTGATGAAAATATTATTTTCAGAGTTATTGAAAATATAGTATCAAATGCTTTTAGATATGCGAAAGATAATGTATCTATACTCATATATTTTGAACAAGAACTTCTTACATTTGTAATTGAAGATGATGGGATAGGATTTAGTGAAGAATCTCTAAAATCAGCCTTAAAACCTTTTTATAGAGATAAGGCTTCAAATAACAACAACATACATTTTGGTATGGGTCTTTATATATCTAAGATATTATGTGAAAAACATGGTGGCTCTATTTCCATTGAAAATAACGTATCCAATAGTGCTAAAATTACAGCTAAATTCTCAACAAAAAATTAAAGCAATTTTACAATCCCCCACTGCTCTTCTATAAGTTTTTGTTAATTTATAATTTATAGACTATATCTTTTTGAAATAAATTTTTAAGTAAATAAAATTGAGAAACTGAGAAAAAATTGAGTTTTAAAACTTACACTCTTCTTATATAGAAAAGGAGAGTGTTTTTTATGATTATAAAAGCAAAACAATTATCAAAAACATATGGTTCTGACAACAATAAAGTTATTGCACTTAATAATGTCAATTTAGAAATAAACTCAGGAGAATTTGTTTCTATAATTGGTCCTTCTGGAAGTGGAAAAAGTACGCTTTTACATATCTTAAGTGGTTTGGACAACCCTACCTCTGGACAGGTGTTTCTGGATGATAAAGATATATATAAATATAGTGAAAAGAAATTATCTGCTCTTAGAAGAAAATCCTTTGGATTTGTTTTTCAACAGTTTAATCTTTTACCAGTTCTTACAGCATCAGAAAATATTTTAATGCCTGTACTTCTAGATAAAAAACAACCTGATAAGAAATACTTAAATGAAATCTCATCATTACTTGGAATCACAGACAGACTTCACCATCTTCCTCATGAACTTTCAGGTGGTCAGCAACAAAGAGTTGCAATTGCAAGAGCACTTATTGCAAAGCCAGATATAATATTTGCTGATGAGCCTACAGGAAACTTAGATAGTAAAAGTGGTAGCGAAGTTATGAATCTTCTTATCAAAACCTCAAAACAGTTTGGTAAGACTTTAGTTGTAATCACTCATGATGATAGAATTGCAAAACTTGCTGATAGAAGACTTTCAATTATTGATGGCGCACTTATGGAGGTGGAATAATAATGAAGAGTTATCTTTCACTTTCAATAAAAGAATTAAAAAGCCAAAAACTTATGACTGCGCTTATTATTATCGCAATAGTACTATCAACCATTATGACGACTGTGATTGGACAGTCAATTGCTATACTTCAAAATTTAAGAATTGAACAAGCTCGCTCTTTTAATGGGGATAGGCATGTATCCTTTCATCAACTTACCAAAAATCAAGTTGATAAAATAAAGAAAGATAGTAGAATTTATCAAGCTGGTACTTCAATAGCTCTTGGTACTAGTAAAATAAAGGATTCTGGTATCTCTGTACTTGTAAAAGAGTATGATAAAATAGGACTTTCCAACTATCCAAAGTTAACAAAATTAAAGTCTGGAAATCTTCCTAAAAATGATAATGAAATAGCCTTAGATGAAAATACGCTAAAACTTATGGGTATAAAACCAAAACTAGGTATGACAGTATCTATGAATTTGGATATTTCACTTTTAAAAGATACTATACCAGCATATAATTACACAGCCAACTTTAAATTGAGTGGTATTTTAGAAGATGATTATACAGGATATGCAAGTGGCATAGTAAATGGTATTGTAGGCAAAGGCACATCAGAAAATTTTCTGCCTAAGAGATATGCCTTATCTTCATTAGATTTTAAAGTAAGACAACAAGACGAATTTCAAGAAATAGTGAATCAATTAGCTAAAAATATAGGTCTTCCTCACGATTCAATTCAGTATAATTGGATTTATTTAAATGCACTTGGGATACAGTTTGAAAAAGATAATTCTAATGATGATAGTATATCTATTATTATATTGGTATCTTTATTCGTTGCTTTATTAGTTTTATTGGCTTCAGGACTTGTAATCTATAATATTTTAAAAATATCTGTTACAAAGAAGATTAAAGAATATGGATGTCTAAGAGCAATAGGTGCTGAACCAAAGCAACTATATAAGCTTATTATTTTACAAGTTTTAATCTTATGTGCTATTGCTATACCTATTGGAGTTATAGTTGGAATTATATCTTCTGAAAGTATAACTACAATGGTAACTAATATCTTAAACCCAAATATACTTCTAGCAAATAATAATACAGAAATAACTGAGCTTATACATAAGAACTCAAATGCTTATCTATTCCCGTTATTAGTAAGTTCTAGTATGTCGTTGATTTTTTCACTTATTTCGGCATTACCATCAGCAATATACGCTTCACATGTATCTCCAAAAACTGCTATGGCTGGTACTACTACCAAAATCAAAAGAAAGATTAGAAAAGAAAAAACAATAAAAAACTTTGAAAGACATCTTGCATGGTTAAACTTAAAAAGAAATAAAGGAAGAACTATAATAACTATACTCTCTTTATTTATGAGTATAACAGTATTCGTTGCACTGAGTGAGTTTTCTAATGTATTAGATGTATCTAAATCAGTAAGTAGTTTAAAAGAAGGAGATTTCTCCTTAACAAACGAAATAACTGGTTTTGATAAATCCACTCTAGATAAAATAAACAGCATGAAAGATATCAATCGTACTTCTTTTATAAAATACTCAGAATACAAACAAGAGGAAATAGATACAAATATCAATTTTGAAAATAGTGGTGAGATGTTAAAAATCATTGGAATCGATGAGCAAACCTTAAAAGATTGTATGCCTTCTATTACAGATTCTACACTAGAAGATTTCAAAAATGGTTCTATTTGCTTTATAAAAAATCCAGTTGCGATTTCTACTCCAGGTATAAAAACTAAATATACAAGCCTAAAGCCAAAGGACAGTATTACAATAAATAAAAAGCAACTAGAAATATATAATACAATAGATAAAATGTTTATTTTACAAGGTAAGGGTTGGCTAAATGGTGTTGATATTATTATATATGACTCTGTTTATGATACTTTGACAAACAAGGACAAGTTCAATCAAATAAACATTTATGCTAAAGATAAGTCAGATTTAGAACAAATAAGATTATCTATAGAACAGATTTGTAAAAATAACCCTGGCTCTCATTGGATATCATATATCGAATCAGACAAGCAACTCAAAGAGAGTTTTAAACAAATAGAATTTCTAGCATGGGCAGTAATCCTGTTTGTGGGCTTGATTGGTACTTTAAACATAATTAACACAACTAATACAAATATAAATACTAGAATTAATGAGATTGGGGTTAAAAGAGCTATTGGTATGAGTAATAGTAGCCTCTATAAGATGTTTTTATGGGAAGGTGCTTACTATGGAATTTTCGCAGCCATATTTGGTTCTATTGCTGGATATGCCAGTGCCATTATCATAAACATGGCAACTATAGAAAAACTTGATTTTGCTAATATACCAATTCTTTCAATCTCACAAGCTACTCTTGTTTCTATACTTGCATGTATAATAGCTACTCTTATTCCATTAAGAAAAGTTAAAAAGATGAATATAATTGACTGCATAGATATTAATTGAAATTTAAGAAAGAGGAGGCATAATATCCCTCCTCTTTTGATTTAAAATATATAAGTTAAATTTATAAAGCTTTTAAGTAATTAAGAGACATGCCAAAATATAACACATGCCCCACCTGATTTTGAATTTTCTATTTTGACAGAACCTCCAAGCTGTTCCACTAATTGCTTAACAATATAAAGTCCAAGACCAGAATGACCACCTTTAGTCTGTCTAGCCTCATCACCTCTATAAAACTTATCAAGAGCCTTTTTCAAATCTTTAGAACTAAACCCACTACCAGAATCACAAATCTTATAATAGATATAGTTTTTTTCAGCTTCTACGATGATGTTAATACTACCACCTACTGGAGTGTATTCTAGACTATTGGATATAATATTATCAAAAATTCGTGTCAATCTATCAACATCTATTTGAACTGGAGATTGTATATTACCCTGTATTTTTAAAACAAGCTTGATTTCTTTTTGATGAGCCTGTAATTCATAGCCCTGTACCTTTTGTTCCAAAAACTCAGGTAAATTTACAGGGACGAGGTTTAATTGTATATTTGATTTTTCCAAATCAGAAGTGTATTGCATTTTCTGAACAAGAGATGCACTTTTTTCTGTATTTTCTCTTATAACTGTAAGATATCTGTGTAATTTTTCGTTACCCTCTAAATTATTGTCAATAAGTGCATCTGTATATCCCAAAATAATAGAAAGAGGAGACTTCAAGTCATGTGCTAAAGCCTCTACCATCTCAACACGTTCCTGTTCCATTTTCCACTGTACAGATAAAGATTTCTTTAATTCATCTTTCATTTCAGAAAAAGCACTGCAAAGTTCTCCAAGTTCATTATCTGAGTAGTAGTCGATTTCAAAATCAAGGTTCTTTTCTCTTATCTTCTTGGATGCATCGATTAAGAGATGTACTGGTTTATTGATATTTTTTACAAAATCTTTAGAAAACCATATAGTAAACCCAATAATATATAGAAATGGAGAGAATAAACCTGTTGCAATAATTACACCTATAAATTTCCCCCTATTATTTGCAAATGTAACTTTTACTACATAGGATAGAATAACAGCTCCCTCAACCTTCCCATTGTCATCTTTGATAGGAATAGTATAGATATAACTCCCTTTACGAGAAGTTTTTTTGCTAAAATTGCTAAATAATTCTTCTTTTGTCTTGAATGGTTTTTGTGGATTAATACTATACAAGACATTGCCATTATCATCCACAACTTGATATAAAATCCCATTCCCATGAATAACACTTTTTAATTCGTCTTCATTCGATTGAGATAACAAGTCTATGTTTTTTTCATTAACGTATGCCTCAATTCCAGAAACTTGCCTCTCATAGTAATTTGCTGGATAAATGTCTTTATTTAATGAATATATAAACAAGTAAATAGCAAACACATAAGTAATTACTGTGGAGACTATACTAGCCACTATAATCAAAAGAAAGGTGCGCCTGAATTGTGTTATAAGTGATTGATTTTTCATTTAATATTTTCTCCTTCCTTACATTTTATTCCACTTATATCCAATTCCCCAAACTGTAGAAATGTATTCTTTTTCTGGCATCACAGCGGCAAACTTAGCTCGTATTTTTTTAATTCGTTCAACAACAGTTGAAGAATCACCCTCAGAATCGCATCCCCATACTTTTTCATAGACTTGTTCTCTAGAAAAGACTTGTCCTGCATGGAGTGCTAGTAGTTCAACAATATCATACTCTATTTTAGTTAAATCAATCTCCTTACCATCAATTTTAACTGTACGTTCCCTCATACATAGACATAACTTTCCAAAGTACAATGTAGAGCGTTTGTTCTCTTCATTGATATACTGTGACCGTTTTTCCCTACGCAAATTGGCTTCAATTCTTGCCATAAGTTCACGTAGTCCAAAAGGTTTTGTTATATAATCATCCCCTCCAAAGGTCAAGCCCTTGATTTTGTCAGTTTCTGACTGCTTTGCACTCAAAAATATAATTGGACACAAGACATCATCCCTAATTGCCTGACATACTTCAAAACCATCCATTTTAGGCATCATAATATCTAGTATGATAAGGTCAGGCTGCTTTTTTGATAACTCTATACCAGTCTGTCCATCATAAGCTATCAATACTTCATGACCTTTTCCCTTTAACTCGTCTTCAAGTAACATTACTAAGTCTACTTCATCATCAATAATCAATATTTTACTCAATATAACACCACCTTTCTTTTGTAGGAAGGTAAGTATTAAAGTAATATATATCTACTCGCAATTTTTCCTTCCTTCCCATATTTTAAACCAAGTAACCCCTCCTATCAATAATATAATCAGACCTATTACTACAGCTACAAAATGTATAGTAGCTGATTGTATCATTTCAGAATAAATCACATCATTTGGAATATTTCCAGTTCCTTTAATAAAATAAGTTCCTGGAAGCATACCCAATTTTACTGGCCATGTCCAAGGTACAAATGGGCCAATTTTTGAGCCCACATTTGTTAGACCAAGTATTGCTGCCATTAAAATTCCACCAATACTAATACCAATAGATGCACCCATTCCCCATGCAAAACTCACCCAAAGATGAATAGCTAATAGTGGAAGCGTCCCAATCACCACAAGTCCTGCTGCTGACAGAAATAACCTTATTGTTACTCCATATGGCACTGCAATATTCATACCTATACAGAGTATCAATGTAGCAATAAATGTGCATACAGTTAAGCAAAACAAAAGAAAAAGAAATTTTCCAAGATATAATCTAACACGAGAAATACCTATGCATAAAAAACCATTGAAATTTCCAGCAAGCTCTTCCTCATATACTATAAATCCAGATAAAATACCTACTCCAATAGGAATGATGAATACAGTCCATACGGTAAAAAATCCTTCAAAAGCAAATGCTTGTGTACTCCCAGATTTGATTGCAAGATAGGCAACCACACATAATGAAAAAATAACAGGCATAAAAAGAGTAAGCCATCGGACGGCTGTTCTCTTTGTTCGAAGCCATTCTGATAATAAGAGTTTTATCATTTGTCATCCCTCCTACTAAACCAAACTGCAGTAAGTGCTGTTAATACTAGAAACACAACCAAAGAAACAACAATCCCAATAGAAATTACTGAAGTATTCAAAAGTGGGTCTCCAGCTTCTAATATAGTACCATTAGGATGTAAGTTAAGGATTGGACACACTATCCTAATTGCCCAACTCCATGGTACTGCAATCCAAAATGATTTTGTCGCAGCAAGGACACCCAATATCATTCCTAAAAATCCAACTCCCATGCTTAAGAACATACCTTTCCACGTAGCAAGCAATAACTGAATTGGAAGTATAGCAAGAGAGACAACCCAACATACAATACTTGCCTCTATAATCTGTCCAAAAGGAATTGGTCCAGCTTTCAATATTAAACCAGTTATAATTGTTATAACTATTAAAACTAGTGTTGAAATAAAACTGTAAACTGCCATCGCCATAACTTTATTAATCCAAAGCATCATAGGAGACACATTGCGTGTACGTAAAGCACGATAATTTCCAGCCTTTTTTTCCTGTGCAGCTACCAAAGTAGCAAACAATGCAAATCCAATAGACAGAAACATAAATGACCACCAATTAAAAATTAATGCTAAAAGACTTTGCCACGCCCAAGAATCTGATTGGGATAATGGATTTTGCATAAGTGTTCCTTGCATTATAAGTGCATATGCTGCAAAAGATACTGGGAAAAAAATAATAAGTTTTCCCATAAATGTTCTTTTATACTTTAAAAGTTCTGATTGTAAAGCATTCATCTGTTTTGTCCTCCTTTAAGAATAACATCTGTAAAAAATTCTTCTAGATTTTCATTGGGGTCAGGTATTCCTTGAAATAGTAATCGTCCTCCATTTATAATTCCTATATTATCTACAACTTGAGCAACCTCTGAAAGAATATGGCTAGAGAGAATTACAGTTATACCTTTTTTTGGAAAAGAAGCAATCAACTCACGAAGTTCTTGAATTCCAAAAGGGTCAAGCCCATTAGTTGGTTCATCTAGTATTAACAGTTCTGGGTCACTCAAAAGTGCAATAGCTATTCCTAACCTTTGTTTCATCCCCATAGAAAATTGTGAAGCTCTCTTTTTCCCTGTGTTTTTCAAGTTTACTATTTCTAATACCTCATAAATTTTATCTTTAGGAATTCCCAAAATTTTCGTATGTACTAATAAATTTTCCTCTGCTGTAAGATTCCCATACAAAGAAGGGGATTCTATTAAGGCACCAATTTTTGCAAGAGATTCTCGCTTCCAAAGTTTCCTATCAAAAATAATACGTCCATCTGTTGGACGAAGAAGACCAACAAGCATTTTAAGTGTGGTAGACTTCCCTGCACCATTTGGACCTAAAAGACCATAGATACTGTTTCGCTCAATTTGCAAAGAAACATTGTTAACTGCCATTTGTTCCCTATATCTTTTTGATAAATTTTTTGTTTCAAGAATTAAATCTTTCATATTTATTTCTCCTTTCTTGTAATTCATGAATTTCTGTTACTAAGAGAATACTAACATGAAAAAATAACAATTCTATAACAGCTATCAGTTTTAATAAATTTAAAATAAAAAAATAGAGTTGCCAATTTTATTTTGACAACTCTATCTAAATTTATGTTTAACATTTATATTAGATTTAAACTTAATTGTATTAGACTTAAACTTATTCCCTATAATTATACTAGCCTTAAATTTATTCTATAATTTTTAAATCATGTACTAATCTATTAATTCATATTTCTTTAGACATCTAACATAGTTTGCTACTAGATAATAATTATTTATATCATATTTATCTAATCCTCTAAAGGCAGTTATCTCATCATTAAGCTCATCACTACCCTCTACAAATACACATCCTGTTTCAAATTCCATACCCACTGTAATTGGACAACCACTATAAATTTCTTCTTGTGCATCGTATAATTTTTTTGCATTCCCTTCATTTTGAATTGTAAATACAATAGGCTTTAATTCTGCATTATTGGTAATCTTTTCTGAGAAAGGCTTATTTAATTTAATATTATTGATAATTACATCCTTGAACTCTTCTGAATTTTCTTCCTTTACAGTATATTTTTGTTTTAAAAACTCTATTACTTCTGAAATAGGTTTAGAATTTACTTTTAAAGTATCTTTATATTTTTCATATACCGATTTCCATTGTTCAATCTTTTCTTGAGATACTTCTTTAGTATATGTACTTACTTTTTCTTGTGATATTTTTTTCATTAAAATTTCTCCTTTGAGTCTATGTAATCACATTTACATATTTTATTTAAAATTATATATCTGTAACTTATTCATTTTGTTACTAGTATAATACTCTTAAAAACTTTACAAATCAATTTAATTTTGCTACCTTTTATTTATAACAACTTATAGTCCATTTCTCAACTATTTTCAATAACTTACTTTTATAAGGAGGTTTTCTTTATGATTTTAAATAGAACTGAGCTTTTCCGAGGATATTCTTTAGATAGATTTAATGAGATATGCAGTATATTGTCAGTAAATAAAATTAAATATAAGTATAAAGTAAGGAACAATACTTACTCTAAAGGGTCTTTTTCAAATAAAATGATTCTTGGAAATTTAGGGCAAAAAGAAGATTTTTCTTATGAGTACTCAATTTATGTACATAAAGATGACTATGAACAAGCAGATGCTCTAATAAATTCTAAATTTAGATAAGGTTATTAATTAAACATGACATTCTGTTGTCGTATTTGATATGTTATTATATTTTAAAATTATATACTTTAAAACTATTTTTATAGTATTTAAAGCTTTAAACTAAGGAGATACATTATATGAAAATAAATATAAAATCAACTTTAAATGAATTTATTAAGCAGAATAATCTTTTTGATAACGACAAAATAACATCATATCTTCCTAATATAACAATAGACACAGATACCATAAAAACTATCATGATTAATGAAGTTGTACCAAATAACCCTAATGATGATTTTTATAGTATAGATGAAGATGCTGATTACTTAAAAACCACTATCCCTTTATTCAACAATGCAGGTATAGAAGTATCTAATATAAATGATATTTTAGATATGGGTATCTATATAACCAATGCAGTAAAACTCCCTAAATCGGAATATACAATAACTAGTGACACAATTAAATTACACATGCCTATTTTAGAAGAGGAAATTAAATTATTCGATAATTTAGAAGTAGTGATGTTGATGGGAGATGTTGCAAAAAAATCTTTTAACATGATTACTAAAAAACATACAAAAAAGAATGCTATCCCTTCTATCTCAACATATAAACTTCGTAACAATGAACTTTATTATGATAAATTAAGAATATTTCCATCCTATATCATGACTGGTGGAAACATATTGATTGAAAAGTCAAAGTTTGAAATGGCATCAGAGGATATAAAAAAAATGGTTGAGATTATAAAATAATAGATACCAATTTAAATAAACAATAAGCGCCTCAAAAACTTTTATTTATGAGGCGCTTTTATCTTCATGTTAATAATCTTATATATTTATATATCATTCTTTTTAATCTCTACTATATTATATGATTACATATTACTATTTATAATCCTCTCATAAGATTACTGTATTTTTCTCTTTATTACTCTAAAATTTTTATTTAATAAGATAGTTATTAATACAAGTTAAATATATCTACTTATCTAAAAACATCTCCTTAACAGTAACATCTGGATGATGATACTTCTTTCTATCTGTTAAAAACGATTTTTTTATATTTATAGCCTCTTTTGGACACCAGTGAAAACAAGCTAAACATCTTTCACACTCATTACCCCATTTTGGCTTTTTATAAACTATACTTATATTGTCTACAGGACAAACCTTTTTACATGTCCCACATCCATTACATTTACTCTCTGCAAAAAATTTAGTAGTTGCAATTTGCATATTCTTCCCTACTAAACGAAGCATAACACTATCTATATATGACTTTAAATTATTCTTTCCTTCTATACTTCCATTTTCAGAATTATTGATATACTTTGCAATCTCAGATACTCTATTAGTTAAATTTCTTAATCTCTCTTCTTCAACATCTAAAGGTGTTGTCAAAGCGTTGCCAGGCATATCAATTATAAAACCAGCTGATAATTTTTTGCCCTTTTTCTTAAGCAACTTATCTATAGTAAACAAACTATGTCCAGCTACTCCATTACAAGTGGCAATAGCATATATATGAGTATTACTATTAAAATTTAATTTATCTACAAAAGATTTTACTATATCAGGAGCATTAGCAAAATACACAGGAAAAACGATTATTAGTACATCTTCATTTATATCTATATTTTGCTTTTTTCTATGTATAGCTAATGGTATTACTTCCTTATTTTCATTTAACATCCCTTTTAAAGTCTTTGAAACTACTAAAGAGTTCCCTGTCCCAGAAAAATAATAAATCTTAGAACTCATTCTTATCCCTCTTTCTATCATTTTGTATCATTAATAGTTAAAAAGACTTCTTAAAATAGAGTTTGTATCTACTTTCCAATTCTATCTAAAATCTTAGCAAACAAGGGTAACTCTTCATCAGAAATAGATTTAAATGTCTCTACTGCATACATACTTGCAATTTTATTTAATGGTTCTTCTAATTCTCTACCTAAATCTGTTAAGAATATTTGAAACTTACGTCTATCTTTAGCATCTACTTTACGTACAATCAATCCTTTATTTTTCATAACATCTAAGATTCTTGTAGTATTGGATTTATCCTTACATGATTTTTCACATAAATCTATCTGAGAAATTCCATCTTGTTCCCATAGAAATCTTAATAACGCATAATGATCAGCTGTTATATCATATCCATTTTGTTTAAACATTTTTTTCAAATCATCTTTTACCTTCAATGAAGTACTTACTAGCTTAGTTGTAACTTCATATAGTTCCTCAAAATCTTTCATTTTACCTCCATTTAGATAATCCCTTGCGCCTCCCATCTATCAATTATTCCTTTATATTGCTCAATATTTTTAAAAGCCATTGGCTTTAAAACAACATTCATAGCAATAAAGTTATAGATTTGAGAAAACACAGGCGGATTTTTATTTTCCTCTATGCAATAAATAAATTTTTTAGATACTTTTTGTATCTTTAATTCTACTCTTTCAGTTATAGGATTCTGATTAAATCCAGTTTTTATAGATAAATTACCACAAGTATAACCTCCAGAATCTAAGACCATCGATTTCATAAAAGAAATTGCTTTTGAACCACGAGCATTTTCATATGTAGTAACTGCTATACATGGCTTACGATGTAATAATCTTTCCAACATCATATGTGCTCTATCTGTAAATACCTTGAAAAGCCCAGTTACACTACTTCCATAAGTAGGACTACCAAATATAACACCATCACTCTTAGTAATTATATCATGAATGTACTCTACTTTATCACTTTGATTAATACACTTCCCCATTTTATAACAATTTAAACAACCAATACAATACGATGGATTGACTTCACTTAAATCAAAATAATTAATTTCTACTGTTGGAATTAATCTTTCAATATCTTTGCACAAACAAGTCAAAACCTTTGATGTAGCCCCATTTTTTCTAGGACTTCCATTTATAACCGTGATTATCATTTCTATACCCCCTTTTTAGTTGTTATATCAACAATAAGTATATCAACTATATTTTCAGCTGTCAATATACACATTTATTTAACTTAAAGCTATACTTACACAACTCAACTAAGAATTAAATTTAATTATATCTAGTTATTTAGGAGTTATAAATGAGCTATTTTTACTAATTGACAAACTAAATTAATGATAATATACTTTATATATTACAAATGTAAGTATAAGGAGGTATAATCATGAAAAAAGTACCACAAATTTCAGAAGCAGAGTATCAAGTTATGAAGATTGTTTGGAAATATGCTCCTATTAGCACTAATGAAGTAATTGAAAAATTAGTAGAAACAAGTACATGGAGTCCTAAAACTATTCAAACAATGCTATTGCGATTAGTTAAAAAAGGAGCTTTAACATATGAAAAAAATAGTAGAGTTTTCGTTTATACTCCACTTGTTAAAGAAGAAGAATATGTAGCTACAGAAAGTCGTTCTTTCTTAAATCGTTTTTATAATGGTGCTCTTAATTCTATGGTGCTAAACTTTTTGGAAAACGATAAACTATCTGAAGATGATATTGAGGAATTGAAAGAGATTTTAAACAAAAGGGTGACTAAGGAGGATAAGTAAATATGTATGCTCCATTCTTTATACGATTCCTATTCAGTACATTAACCCTATCATTATTAATTGTTGCAATTTTATTTATTAAAAAGATATTTAATAAGCACATTTCTGCAAAATGCCACTATAATATTGGATTTATATTGCTTATAACATTAATAATTCCATTTATCCCTCTTAAATACATTAATCTTGGAAATATGCTTAACTATCTATATGGTTTTACTCAAATTGAAAATAATACTGCTAATACTTATATAATAAAAAATAGCTCAAATAGTATTATTAATCACTCAAATACATTAAAGGATTTTTCAGTATCTCTGAATCAATCTAATTTTGATAGTTTAAATATTTTATTATTAACATTATGGATGATTGGTATTTCAATTATGATAGTTATCACGATTCATTGTAATTTTAAAATAAGAAATATGAAAAAATCTGCACATATTTTAGATGATGATGAGATAGTTTTACTATCTGAACAATGTAAAAAAGATATTGGTATAAATAAAGATTTTATATTATGTAAATCCTGCATCATAAATACACCTATTACATTTGGATACTTTAAACCACATATTATATTACCAGATAAGTCTATATCTAAATTATCTTTAAAAGATATAAAATATATTTTACTTCATGAATTACAACATTCTAAAAATAGAGACATATTGATAAATTATATAATGTGTTTTTTCCAAATATTATACTGGTTTAACCCTCTTGTATGGTATGCTCTTAAAGAAATGCGAGTAGACCGTGAAATTGCATGTGATATTTCAGTTCTAAAGAAACTTGATAAAGATGATTATATAGAATATGGACAAACACTAATAAACTTTGTAGATAATATTTCAAGACCCTCTAATCTCGCACTTACATCAGATATTGGTGGGTCAAAACAACAAATTAAAAGGCGATTATTGAAGATAACAAATTTTCATACTGAGTCAAAATTTTTAAAACTAAAAAGTCTTTTAATTCTTACATTGATTGCTTTAATTGTATTTGGAAATAGCCCTACATTATCTATTATGGCGGATGTTAATGAAGAATATAAACCTACAAATAGTCAAACTATGTATGAAGACCTAAGCAAATACTTTAAAGGTTTTGATGGAAGTTTTGTTATGTATGATTTAAAATCCAATCAATATCATATTTACAATGAGGAAAAAAGTAAAAAAAGAATTTCTCCAAATTCTACTTATAAAATTTATAGTGCTTTATTGGGATTAGAAAATGGGATTATAACAAAAAATAATTCATACATCCCTTGGGATGGAAAACTTCATTCTATTAACTCTTGGAATAAAGACCAAGACTTATTTTCTGCTATGGAGAACTCCGTAAACTGGTACTTTCATTATCTAGATAAAAAAACAGGGATAAAAGATATACAAACTTATCTTAAACAGATTAAGTATGGTAATTGTGATATTTCAGGAGGTATCTCACGTTTTTGGCTAGAATCCTCATTAAAAATTTCACCTATTGAACAGGTAAAAGTACTTAGAGATTTCTATACAAATAAGTTTAATTTTAAAGATAAAAATATAGAAGCTGTAAAAGATTCATTGATAGTATCAAAAAAGGATGGCGTCTCACTTTCTGGCAAAACAGGCACCGCTACTATAAATGGTAAAGATGTAAATGGTTGGTTTATAGGTTATGTAGAAAAAAATGAAAATACTTATTTCTTTGCTACAAATATCCAAAGTAAAGATTATTCTAATGGTAGTTTAGCAGCTAAAATAACATTATCTATATTAAATGACAAAAAAATCTATAATTTTTAATATATTTACTATAAAACCTAAAAACTTCACATAATTTTCATATGAATTATCTATTAAATTCACATACAAGAGTTATTATGTAAACATAGAAGATAGTAAAACTAGCTTAAAAACATAATATAATACCCTATATGAAATAGTGGCAACTCTCCCTCACATCCTCAATTGTTGCCACTATTTTAATTTTTTGTATGATAACATATAAGATATATAAAAAAATCAACAGAAAAATCAATATCGTATCCATTCAGAAAAACCATATGAAAGAATTGGATTAAAAGAGATAAAATTTTATTTCTGATAAAAACCATATTATTATAATCTTTTCTTGCTAATTATTTATTCAATTTACTAACTTTTATTTTAATTAATGTGTTCTACTTGATTTTATTATAATTAACCTGATTTTTTATCTAAAACTTGTCTATCAATTTTATCAATAACATGAAAATACATATTCACAAAAAAAAAGTCATCTAGCTCAATAGATGACTTTTTATTAGATAATTATTTTCAAATTCGTCGATTGGTATAGGCTTGCTAAATAAATATCCTTGTGCTGTCTCTACTCTACATTGTAATAGCGTAGAAAATTGTTCCTCAGTTTCAATTCCTTCAGCAACCATATAAATATTTAATTTATGACATATTCCTGTAATATATTCCATAATCACCTTTGTTCTAGGATTCGATACAATATTATCAATTAGGCTCTTATCTAATTTCAATATATCAAACTCAACTTCAGAGAGCAGTGCTAAATTTGCATTCTCAGTTCCGAAATCATCAATTGCAATAGCAAAACCAACATCTCTTAAATCTGATATGATTTTTTTCACATCAAGATGCTTCTCATCATGTACTCTTTCTGTTATTTCAATTTTTATGTATTTGGTAGGGACATTATAAGTCTGACAAATTGACACTAAACAATTCACAAATTCTGGTGTTTCTAGTGATTCTTCTGAAAAATTTATAGATATTGGAACGATTGGAACATCATTATCAATCCAATTGCTAAATTTCTTACAAATAGATTCAAATACATAGAAGTCTATTTTACTTAATAGTCCAGATGCTTCTAATATAGGAAGAAAATTATTTGGAGCTACAAGTGAATTAGAATTATCCAAATAACGTATAAGTGCTTCTGCACCTACAACTGAGCGGTCTGAGAAAGAAATCTGAGGTTGTAAATAAACGAGAAAACGATTATTTTGTATTTCTCTTTCAAGAACCTCAGCTTTGCTTAAATGTAACATTTCATCACTATGATGGCGATATCTCTGAGAAACAGAGTGTTTACGATAAAAAGCTTTTTTATCTTCATACATTTCTGCATCCGCATTTTTTATGATTTCTCCTATATCATCAACTGTATTCGCCCAATATGACCCTATCGCAACTTGGCAAGTAGGTCTTTTTCTAAATTCGCCTTTTAGTTCTATTATTTTCTTACTAAAAACGTCTTCTTCAATTTCACGACAAATAATTACAAATTCATCTCCACCTAAACGGTAAAAATCAGAATAATGAAATACCAATTTCATTCGTCTCGCACATTCTATTAATAACTTATCTCCCATTTCATGCCCATATTTATCATTGATATCCTTTAAACCATTCACATCTAAATAAATAATTCCTATAGAAATATCAACTTTTGTAAGTGATTGTGAATCTTCTATAAATCGATTTCTGTTATAGAAAGAAGTAAGTTTATCAATATAACTTAGTTTTGATAATTGCTCCTGAGTTTTAGAATGTTGGCTAGCAAGGGAAATAAAGTAGCAAAGTGTTTGAAGTAATGATGCAATATTCATAATTTTATCTGGAGGCGGATTATCAACTCCTAAATAACCGATAAGTTCTCCATTATGTTCTAATGGGGCTACAACAAGACTAGTAATAGATTGATTATGTAATATTTGGTATTCCCCTGGCGATGTAGATTTAATCTCTTCTAAATCTTTTATAACTATACATTCCTTATTATTAAAATATGGAATCCATCGCTCAATAGTAGATAGTGGAAGGTCTTGTAGATAGTTTCTCTGCGACAAAATATGTTCCTCACACCATTCATAATCATTATACATAAGACCATCTCGAATATAAATAATATATGAACGGTCAGCAGATAAAAAACGACCTAACTTTTCAAGCACAGACATAGTTGCTTTTTTAATGTCACTATCTCTATATAAAATATCTACACACTCTGTAATTATTTTTTCAGCCTCAAGTGTAAATCGTAATTTTATTTTCTCTTCTTCTGATTTTGTGGTATCAAACGCAATCTCCATTCTTGCTGGCTTACCTTCCCATTCAATTAAACGGTCTTTTAACAGATAATGACGACCTGTTACTGGATTTGTAAATTCCCAAGTATAGTTTTCACTTTCTTTTAAATAAGAATTTGTACAAAACTCACAAGGTTCATCTTTTTTCTGTAGTACTTTATAACATTTTTGCCCTTTTATTTGGTCAACCTTAAAACTTTCAATACCTGCTTTATTTAAAAATAATAAATCATAAGTCTCTAAATCACTGATATATAAAAGCTCTGAAATATCATTCATTGGAGCCTGTAAGTCTTCAGCCAATTGAATAAGACGTTCTCTTTTTCTCTGATTATCCTCTTCTGCTAGTACAAGTTTCTTTTGCAAAATATCTTGTTTGGTATCATACATATAAATAAAAATAACTAATAAGGCAAATGAAAGATTTAAAACAATCAAAATATTTTCAGCTGAAGAAACTTTGTTCTCACTAAATTTTTCAGCAGATAAAACTGTTTTGTCTGCTAAATCAAAAAAATCTTCACTGTCTTTATAGAGTGTATCACTTTTTCCACCATCACGAACAATATATATTTCTTGCTTTAAACGTTTCCAATCTCTTTCCATTTGAATCATATTAGTTTGAAAGTCATGGTCATCTACATAAGCAATATTATACACACCACTTCTACCTTGAAGCTCATGAATAATATTATCTACTCTTTTTATTAATTTATCATTTGGCTTATGATTCAATTCTTGCTTAATCACACGTTGTGTTGCTCCACGTATAATCCCAGTATAATTAATTACTTTGGCATTTCCTTGCAAATTGTAGACTAAGTAAATAGATAGTAGGCTGGAAAAAAGAAGCCCTATACTTAAAGTGATTAGAAATCTTTTTCTTCTCATACAGTCCCCTTTCAATTTCATTTAGGAATAAAAACTAATCTCTAATTTATTGGTAACTTTGAAGTATTTATTAAACAAATATAATTACTTTGTATAAGTACTACTAAAATTAGTTATCTTTGTCCATTATACTCCTCTATTTGGCTTTCTTCAACAATAAATACCTCTCTTATTTTAAGATTTTTTTAATAATATAATATTATATATTTGTAATTATATGGAAATAATTAAGATTTTCTCATAATTTATTAGCTATTTTACTTATATCTCTAAGGTCAAATATCCCAAGTATCACAATTTATGATTTCACTTACGATTAAATTTTTAAGTAAATCTATCTAATGAATTTTTTTAATACATATACTTTATTTCTTTTAATAAAATTTTTTAAATATTAAAAAATAGGTAATAAAAAATAACATATAAAATACAATCTTCAAGTGAATGAGATTAATCCTAAAATTAAGAAAAATTAATCTTCAAATATTGATTTAACAATAGGTATAACATAATGGCTTCCTCCACGATTCTTTACATCTTCAATCATAGCAATTGCCAGATACTGTTTATCACTATTTTCATCTACAGTAAAAGCGTTGAACCATCCAAGTTCTGTCCCTGTAATATCATCTTTAGATGCTTTAATTTCTGCTGTACCAGTTTTACCAGCAATAGTAATTCCCTTAGTCATAGCACTATGACCCGTGCCATTAGGATTTTCAACAACTTGAATCAAATCATCACGAATAATTTTTACAGACTGTTTGGAAAATACACCTTTCTTCCAAAATTCAGCATGTGAATTATCTTTAAATTCAAGGTATGGCTTTATCATATCTCCATTATTTACAAAAGTTGAATACATTGATGCCATATGTACTGGGTTTACTAGAACCTTCCCCTGACCATATCCACTATCTGCTAATTGTATTTCAGTGTCAAATTTATCGTCAGTACCAAATCTTGAAGAAGATATTCCAAATTCAAACGGCATACTTTCCTCAAAACCAAGCTTTAACAACTCTTTTGATAATGTATCTTCACCTATTTTTAATGCTGCTTTAGCAAAATAAATATTGTCAGAATAAATTAATGCATTCTTCATGTTTACAGTGTTACCATAATCTTTTAATGTAGTTACCTTATAACTCCCCCAACTAGAATCTTTTTGCCAGCTAAGACCACTGTGTCCAAAGTTTTCATTTGAATTAAGCTTTCCTGTTGTTAAACCAATACCAGCAGTGATTGGTTTAAAAGAAGACCCAGGACATAATCGTGCTTTAAATCTATTGTACATTGGTTTGTTTTCATTTTCATTGACTTCCTTCCATCTATCTTCTGACATCCCTAGTATAAATTCATTTGGATTGTATGATGGGCTACTTACAAGGGATAAGATTTCTCCTGTTTTAGGATTCATAACTACTGCACATCCTTTATCATTTTTCATTTGTTCATATAATTTACTTTGTAGTTTTGAATCTATAGTTAATTTTACATCTTCTCCATCTATTTTAGGCTCAGTTACTAGAGTTTTTTTCTTATCTCCATATCTATCAGCTATAATAACCTCACATCCATCAATACCACGTATCCTGTCTTCCAGTAAACTCTCTAAACCAATCTTACCAATTATGCTATTAGAATTATATCTCTTACCTTCTTTTTCCTTTAATATCTCTGCATTTACATTTTGAACATATCCAGTTAGATGCCCAGCTTTTTCACCTAATGGATACTGTCTAACCTCTGTATTAGATATCTTAACTCCTGGGATACTAAGAAGTGAGTCTTGTAATGCTTTGTCTTCTATTTTTTCGATGGTTTTTATAGGTACCATTGAATTGTCTTTTACCCAAGATGCATTTAATTTCTTTTGAATTTGTTCAACTGGTATATTTAATAAAGTAGATAATTTTTTTAAGTCTTCTGTATTATCACTCATTTTTTCAGGAACTAGACCTATCATTGATGCAAGGCCTTGTCCTGCAATCATTACTCCATTTCGGTCTAAAATATTTCCTCTTTTGGCTTTAAGCTTTGATATTCTTATAGTATTATCTTCTTCAAGTTCTGGAAATATAACATCTGACTTCCATCTTATTCTATAATCTCCATCTTTATCTCTATTTAATGGCACTTCATTTGAAAATGAAATTTCTCCTGCTAAGGTATCCATCTTCGAATCGTATTTTATTATTTTGTCACTATCTTTTTCTTTTTTAACTTCATTAATCTTTACACTTATATTACGTGAATTAATTCCTTCATATATTTTTTTATTTCTTAAAATAAATTTTTCTTTTTTAATTTCTGATTTACTCTTTTCATCTAACAAGTCGTACATCTTTTCATATTGTCTTTCATTTGCAAAAGACATATATTGCTTAAATACTTCATCTGGTTTGCTTTTATTGAGTCCCTCTAATATGAATTTAGCTAAAAAACCAACAATAACTACAAGTAAACAAATTAGAAAACCAAAAATTATCATTTTTCTTGTTTTTTTATTTTTTCTCATACAAACCACCCTTATTATTTTATATATTACATATGTAAGTTTTATGTTTAAAGGAATCTTATGAACATAACTACTCTATACTTTTGTTATGTTTTTAAGTATATCCTAAAAATATGTAGGTAAATATATAATTGATAGTAACTTATATATTACACACGTAAGTTTTAAAAGTCAATAATATTATTACTATTTAATTACTCTTCATATCAATTTAAAAATAAATCATGCTTCTTGTATTGTCCAACCGTTTTATAAATTAATATTATTTTATTGTACATTCACTTTATAGAGAATAAATTCGGCTTGACAAAACGACACATGTGTCTCATAATTAAAGTGACACTCATGTCGTTAATAAGGAGGTTAAAGCATATGCCAACAAAAGGAGAACAAACTAGACAATTTATTATTGATACATCAATAAGGTTATTTGCTGATAAAGGATATAGTAATGTAACAATGAAAGATATCTGTGAAGCATGTAATTTAAGTCGTGGTGGACTGTATAGACACTTTAATTCAACAAAAGAAATTTTTATTAATATACTAAATACTCATAAAGACGACTCTCAAAATTTATTAGATAAGGGTATCAAGGAAAATATATCAGCTAAACATATGCTAGAATATTTTTTACAGCAACAAAAAAATGATATAAAAAGTAAATATTGTGGTTTGAATTTTGCAATACATGAATTTGCTTTTGTAGAAAAGGACCAACGTGATTATATGAATAAAAGATATAATTCAGCTATCACAATGCTTTCAAATTTAATCGACTATGGACAATCTAAATGTGAATTTAAAAAATGCGACTCTAAAACAATTGCAATACACATAATGTTTTTATTTGATAGTATGAAAACATCTTCTCCTGTTTTAAAGATTACAAATGAAGATATTGATAATCAAATAAGTATTATAAAGGATATGGTGATTTCATATGAGTAAACGAGAATTCCATAAAATTGACTTACAAAACTGGGAACGATATACACATTTTTACTATTTTTCAAAAATGACAAATGTAGGATTTGATTTAACTATAGAAATAGACATTACTAATTTAATTAAGGAAACGAAAGAAAGAAATATTAAATTTTACCCAGCATATTTATACATAATAACGACTTGCTTAAATCAATATAAAGAATTAAAAATTGCATATGATGAAGATGAACTTGGTTATTGGAGTACATTAACACCATTCTATGCAATCTTTCATGATGATGATAAGACTTTTTCATCAATATGGACAGAATATGATAAAGATTTTTCGATATTCTATGAAAATTATTTAGCTGATATTAAAGAATATGGAAAAAATTATGGTTTTCTAGCAAAACCAAATCAACCAAAAAACTGTTATACTGTTTCTTGTATTCCCTGGATTAGTTTTAAGAGTTTTACTGTGCATAATCATGGTCTTGAAAATTATTTTTTCCCTACGATTGAAGCAGGTAAATACTATCAAAAAGATGAAAAAATACTTCTCCCTCTTTCTATAACAGTTCATCATGCATCTACTGATGGATACCATGTAAGTTGCTTTATTGATGACATACAAAAAATGTGCTTTAATACTAAGGAATGGTTATACTAAAAATTTATATTTTGGATTTAAAATGTCATTAAAATGATTAGATACAATAATAAAAGCCAATAACCTTTGAAAATTAGAGATTATTGGCTCTTTTGCATTATACAAAGTTTTATATTAGTCAATTATTATGACTCAAGTATTTGCTTCTTTGAGTAAACTTCATAGCTAATAAAGATAAAACTAATGTCATGGCTATTAAAATGAAAATATAACCCATATTAAAAAAACTTCCTTTTCTCTCTTCCACATAAGTCACAAAACTAATAAACCATCGTATTGGACTTATAATGCTAATATTTTGTAACATTGTTGGCATTTTCTCAATTGGAATAAATGAACCACCAATAAGTGATACTATAAGGGCTATACATGTAGAAAATAAATTTGCATACATTTCTTTATTGAATAAAGAAGATACAAATGTTCCAAAAGAAGTTGCTAAAGCTGATACCAAAATTCCTAAACAAACCAAGTCTATATAATCCATGCCAATATCAACCTTAAATAACTTAATTATAGATATTGAAACTAAGTACTGAAAATATGTTATTGTAAAATTATATAACATATTTCCTAACACATATCCTTTTATATTTTGTGGAGAATATAGTACTCTTGTAAATGTACCTGAGTTTTTATCTTTGATAATCATTGATGCTGTTACAGTAGATGTTATCATCAGAAATAATATGATAAATGCAATTATTCTTTGTAATATACCTAAGGTATTTTCTTCTAGTTCACTTATATCTATAGGAGTTGAGTCTTTTTTATATCTTTCTATTAAATACTTTAATATATCATTCGTATTTTTATCTTTTACAGAATATAACTTAAAATCACTCTTATTAAAATGTATAACAGCTGAATACTTCCCAGTTATAATATCAGTTTTAACTGTTTTAAGGTCTGCAATCTCTACATTGATTCCTTGAGTATTTTTTAAAGCTATTATTGTATTATCATATATTCTTTTTTCAGATTCGCTTAGGAGTTGTTCGTTTTTGTAATCATTTAAAATACCAATATTGAAAGATGGTTTACTTATGTAATTTGCCAATATCCCAAGTATTACTACAATTATAGGGAATAAGATTGTAACTAAGAAAACTAATCTCTTATTCATACTTCTTTTTAAATTATTATTAAAAATGTTTATTAAATTCACTATATAAAAACCTCCTTTTTGAAAAATTTAATTGTAAGTATTGTTATAAATATACTTGTGACTATAAATATGCATGATATATTAAAAAGGAGATGCAAGTTATTATCATATATACAAGCAACTATAGCTCTATTAATCCATGTTAATGGTGATATATTTATTATTAATGAAATAGTTGAATTTAATGAGCTAACTGGAAAAAATACTCCTCCTAAAAAGCCAAAAATCACTATTGGTATATTAATGATATTACGTAACATATCTAAATTTTTACAAACAAATCCCAAAAACAATCCAATGGATGATACTACAATTGATTCACATGTCAAAAGAAAAATAACAGCTAAAAATTTTCCACCAAAACTCATATGAAAAATACCTATTAACAAAAATAAAGTTATCAAATTGCATAGTGAAAGTATTATTGTACAAGAGAAGAGTTTTGAAAGAACTAAGTTTGCTACTGAAATAGGAGAAATCATATAACGATATGATGTATTTGAAACTTTTTCATCCTGTGCTGCATATGAAACACTAATGATTCCCATAAAAATACAAAATGGTATTGTAACAATGGTATAATAATTGTATGATGTAAATTCCTCTCCATAAGATTTTGATGTTAAATATCCTAATAGTATGATGATGATTACTGGAAAAACAATATTATAAGATAAAATAAAAAAATCTTTACTTCTTCGTTTCACTCCTAATTTGAACAATGGTAAAAAATATCTCATCTATTTATTCCTCCAAATCTCTTAAGTCTGTACCTGTAATATGTAAAAAAATATCTTCTAATGTCTTACAACCAAATTTAAAATATTTGCTTTTATATAAGTTTTTATCTAAATCTTCTATAATCACTCCTTTGTCTATTAAAACAATTCTATTGCATAAGATTTCAATTTCTTCCATATAGTGACTAGTATATATAACTGTTGTACCATTAGCATTAATATCTTTAATTGCCTCCATAATTTTATTTCTTGATTGAGGGTCAATACCTACTGTTGGCTCATCCATAATAAGGATTTTAGGGCTATGTGAAATTGCACAGGCTATGTTGAGCCTACGTTTCATCCCTCCTGAAAATTTTGAAGGAAACTCCTTATGTCTCTCCCAAAGTCCAACAAACTCTAAAGCTTCTTTAGTTCTATTTTTAAGTTCTCTACCTCTAAATCCATATAATGAACAAAAAAATTTAACATTATCATATGCACTTAAATCTTCATATATAGCTAATTCCTGTGGTACAACACCAAGTGAACGCTTAAAATCATTTTTTTGATTAGATATATTTTTTCCTTCATAATATATGTTTCCAGCATCAGGTGACACAATCGTTGTAAACATATTTATAGATGTGCTTTTTCCTGCTCCATTTGGTCCAATAAAACCTAAAATATCTCCTTCGAATACCTTGAAGCTTTCTCCTGATATAACTTCCTTGTCCTTATACTTCTTAGATATATTTTCAATCTCCAATAATACATTACTCATTTATAAACCTCCCAAGTATTTAACCAATATTATATATCCAACATTGTATATATTATTTTTTTAAAACACGAGTATTTTACTCGTGCTATTATAATAAAATTTAATGCTTATTTTTTAATTTTAATATTATTTTATCTATGTTCTCTATAGCTTTATCTGGGTTATCAATTATTTCATCTCTAAGTCTCTGGACTTCTAGTAATTCATTTGTTGTCTCAGATGTAAATAAAAAATCATCTTCTATATTTGAAAAATCTATAGATTTAATTATATTTTGCGTCTCACAACCGACAGATATATACTTATCAAGATTATTTAATATTTCTTCATGCCATAGAATTTGATAATTTAGATTATCTATTGTCATATCAAATGCAATCTTTTCTGTTGCAAGACTCTTTTTATCAATTTTTTTAATCTCTTTCCAATTTTCCCAATACTTCTTCTGTTCTATCAAATATTTTATATGCTTTTCAAGATTCTTTTGTAAAATATCCTTAGGTAAGACATCCAAAATATTATGTAATAGGAATTTATTTGAACCTGTTGGTACTATTGGCGTTTGAAGTTCTTTTTGTATTTCTTCCTTTAACTCTAATTTGCCACTTTGGGTAATCTCATAGATTTTACGAATTCTAGCACCAGTTTTTTCTTCTCTTAAAACCCTAACTGCTCCATCTTTTTCTAGTTTTGTCAACGCATAGTATATTGACCCAGACTGTATTTTAGTCCATCTATCTGCACCAGACACCTGTAGAAACTTCTGAATTTCATACCCATGTGTTGGTTTAATATTTAGATAATATAAAATTAAAGTGCGTATCATAAAATTCACCACCTATACTCAATCTTGGATATTATATTATCACCAATATTGGATATAGTCAATAGATAATATAGGATATACCTATTATAGATTGTTATTTTTGTTACTTAATGCAAGGAAGTCCATGAGACATACATATCCATTCATATTTAAAATTATTTAATTCTTTTATAGATTTCATCATCTTTTCAGAATCCCAATTCCAAAGATTAGGATAAGGAATTATATTCCCATTCTTATTTTTAACTAAATCTCCTGCAAATAATACATCTTCAAAAACCATACACACATGCCCTGGAGTATGACCTGGAGTATGGATAATTTGTATATTTCCAATCTTCATATTTTCTTCATAAGGTTCAATATCCTTAATAATTCTTCTCGAAATTGTCTTTCCTATAAACTTTTTGAATCCAGGTCTATCCTTCTCTCCTATAATAAAAGGTATATCTTCTATATGAGCCCACACTTTCGCTCTTGTCTGTTCTTTTAGCAACTTAACATTAGATATATGGTCAACATCATGATGTGTTAGTAAAATATGTTTAATATCTGTAAGTTTAATTCCAAGTGTTTTTAATTCTTTAATTATGCTCTTCCCCATAAAAGGAAGTCCTGTGTCTATAAGAGTAAGCTCTTTATCAAACACAATAAAACAATTTGAACCACAAGTACTATCTAACATTAATACATTTTCTGTTATTTTCATAAATAAATTCCCCCTATTTAGTCTTTTGCCTATATAATTAATTAGTGAAGTTATAAATATCTATAAGACTTAATATCAATTTTATTTTCATAAAAGTATACCATCAGTATATAAATATATCATAATTACACAAGTATACCATCGGTATACATTATTATCAATAGAAAGGAATAATTTATATGTCAGAATTATCAAGAAGAGATAAAGAAAAATTACAAAAAGAAAACGAGATTATTGATAAGGCAGAAATATTATTTTGCCTTAATGGCTTTGATAATACAACTATGAATGAATTGGCAAAAGAAGTTGAATATACTAAACGTACTATATATAAATATTTCTCATGTAAAGAAGATTTATTTTTTGCTGTCGTTTTAAGAGGATATGAGAGACTTTGGAATAGTATTGAAATAGAAAATGTAAAGGGTAAAACAGGATTTGAAAAAATAAAATTTTCATACTTTGCATTTTATAAATTTTATTGTACTAATCCCTCACTTCTATCTCTTATGGGGATGATTGGTGCTGTACAATCGAGAAACTCAGATACAGAGATACCATTTAAGAATAAGTTTTTTTCTTTTAACAAATTTATGTTTGACGAAATCCAAGCAATGTTTGAAGTTGGAAAAAATGATGGAAGTATTAGATATGATATTGAAATACCTACTCTTATGTATTCATCAATATTTACCCTCACAGGATTTTTTAATTTATTATCTTTAACAGGAAAATCGTACCTAGATAATTTTAATATAGATGAAGAGAAATTTATTGAAACAACACTTTCTCTTTTGATAAATTCACTTAAAGTTTAGAAGTTTATAAATTAAACTTTATATTACTTAAATTATACTTTTCCTATCTTTAATATGAAAAAATATTAAATCTAAAATTAAAAATTTAAACTGATGAAAGGATTAAAAGTAAATGGCTAAAATACTACTTCTGGAAGATGATGATACAATTACATTTGGGATAAAAACTTCTCTTGAAAAGAAAAATCACACAGTGTGTTGTTATAATACTATTGCTGAAGCGAAGAAAAACTTTGATAAAACTATTGATTTGGTTCTACTTGACTTAAATTTACCTGATGGTATTGGATATGAATTTTGTCAATATGTTAAAAGTATAGAAGATACTCCAGTAATATTTTTGACTGTTCGTGATGATGAAAAAGACATTATACATGGATTAGATATGGGTGCAGATGACTATGTGGTTAAGCCATTTTTACTTTCAGTACTCCAATCTAGAATTAATGCAGTTCTTAGAAGAACTCATCCTGATATTAACAATACTATTACATGCAAAAATATAAAATTGAATAAAGTTGAAGTCAAAGTATATTTAGATAATGTTGAAGTACTTTTGACAGCAGGAGAATATAAGCTCCTTTTAAGCTTGATGGAAAATAAGAATAAAGCTATGACTCGCACAAAGTTATTAGAAATGCTATGGGACGTAGATGGCAACTTTGTCAATGACAATACCCTTACTGTTACAATAAAACGTCTTAGGGAAAAATTAAAAAATCCACCTTGTATAAAAACATTGAGAGGCATAGGATATAGAATGGAGGATAATTAGTGAAAACTCCAAGAGACATCAATAATACAGCTGTGTTTATATTATTCTGTTTCGCTATAACTGTTTTGTTAAGTGTAATTCTAACAACTATAACTTCTTTTGATGAATATAAAATGATGTCTAAAGCTATTGGTGCATCATATGAGTTCAATCCTAAGTCTACAGAACATATACTAAAATCTCTAAAAGATTCAGGTGATAATAACCTTAACATTGGAAATGAGATTTTATTAAAGCATGGATACTCTAAAGGTACATTTTGGAGTAAAAACTTTTTTTACTTTTTCGTGGTTTCTTTTATTATAATTTCAACAATAGCTCTAGTTGTATATATACTTAAACATAAACAAAATATACAAAAAATGAATAGAATAAACAATCTTACTAGATACTTAGAAAAAGTAAACTCAGGAAAAGAGTCTGTGCTTTTACGATGTGAAGATGAATTTTCTCACCTTGAAGATGAGATATACAAAACAGTAGGAGAGCTTCGTTGTTCAAAGGAATTTGCTTTAAAAGAAAGGCAGACCCTTTCTGATAATCTTGCAGATATTGCACATCAGCTTAAGACTCCAATTACTTCTATGTCACTTATGGCACAACTACTTTCAGAAAGTTGCTCTGATGAGGAAATAGATTATATTCATAGACTTACAAATCAAATCTCAAGACTTGAGAGATTAGTTTCATCTTTACTTATATTATCAAAATTGGATACAAGTACTTTAATATTTGAAAGAAAACTTATAGATGTACATTCTCTACTCACTTATGCAGTTGAGCCTATAGAAGATTCTTTAAAAGAAAAACATCAAACACTTTCTATAGAAAGTTGCGATTCAGTAGAATTTGAAGTTGATATTAATTGGACTTTAGAAGCTCTTTTGAATATTTTCAAAAATTGTAGTGAACATATAGAAAATGGTGGACATATTATTGCTTACTACAACAAAAATCCTCTATATACTGAAATTATTATAGAGGATAATGGTAATGGATTTTCTCAGGAAGAACTCCCATATATTTTTAATAGATTTTATCGTGGTAAAAATGCTAATAAGGATAGTATTGGTATAGGACTTGCTCTATCAAGGTCTATTATAGAACGTCAAAACGGAACTCTGCATGCAGAAAATTGTCATAATGGTGGTGCAAGGTTCATAATTAAATTTTACACATAAAAGACTGGATTATAGGTAAAATCCTATAATCCAGTCATATTTATATCCTATCTATTATTTAAACAATATATTTCTATTTATATTTCATACTTTATTAAATAAATCAAATTTTATTAAATAAATAATAGAACCATACCTATACTTATCAATAGTCTTAAGGTGTTATTCTTAAATTAATTCAGATAACTTTTATTTATATTGTTTCATTTTTTATAGATTCTACTATATTTTCATTCTTTAATTGCTTATATCCTATCATATATGATGATATTACAATAAAAAGTATCAATACAGTAAAACCTATTATTGTAGATAAAGGTGCAAATGGTAAATACTCTATAAAGTGTATTTCATTTATACGTAGAAAAATATATACTATTGCTATTTGTACAGGAATACTGAGTAATAATGGTGTAATTCCTAAAAATAATCCTTCTAAAGCAAGCATCTTTTTTATACCATCTGGTGATAATCCAACAGAACGTAACATGGCAAACTCTTGTCTTCTGCTTCTAAGATTCCCTGACACTGTGGCCAATACATTAGATAATCCAATCATAGCCAACAATCCTGTAATGAAGCTCACTATTAAATTCATAGTCTTTCTTCCACTAGCATCTTTTTCTTCATTTTCTACAACATCCTCAATACTATAATCTCCAGACCCGTAAGCTTTATTATAAATAGACTCTAATTTTTCTTTTACTTTTGGGATATCTTCACGATTATCTACTTTAAATAATCCCATCATATTATTTGAACGTAGTCTACCTTCTTCATTATAATTTTTAGATATTTCCTGCACTATAGACATTGGTACTATTTGAATTAATGTATATCTTGAATTAGTATTTATTATTTGAGGAAGCTTATTTGTAATAGCTCCCACTTTCATATTAAAAGTATAATCGCCTTTACCTTCATCATATATTCTTTCATTTAATTTAAGATTGTCTCCTATTGAAAGATTTAAATAATCTATATATACTTTATCTCTTCGTGTACTACGATTAATATCTTCCTCTTTATTATATACAATTGAAGTTAGATTTTCTGTATTGTAGAATATCTTCGGGTCCACAGAAATTTGTCTGCAATATTCTGTAAAACTCTTATCATCAAGTCCAATTATAGCTGAGTATATACGAAATTTACCATTACGTTCTATAGGAGAGTATTTTTTAGATGAAACTACACCTTTAAATCCACCATTTTCTGCAAGTTCTTTCGAGGCATCTTTTTCAGTTAACCAAGTAGCAGCAGACATTTTAAGATAACATAATGAACTCTTTACACCTTCTGTCTTACTTAGTTTTTCAATAAAAGCAGGCTCTACAGATTCTCCATTTGCTAAATGGATTGATATATCCCTTTGTTTTTCATAAGCGTCACTTCCATAGACATCTTCTGCTCCTTCTTGGTTTGCGATTATATGCAAAAAACCTGTAAGCAATAGAAAAGATAGTGTTAAAGATATTGTTGCAGTACGATAGGATTTTTTACGTGCATGAAGTGCATTCATTGCAAGTTCTCCTTCTATACCAAATATCTTTCCTAGCGAATATTTATGTGATTTTTTTATCTTAATACTATCTCCTTGTCGTATTGCTTCTATAGGAGATATCTTTGATACTTTTCGTGCTGGTATAAGTGCAGAAATCCAGACTGTTATTATTGTAAGTAAAACTGCTGGTAAAAAAGCAGGAATACCATAAGTATATACCACACTTTGAGTACCTGTAGAAGAATTGATTGAATTAATATAAATTATAAGTCTATCACACAATAACCAGCCTAAAAATAAACCAATTGGCAGAGGTATAATAGTTAATAAAAAGCCTTCAAATAGCACAGATTTCCTAATTTGTTTTGGTGATGCACCAATGCTAGATAATATCCCTAATTGAGTAAGTCTAGCATTTACTGATAATGAAAATGCATTGTAAATCACCATTACAAATACTGCTACTGTAAAAATTGCTATTGTAAAGTACATAATTGGAGTTGCAAATTTTTCTATACTATTCATAGATGCTTTCTGTTCTGGAGAAAATACTAACATCTTTAAAAGATAATTACTATTGTATTTAAGATTATATTTTCCATATTCGTTAGTTTTCCACCCCAATGACTTAGCAAGCTTTGGGAGTTCTTTATATGTATCTCGTATATTTTTAAATCGTAAGTACACAGTTATATTATCATTGGGTTTTATACTTTTTTTATCCAAATATCCTAAAGCTGTGTATGCAGGTACAACTGATGATGTTGTAACATCCATTTTTCCTACTATTGTTAATGTTATTTCTGAAGTTTTTTTAAAACTCTCACTTTTTGATTTTGGAGCTACAGGTTCAAGAGAATTTCCATTTAAAGTTCTATAACCTATTGGAATAGTAATCTTATCACCAATCTTTGTACTTGGATTACTTTCAAAGTACTGTTTTGAAAGTGCAATTTCATTAGCATTCTTTGGTTGACGACCTTCTAGTATAGTGTCTTTTTCTGGCATGGAGTTCCAGTATTCTGATGTAGCATTTCTATAAATTATATAATCTCTTTTGTCATTACTAATTTTCCCTACATACCATTGTCCTTTCACCATTACATCATCAACAGAAGAAAAATTTTCAATTAATGATAGGTCACTTCCATAGGTAGTATCAAATAATTCACCATGCCAGTTACCTTCTTTCTCTATTGAAAGTCTTACGAAATCACTCCACATCGTATACAATAGCCCACATAAAGAAGACATCATTGTTGTAGTAAGTAATATGGCTAACATTATGGCTATACTACTGCGTTTATTGCGACGTACAAAGTCTAAGGTGTATTCTTGAAGAATATTCATTTCTTCACCACCTTTTCAGAGACAATCATACCATCTTCCATAGTTACAATACGATTTGCTTCTAGTGCTATTTTCTCATCATGAGTAATAAGAAGTATTGTCTGATTAAATCGTTTATTTGATATATTCAGTAAGTCTACAATTTCTTCTGAATTTTTTCTATCAAGATTACCTGTTGGCTCATCTGCTAATAAAATAGCTGGTCTATAGATTAAACTTCTAGCTATAGATACTCTTTGTTGTTGTCCACCTGAAAGTTGACTTGGAAGATGATTTAATCTATCAGATAATCCTAGTATTGATACAATTTCAGAAAATCTCTCTTCATCCACTTTTCTTTTATCAAGTAACATCGGTAATAATATATTTTTTCTGACATCAAGAGTTGGTATAAGATTATAAAATTGATAGATAAGACCCACTTTTCTACGTCGAAAAACTGCTAGAGCTTCTTCTTTTAAACTTGCTATTTCTGTATCTTCAATATAAATTTTCCCAGATGTTGGTCTGTCTACTCCTCCAAGCATGTGTAATAATGTTGATTTACCAGAACCAGATGCTCCTACAATGGATACAAAATCCCCTTTTTGAACTGATAAATTCACATTATTTAAGGCTGTCACCCTAGTTTGATTTGAACCATATATTTTTGTGAGATTTTCACATTTTAGTATTTCCATATACAATCATCTCCTTTATGGTTAAATTTTATCAACCTAAAATGACATTATAGTGACACAAATCTAAATATAAACAACTATTAAAATACTTGCTTTAATTAGGCAAATTATATTTTATAAACACATTTATATTTTAATTATTTTTAATTAGTCTAAGTCACTTTTACTCAAAAAATCACTCTTACTTAAGTGATATAAATCATTTTCTTCATCGTATTCAAAATTATTCGTTCTTAAAGAGTTACAAGAAGCAAGATTTTCTTTTTCTGGTTTAACTACTATTCTTTCAGCTTCTGTTTCATTAAATATTTTATGTATAAGCAATTTAATGATTGCTTTTCCAATACCTTTCCTTAAATACTCTTCCTCTCCAATTAAATAATCTATACTAAACGTACCTATAATTAGTATTTCAGGGTGAAAGATTTCATTTGCACTAAGACAGTCATAATATTGGCAAAACCCAATTGGCATATTATCATACATAACAATAAAATGTTTTATAAAACTAAATTCCCCAAATCTAGCTTTAATTTCTTTTATCCATTCTTCAGAACTTTTAAACCATTTAAGTATATATTCTTGGTTAATCCAGTTTTCTATCAATTTGACATCTTCATCATATACAGGTCTGATATATAGTAGTCTATCCATAACCTTCAGCTCCTTAAAATATTATTTTATTCTTTAATTGCCTTTATATATTTTTATATATTATTTAAGATTATAATGTAAAATAAAAACTATGCAACATATTTTATTTATACTTTTAATATATTGCATAGTCTCTAAGAGCTATTAACATTTATTTTAATATGTATTATGATTTATTTTATTACTCAATAACAAATATTTTATGTACTATAAGATTTAGACATAATCTATACTTAACTTAGTAAAATTATTTAATGACTAAATAGCTTATACATGCAAATAAAATTAAGCTTATTTTGTGATATTATAGTATTTCTTAATTATATTAACTGCAATCTCTTTTACCTTTGGACCTGTAACTTCTTTATTGGAATCATCTGATTTAATAGCAAAATAATAAGTATCATCTTTAATCTCTACCATACCAACAAACCAAGCATCTACATGTTGATTTTTTCCATCATATCCTGTTCCAGTTTTTCCATACAAATTTATGTTTTTGTCATTTACATCTATTTTCATAATATCTTTTAAAATATTAATATGCTCTTTTTTAAAGCTTGTATCTCCTTCAAATATCTTTGCTACTGTTTCTGCTTGCTCTTTTGGAGATATTTGTAATGAAGATTCTAACCAAAATCCATTTAAATGTCCCATTCCATTTTTTAAATCGCCTTCCCATTCACTAATATCGCAGTTTCCATATTTTAAATCATCTAGAATTTTTTGAACAGAATTAGAGTCAACTTTATTTAATAATTTTTTATAGTACCAAACACAAGATTGCTTAAATGCCTCTTCCAAATTAAGATTTCTATTCCAAGTTTTATTTTTATAAATTGTTCCATCATATCCCATAACTGATTCTTTCGAGTTTATTACTCCTTTTTCTAGACCAATTAGAGTTGAAACTATTTTAAAAGTAGAACATGGTGACCTTCTTGTTTCGATTAATTCTTTGTTATATATATTATATTCTTTATTTTTAGTATTATAAAAAACAGCTCCTCCACTAATATTTTTAAAACAATCACTATAATCAACTATATTAATTTTTTCTTTTTTGTTTTTATCCTTGTTTTCAGTTTTAGAGTTATTTAATTCAGAGTTTATATAATTCTTATCATACTTTTGTTTTGTATCGTTATGCTTTTTTCCTACATAATATACTCCCATAGCTATGACAATTAGGAGAATAACTATCCAAATAAAATCATTTTTTCTTTTCATACTTTATATCATCTCCTCTACATAAGCTTATAATCCACCTTTAAAATAATAGACATTATTTGTAATATACTCCAATCTAGGAGCTTGGATACTTCTGTTTATAAAATCTAACTTTGGTTTAACATCTTTTAGGTCTTTAAAAATTACAATACCATCAATAGACTGTAATTCAGCTCCAAATAAAAAATAGACTAAATTTCTATCTCCAGAAATTTTAACTACATCTAAATTTCTGTTTAATTTTTTCATTTTTTTTATTACTTCTTTAGAAAATATCTTCTCCAATTCGTTTTTATCAGATTTAATATAAAAGGTACATTCAGAGCTTAACTTTTTTTCGTCATAAACTTTCAAAATAGCTTTAGCTACTACACTATAATCTTCTTCGTAAAGTTTAAATCTAAAACTTTCACTTGGACTAGGAATAAATATAGTGCCTATACTTATAAAGATACCAAATATACATCCAATCATTTTTCTTTTATTTAAATCTTTTTTATAGTAAAGCTTAATCATATGTACTAAAATCCATATAAATGCAATTAACATCAATGGTATTGCAAATAAGCCTATAAATAGTAGAATTACTCCTCCCCTATATATGATATTTCCACACAAAAATAAAAAATCACTTACAATAAATAGAATTAAAGGTATAACTATGTCTCTTATATTTTCTTTACCTAATATAATTATATTGATTGAAGCTATGATGAAGATACTTAATATAACTATTAGTATCATTATGTCCTCCTTTCAGTTAGTGAGGTAATTATTTGTTCTTTATTTAAAACTTACTATTGTAATATTTAAATATTACAATAGTAAGTTTTAAATGTCAAGTCGTTTTAATTGTATAATTATCTTTATATTTATCAAATTACGAGTATCTATTATGTACTTTTTTATCTATTATCAACTAGCATTTATTCAGATTGTGTGAGACTGATTAAACTTAGAAATACGTCCTATAACATAGCAGAATATATCAAGAAAGTAGCTTTTAATTTTATTATAATATGGTTACATAATATAATTGCTTTACTAAAATGTACTCAGAAAGGATTTAACATTCATGTCAAATATTATAATAAAAGGACTTACACAAAATAACCTAAAAAATATATCATTTAAAATTCCTAAAAATAAAATTGTTGTTTTTACTGGTGTTTCTGGCTCTGGAAAATCCAGTATCGTATTTGATACAATCGCAGCAGAATCACAAAGACAGATGAATGAAACATATTCTTCATTTATCAGAAATAGACTACCTAAGTATAGAAAACCTCAGGTAGAGCTGATTGATAATTTAACTGCTTCTGTAATCGTAGACCAAACTCCTCTTGGTGGTAATGCACGTTCCACAGTTGGTACTATAAGTGATTTGTATTCATCACTAAGATTATTATTTTCTAGAATTGGAGAACCTTACATAGGAACAACTTCACATTTTTCTTTTAATGACCCAAATGGTATGTGTAAAAATTGTGCTGGGATTGGTAGAGTTAAAGTAATCAATATTGAATCTATTATAAATCCTGAAAATTCATGGAATACAGGATGTATAAATGACTCTTTATTTAAACCTAATTCATGGTACTGGAAGCAGTATGCAGAGTCTGGACTTTTTGACTTAGATAAACCTATAAAGGATTATTCTTTAGAAGAATATAATTTATTGCTTTATGGCTCAAAAAATAAAGATGGCAAACAGGAAAATCCAAAAATAGAAGGTATTTTTAACAAGTATATTCAAACATATCTGAATCGAGATATTAGCAATATGAGTAAACACACAAAAGAGAAATCAGAAAGACTTATAACAGATAAAGAATGTCCTATCTGCCACGGAAAAAGATTAAATAAAGAAACTCTTAACTGCACTATCTTAGGATATTCGATTGCAGATATGTGTGATATGGAACTTACTGACCTTTATGATTTATTGTTACAAATAAAAGATAAAAGGGTTGAAACTGTAATAAAGACTCTTGCTGATGGTTTAAAAAGAATGATTGATATTGGACTTCCTTACCTACATCTAAATAGAGAATCATCATCTCTATCTGGAGGAGAAGCTCAAAGATTAAAACTTGTACGCTATATGGGAAGTAGCCTCACAGGTATGACTTATATTTTCGATGAACCTAGTACTGGTATGCACTCACGAGATGTACATCGTATGAATCAGTTATTAAAAAAACTTAGAGATAGAGGAAACACTGTCCTTGTGGTAGAGCATGATAAAGACGTTATCTCCATAGCAGATGAAGTTATAGATATTGGACCGAGTGCCGGTATGCATGGTGGACATGTTGTATTCCAAGGTTCTTATGACAAATTACTTTTAGCAAATACTCTTACTTCAAATGCAATGAATCTATCATTACCTATAAAAACTAATTCTCGTCAGCCAAAAGGTACCCTTCCAATTAGAGATGCTTGTATAAATAATCTAAAACATGTTGATGTAGATTTACCAGTGGGAATTATGACTGTTGTTACTGGAGTAGCAGGTTCTGGCAAGAGTACTTTAATCTCTCATGTTTTTGCACAAAAGTACGAAAAAGATGTTATTAAAATCGACCAAAGCCGTATTACAGCTACAAGCCGTTCTATGCCTGCTACATTTCTTGGTTTCTTTGATGAGATAAGAAAAGTATTTGCTAAAGAAAATAATGTTGAAGAAGGTTTATTCAGCTTTAATTCAAAGGGGGCTTGTCCTGTTTGCGATGGTAAAGGAGTACTTGTTACAGAACTTGTATTCATGGACCCTATTATTAATACATGTGAAGCTTGCAAAGGTACTAGATATAGTAAAGAAGTCTTGGCAAAATTATATAAAGGCAAACATATAGTTGATGTACTATCCATGACAGTCGATGAAGCTCTTGAATTTTTTACAGAAAAGAAGCTTTGTAAAATCTTACAAACCATGAAAGATGTTGGCTTATCTTATATGACCTTAGGTCAACCGCTTAGCACACTATCTGGAGGAGAACGTCAACGAATTAAGTTAGCTAAAAACCTCAACAAAAAAGGTACTATCTATATTTTAGATGAGCCGACTACAGGGCTTCATGGTTCTGATATTGAAAAACTTATGTTGATTTTTGAGCATATAGTCGATAAAGGTAATACTATAATTATAATTGAACATAATTTGGATGTATTGAAACAAGCTGATTGGGTGATTGATATTGGTCCTGACGGTGGCAAAAATGGTGGTCAGGTCGTATTTGAAGGTACACCACTAGAAATGTTTGAAAGAGGTTGCACTATAACATCAGATTTCCTTAGAAAATCAATAAAGGTATAGATAATATAATACTACTATTAAGAGATTAAGAACTATTACATATATATTACTACTTTGTTTTAGTTCATAAATTTAAAGTTTAACTTTACTTTAAAAGAAATTAACATTATAAAAGCTATAAATCATAAAATTTTATTAAATTTCAAATGTAATTTATAGCTTTTATTTTTTATTTGTTTATAAGTATTATTTTTTATTGATTTATTGATGAATCTTTGTCTCAATTCTCATTTATGATAATAAATGCATATAAAATATAATCTACATGCTTATAAGTTGAGTTAATGTACCAACATATGTTAACTTAAGTTTGTGCATAGCTCGTGTACAAGCAATATACAACAAACTGCGGTCATAATCACTATAATATGTTTTATTATTTACTGAAGGTACAATAACTTCATCAAACTCTAGACCTTTTGACATTTTAATAGAAGTTATGGAGACTCCTTTTGTAAAGCTAGAACTTTCAGAAGATATTAAGTGAACACTATATTCTTCTCTTAACACATCATATATAGCTTTAGCGTCATTATCTGTCTTTAATATAATACCAAGAGTAGCATTATCACTCTTTTTAAATTCTTCAATTTCTATTTTTATCTTATTTATCTCATCTTGTTCGTTATTACATTTTAATAAAGCTGGTTCTTCGCCATGTCGCTCAATAGGCTCTAATGAAGATATGTCTTGAATCTTTTTTGTGAAATTAATAATCTCAAAAGTAGAACGGTAACTCTTGTTCAACATAACTAGTTCCCCATCATCATATAGTTGTTTCATATCATCTAGTGTGTGAGTATGATTGGGATTAACTAATTGTCCAAAATCTCCAAGAATAGTCTTTTTACACTTAAAAAGCAAGTTTATTACAGCATATTGAATAGGTGTATAATCCTGCATTTCGTCAATAACAATATGTCTTATAACCTTATCTTCTTGTAATCCTTCATATGCAGCATGGATATATATAAATGGATATACATCTGACCATTCAAGTGTTTTCTTTTCTGGCATCACAAACATGTTTGATATATTCATTTGCTTAAAGAAATCCTTATACAACAAAAGGGTATTTTTTATTTTCAACATTCCATTTAAGTTCTTAAGTATGCTTTTTACTCTTGGTAAATCTTCTTCCATAATATTATCTGTTTCGAATCTATAACGAATATCTTCAGCTACCTTTTCAAGTCTTCTCTTAACTGGATATTTATTATATGCATCAAATCTACTCTGTATCCAATCACTTTTAGCTATGAAGTCTCCAAAAATATAATCTTCTGGAATAAAAATCTTATTAGGCATTTGTTTTATATAACTATCCATAAGTTTTACAAAATCAAGTGTAGATTTAAAACGCACTCTTTCACTCCATTTAGCATCATTTGTTTCTAATGGGTTTCTCTCACTTTCAAAGTTAATTATTCTCTCTAATTGTACTTCTGCTATATTTTCAAAGCTTAATTCACATAATGGTTCTTCTCCAAGTTCTGGTAGAACATTGGAAATATAGTCTCCAAAAACTTTATTAGGTGATAGGATAATTACATTATTTGCTGATATTTTATCTTTAAATCTATAAAGAAGAAAAGCAATTCTATGTAATGCTATAGATGTTTTACCAGAACCAGCTACCCCTTGAATAATCAATGTATCAGCTTTATCATTTCTGATAATTTGATTTTGTTCTTTTTGTATTGTTGAAATAATTGACTTCATTTTTTCGTCTGAAGTATGACTAAGTTCTTTTTGAAGAATATCATCTTGTATATTGATAGAACTTTCTAATGCGTATTCCAATTTCCCATTTTTGATTTTAAATTGTCGCTTTCTTGTTATTTCTCCATCTACCCATCCTATTGGCGCATCATATCCTGCTACTCCTATTTCATAATCATAAAACATACTAGCAATTGGAGAACGCCAATCAAGTATTAACAGTTCATCTTCATAATCAAATGCAAATCTACCTATGTAGTACTTATATTCATCATCCACATCTTTCAATCTAAAATCTATTCTAGCAAAGTATGGAGAATCTTTAGTTTTATCAATCTTATCTCGAACTTTCACCATAAAAGCTCCATAGTTATCTATTTGTTTTAGTGATTGTTCATTTTGAAACATTTCATGTGGGTCTATTTCGCCCCGATTTTTTACCATATAGATTTTGGCTTCCATATAATCTCTCTCAAGTTTTCCAACAAGATTTTCAGCTTTATTAAAAGCATCTTCTATCTTATTGTTTATATCTATTAGATGTACAATCTCATCTGGAAAAGAAGTTAATAGCTCTGTATCATGTTCATATATGTTATGTTCACAATCAGATACAATAGAATCAAAATTTACTACCTGTTTATTTTTAGACATTTAAATCCTCCTTGTTAATTAAGTACTTATATTGAATCATTATACTTAATTATATTTTGGAGTTTTTAATCATTATTGCTATTTATTGTTCTTTTTATCTACAGAAGTCATGACAAATTTTTGAGTAGGATATCCAAATTCCACAAGCAACTCTGCTTCTGCAAATCCCAACTTCTTTATCATATCTCTATGCCCTGTATCGGCTTTGTCACCCTCTCGAAAGGTAGTAATTGAGATATCTGTATCTATTAAGAAATCTTCAATAACTTTCTTCAAAAACACTTGTGCAATATCTGAATTACGATATTGTGGATGTATACCAAAAAAATCAATACTTCTAGTTTCTCTATTAAATATCATATTTGCAATAGCAATATTATTAAGCTTTAATATCAAGGCTCTTTCTTCTAAAATATACTGTTCCAATTGAGAAATATATTCTTCCTCTTGCAAATTTGGAAATCCATCTATGACTAATCGCACTAAATTCATCCACAATGGTATATCAGACATATTTGCAAGTTTAATTTCTTTTTCCAACTCTAACACGTTTTTTGAAAATAAATCGTCTTTTTTCAAAACAAATCTTAGCTGCAAAGGATAAAATTCTTGTTCTTTTCGATATTTATTTGGAGATTTTTTGTACATAGCTTTAAATATAGAAGTGAATGCCTGTTGACTTTCATATCCAGCTATCAATGCAATTTCAATTATTGGTTTCTTTGAAAATACCAATAGTTTTGCTGCTTCTGTTAATTTTCTTCGCTTTATATAATCATGCATTGTCAAGCCAACAGAAGATGTGAAAGTTCTATGTAAGTGATATTTTGAATAATGAACAGCATTAGCAACTATATCTAAATCCAGCTTATCTGATAAATGCTCCTCTATATAGTCAATAGCTGTTATGACATTAATTACTTTATAAGACATTGCAGCTCTCCTCCTTTTATCCATGCAACATTATATCAATCATCACTTAGTCATATTTAATGAATCTTGCTCTTTTGTAAACAAATTTATTTTTATATATACTTTATATTTACTATAGTATACTTAATAATTTCCTTATATGTTTTCCAATCCTAATAATAATTGTTTCCAAAATAATATCTTAACCTCATAATAAATTCTTAGTTCAATAGTTTAATATAACTTTTACTTTTTAATTAAAGACTCTAACCCTTTAATTTTCAATAATTTTTCATTTAGTAAATCTAAAAAATTATTTATTATTTCTTTCTTACTAGATTCCTTAATTAAGTAATAAATAAATCTATCTGGAGGTGCATCTTTTATATAATGTATTTCGATATTTGATATTTCTTTAAGATGGTATGCTACTGACACTGGCACAATAGCCCACACATTTTCTTGCCTCATAAAGTACTCCAAAAGTGACATCTGGTCTAGAAATACTTTAGGTTGAAGAGTTGAACGAAACCAAAAATTGTGCCATAAATCATATTCAGGATTCCACGGAAGCCTTATCTCATCAGCAACATCTAAGATAGAAGGATGTAACTCACTTTTATATTTTGAACCATAACTTGTTACTAGTAACATAGCTTCTTTAAATATTGGTATTGTTTCTATATTATTAAAAAACATATCATCAGAAATAAGTGCTATATCTACTTCTCCCTTTGAAATGTAATCATATGCTTCATAAGAATGATAATTGTAAAAGTTTATATTATATTCTGGATATGTGTTCATAAAGCATGAAAATACATCTGGAAGTATATATGAACTTACACTCCCTATAGAGGATATGTTTAGAATTTTACTTCTATCCATTTTAGTTATAGACTTGGCTTCTTGTAAAAGAATTTTATATTTTTCTGCAATTGGTACAAATGCTTTTCCCTCTTCTGTCAATTCTGATATTCGTATACCTTTTTTTCTTCTAATTAACTTGTATCCTAGTTCTGTTTCTAATGCATTTATTCTTCTACTTAATGCTGGCTGAGTAACATACAAACTTTCAGCAGCAGCAGAAATACTACCTAACTTTATAACAGTCAAAAATGCTTGTATTTCAAGTTCTGTCATAACCTTACCTCAATTCATAATATAAATATTTATTTATATTATATGGCTAAAAACGGCATTTTACAATTATTTGATATGACTGTAAACTAATTATATCTTAAAATTTAACGAGGTGCTATTATGAAATATACAACTAATTTAACAGAGGGAAATATAAAAAGAGAATTGTTTATACTTATGTTACCATTGCTTTTAGGAAATATACTTCAACAACTTTACAATACTATTGATGCTATTATAGTTGGTAGATTTGTAAGCCAAACTGCCTTTGCTGCTGTAGGTGTAGCAGGTACTATTATGAATCTTTTTATATTTATATTAAGTGGTAGTTGCACAGGTATTTCAATTATCTTTGCACATTTTTATGGTGCCAATGACTTGTCTTCATTTAGAAGAGAATCTTTTTTAGCAACTATTTTTGGAGCTACATTGACTTTTATATTAAGTATATGCTCAATATTTATACTATCTCCACTATTAAACATAATTAATACTCCACATGAGGTTGCAAGTATAGCAAAATCTTACTTAAATATTATTTTTTGTGGACTCATTGCAACATATTTTTATAATCTGTTATCAGCAACTTTGAGAGCTGTTGGTAATACCAAATCGGCCCTTATTATCTTAATGTTTTCAATGATAATGAATACTGTTTTAGATTTAGTTTTTGTTGCAGTATGTAATTTTGGAATTCAAGGAGCAGCCTTTGCAACCGTATTATCACAGACACTCGCATCACTTCTTTGTTTCGTTTATATAAGAAAAAATATCTCATTTCTTTTATTTAAAAGAGAGGATATGAAATTTGAATGGAAATTATTAAAATTAACTATCTCTTATAGTCTAATCTCTGCTCTCCACCAATCTAGTCTGTATATTGGAAAACTACTAGTACAAGGTGCTGTAAATATAATGGGAACAGATATGATTACATCATATACTGCTACAACAAGAATTGAAGGGTTTGCTAATTCTTTTGGAGATAGTGGAGCTGAGGCCATATCTATATTTGTTGCACAAAATACTGGAAATAAGGACAGAAAAAGAGCAAAGCAAGGATTTTATACAGGATTGATTATTCTGGTGTGTCTAGGAATTGGATTATCTTTAATAATGTACTTTTTTTCAGAAACTACTATTGGACTTATGATGAGCAATACAAATAATGACATTATGATAAATGGTGTAGAATATATGAAAACTATTTCTATTTTTTATGTCTTATGTTTTATAGGAAGCGCCTTTGTTGGCTGGTACCGAGGAAGTGGTAAAGTAAACATCCCTGTAATTGGAACTATCTTACATATATCAATTCGTGTAATTCTTTCTTATTTGCTTATTCAAAGATTTGGTCTAAAGTCTGTAGCATTTGCTACTGGAATAGGTTGGGTTTCTGTTGTATTATTTCAACACATTGTTTTCTATATGTCAAAAGAATAAAAAGGTGAACACTATACAAAGTTCACCTTTATGTAATAATCTTCTATTCTATTTTTAACTAATCTTATTTTGTATGTTGAACATACTCTACAATTGTGCCATCTGGATGTTTTACTGTCATATTATATCCTGTAGGAACTTTTTTCTTATCTCTTACCACAACTGCTCCATTCTTTAATAGATAACTTCTCCATTCATCAACAGAGTCAACCATAAAAGTAGATTTTGTTTCTATAAATGGTTTGAGAGCATCATCAGAACCAGATAATAGTAAGACATTTCCTACCTGTGCTAGTTCCAATCCAACTTCTTTATAAGAAAAACGTAGAGAACATTTTTCTTTTAAAACATTCTCATAAAAAGATATTGCTTTCTCTATATCTTGAATATAAAAACGTGTTAATATATCATATATTTCCATGTGTTTCCCCCTGTATCTACTTCTCTTATTTATCCTAAATTATATCACTCTATAAATTGTATAACAACGAGTTAATTATTATCTCTTTACCATATCAAGTACACAATACTCTTCTAACTAATATATGTTTAAAAGACTTGCCTAATTTTAAGGCAAGTCTGAAAATAAATCTCCTTTTTATGAAAAATTTATACAAATAATTTTAATATTAAAAGAATAAGTTAATATAAAAACTGCCAAGTTAAACTTATTAACGTCATACATCAAAATTTAAACAAGTTTCAGGTTCATCTTCTATTTTTGCTATTTTAAACTTACATGCAATTAAAACTAGAGATACCAATGGATTTATAATATTTAATAATGCATATGGACCATATGTTAATGCTGATACACCTAATGTAGCTGTTATATATGCTCCACATGTATTCCATGGCACTAATGGAGAAGTTAAAGTCCCACTATCTTCTAAAGCCCTTGATAACATTTTAGGATGTATACCTCTTTTTTTATATTCCTTATTATACATTCTTCCTGGTATAACTATAGATAAGTATTGTTCTCCTGCTATTATGTTAGTAACTGTACAAGTTACCATTGTACATAATACTGTTCCAAATACACCCTTCGCTAATCTTAGTAAAGAAGATGCTACCACTTCAAGCATACCTGTTTTTTCTAGAATACCCCCAAGAGATAGAGCACATATTGTTAAAGATACTGTAGACATCATATTCATAATCCCACCTTTAGACAATAAAGCATCTACTTCTTCTATTTGTGTTGATGAAATATATCCATTTTGTGCCGCATCTAATATTGTCTTCATAGATTCTCCTTGGAAAACTACTGCAAACAGTACTCCTAATACAGCACCTACTATAAGTCCTGGTATAGCAGGGACTTTAAATACAACCAATCCAATTACTATTACTGGAGCTAATAATAATACTGGTGATAAAGTATTAAATGTAGAATCTAATGTAGACCTAATTAGCTCTATCTGTTTTATATCTAATGCTTGACCTGAATACTTCATTCCAATTACACCATAAATTACTAAACAAATTAATAATGATGGTATAGTTGAATATAGCATATATTTTATATGTGTAAACAAGTCTGTTCCTGCCATTGCTGGAGCTAAGTTAGTCGTTTCAGATAAAGGTGATAGTTTATCTCCAAAGTAAGCTCCAGATATTATAGAACCCACTATTAATCCAACTGGCATCCCTAAACTTTGACCAATTCCTAAAAGTGCTACACCCACTGTCCCCATTGTACTCCAAGATGAACCAGTTGCAAGAGATACGATTGCACAGACTAATGTTGATGCCACTAAAAAAATATTTGGTGATAAAATTTTTAGTCCCCAATAAATCATACATGGAACTACTCCACTTACTATCCAAGTTCCTATAAGTACGCCTATTATAATTATAATCAAGATTGCTTGCATTGCCATCTTTATACTATTAAACATACTTAACTCTAAGTCTTTCCATTTAAATCCAAGCCTATATACAGCTACAAGTCCTGCTACTGCTGCAGCTCCTATTAGTGGCACATGAGGTGATGAACCATATACTAATACTCCTAGGCTTAAAAATAATATCAAACAAGTAATTGGTATCATTGCATCAAACAGACTTGCTTTTCTACATTCTCGCTCTTTCATAAAGTAATTTCCTCCTAATTATTTGAACACTACACTATAATTTTTTTTGAAACGTATTCACTTGTACTAGATGACATGATACCTCCATAAGTTAATAAGAATTCCACATTATCACCTACTTTATAATCATGTTTTGTGTTACTTACATCTAATATCATGTGGTCTGAACTTGCTCCTAATATTTTTATATAAGTGTCTATTGGAATTAAAGAGTCAATATTTATATCCTGTTTACCTATAGCTATAATTGCCCTTTTTAAGATTCCTTTATCTTCATAAACAGGTTTTTTTCTAAAAGCATCAACCCCTATTTCTCCAATGGGAACTGATGGTTTTTCCTTACATTCAATTATTTGGCATACCAATTTAAATACATCTTGATATGCTCCATGTATATTTTTACCGTATGCTGTTTCTCTACCAAGTATAATAGATTCTCCTATTCTTAAATTAGTAATACCCTCTGGCATAGTATTACTTATAATTAGATGCATAGAACTTGAATTTCCTCCAGATACTATTTCTACATTTATACCAAATTCTTCTTCCATCTTTCGTGCTATACTTACTAATCTGCCTGTATTTTCTCTAGATGGTATAACAGCTCCATAACAAGTTAAGTTTGTAGCTATACCAATTATTTTAATATTTTTTAATCTTACTATCTCTCTTACACTATTAAAAAAATCTTCTTCATAAAAGTATCCTTCTCGTAAATCCCCTAGGTCAAACATAAGAACTATCTTGTGAATAATATTTTTACTTTTACACAATTCATTTAATTTCTTTATGGTTTCCAGTTCTGAGTTAAGGCTAATATCACAATAATTGATAACTTCTTCTAGTTCACTTATCATGGGTATTCTAATCAGCATTTTAGGCAAATTTATATTTTGTAATTTTTTTAAGTTCTGTATCCTTGAATCTGCTATATGGTCTATTCCTTCACAACATACTGATTCTACTACCTCTTTTTGTGCACAAAATGATTTAGTTACAAAAGATACCTTAATATTTTTTTCATGACACTTCTGTGAAATTATTTTGACATTATGTTTTAACTTTTCTACATCTATTTCTAATCTAGGGTACATAATCTTTCCTCCTTGAAGTTTAAACTTTTTAGTAGGAGCTTAAGAGATGCTTCTTCATATTTTTTAGACAAAACACCCATAGATGCCATAATATAGTCATTATCTATCAATATCTTTGTTTTCTCTTTTGGAAATAGTAATTCTTTATTTTTATTGTATTTAAGCATACTGTTTAATATTTTAATTCTACTAGGGAGCCTAGTAAGTGCTCCCCCTGTACCAACTATATATCTTACTTCTGTTAAATCTTTTCCTTCTGCAATTTTGACTTTTCCAGTTGTTCCATAAATATTTCTTATTTTTCCAGAGTGTCTTAACATAGCTTTGATAACAGCTTCTGTTGTAAGTCTCTCAACAAATAGGATTTCTTCTTTTGATTTTGGTATTGGTGGATAATTATCTATTATTGAATCAATGTCTATAGATAATTCATTTTGCAAGTTTTCTTTACCTATAACTTCTACTATATTTTTCATATTTACATATACACCTAAATCCCCCTCAACACTTCTCTTCGCTACAGGTTCAGGATTAACTAAGATTTTATTGATATAGTCACTTCCATCTGTAACAGAGTGTACATCAGTAGTTGCTCCACCTACATCTAAAGTTAATAAATCTCCAATATTTTTATATAATAGTTTAGATGCTTCCATTACAGCGCCTGGTGTTGGAGTAATATTTTCATTAACCATTTTTTTAATATACTTCATTCCTGGTGCTGTAGTTATGTGGTCTTCAAATACACCTTGAATAATTTTTCTTGTAGGCTCTATATTCAATAAATCTATTTTAGGATATACATTTTCTGTTATATATAGCTTATAGTTTGTATCTTCGAATATTAATTTTACTTCATCTTGATTTTCAATATTTCCAGCATATATAACTGGTATATCTAAATTCATAGAAGCTATCATTTCTGCATTATAAATAGCTGTATCTCTTTCTCCATAATCAACTCCACCAGCTATTAAAATTATGTTTGGATTTATTTCTTTTATTTTATTTAAATCAGTTCTTTTAATTCTACCTGATGTTACTTGACGAATAACAGCTCCAGCTCCTAGAGCAGCTTCTTTAGCTGCTTTTACTGTCATATCATATACTAAACCATGTACAGTCATTTTTAACCCACCAGCTGCACTAGAAGTTGCAAACATATCATTATACTTTATATCCTCTACAGATAATTTATTAGCTAAATCCTTAATAGCACCTGACAAGCCATTTCTTACATCTCCACCTTCAAACACTGTTGTTGGAGCTTGACCTTGACCTAAAAATACAGGATTCTCAGTATCAATATTATGGAAAGCATTTACTACAGTGGTAGTACTTCCAATTTCAGCTACCAACACATCTATTTTCAAAGAAATTTTTTTATTTTCCATTATTCATTTCTTTTCTTTTTTCAACTAAGAAAGTGGCTACATGAATACCTTTACTGTTTCTTCCAAATCCAGCATCTATTCCTTGTTCAACGGCTATTTCAGGTGTCACTTGTGTTCCTCCACATGCTATCATTACTTTATCTCTTATACCTTTTTCTACACAATAATCATGTAATTTCTTCATGTTTTTATAGTGAATATCATCATGACTTATTATTGTAGATGCAAGTATTGCATCTGCATTTAGTTCAATTGCTGCATCTACCAATTTTTCTACAGGCACAGAAGTTCCTAGATAATGACATTCTATACCATACTTTTCAATACCACCATGTTTTATATCTATTATTTCCCTTAAACCAACTGAGTGTTCATCTTCTCCAACTGTAGCTGAAACTATTTTCATAGGTCTTTCTTCTATATCAGCTCTTATTTCTTCATCAGTCAGTACTTTAGGCTCTTCTGGTATTACTAAATTGTTTAAATCTATATCGAATGGAACTCTTCCTTTCACTTCTATTCTAGTACCTTCAGATTCATGCATCACTTCTCTACTTATAACTTCAACTTCTTGCAAGTTCATTTTCTTTACAAATTCCAAAGCTGCAAACTCGGCTGTTCTTTTATCAGTAGGTAACATCATAGTTATCATTACAATTCCATCTGCACACCATTCCATTTCAGGCTTGATTTTATCTCCATTTCTGTATTCTTCTGATTCTTTTAGTCTGTTTTCCACATTGTCAAAATCATCAAGCTCATCAATATATATGATTTTATCTGGATTTTCAAATGTGCATCCGTCTATTAATATTGATGGATTATCTATAGCATTTTCATCATACTGAGCTACATTGTTGTATCCAAAGTGAGCAGTTACAGGTGCTAGATAATCTTCTTCTCTTTCATAAACAGTACCTTCTCCAACTCCGCCTTTTATTTTTCTAGATATACCATCACCATTTCTTTCTGGATAATTTCCAGAATCAACGAAAAATCCTTGCTCTACAGACTCAAAATATCCACCAACTTCAAATATTTCTTCCATATATAGTACAGCTCTTTCTTTAAGCTCTCTTGCTTTATATCTTAATTCACCAACATCTTTAAGTTCTATCATATCCATAAGGCCATCCATACCAACTAAAGCTTGTTTTGCTGTATCACATGCTTCTATGTTGTATATATGCCAAGGTACATTTCTACCTTCATCAGGCGTTATAGTTGATTGTATGTCAGCTCTAGTTAGTACTGATGTTAATAAATTTAATACATGAGTAACTGTTGCTTCTCTAGTTGATGATTCCATATATTTAGTATTCATTTGGGCTCTCATCTTATAATCACTAAATAATTCTCTAAGTGCAACAGCATAAGGTAAGTCTATTCTTAAGCATGGTGCTGGAGGAGCTGTTGGTGGCACTGTTGATAAACATATATTACTTTTATCTATCCCTATTTTCTCAGAGAATATAGAGTTTAAAGCATGTTGAACCATAAGTTCAGGCATTACCTTCCACGCTTCTCTAGCAGTAGCATTAGCATTATGTGCTCCATCTATTTGAGCTATATTCGCAAAAGCCATTATTTTTTTAGCTTCACAAGCATCTACAAAAGACCTTATCATATTTATATTTCTATATAGAACATTGTATTGTGGGTCTTGGTGTGCTCCATTGACTCCTTCTTCAGCAAACATTACTGCTACTTCAGGACCAGCAACACCACTTACATATGAATGGTAATTAATAGGTCTGCCAACTTCTTCTTCTATAAAATCAAGAGCTTTTCTTTGAGCTCTTACTTGTTTTCTTGTTATTGGAACTCCACCTATACCTTGAGGAGTACCTTCTATAAGTCCGTCAAAATGGGATTGCCCAGCGGTTCTAATAACCATTAAATGGTCAGCACCATGATGAGCTGCCATCCTCATTCTTCTTATATCATCTTCAAATCTACCAGAAGCTATTTCAGTAGTAATAATGGGGCTTGGTTGAGGGTCAATATTATTGAAATATTTAGATGATGGTAACCCTACACTCTTCTTTAAAGGTTTTGTACAGTCTTTATATTCAAAAGGTCCCATTTCAAGATTTTCTAGATGTTCTCTCCAAACCCAACCTCTTCTCTTTGGTTTATATTTATCCAAATCTTTTAATATATAGTCTATATCTAGTTTTTTATTTTCCTTTAACATGATTCTACCCCTTCTCTAAATAAACATGTAACTTCATCCCAGTATTCACCATTAACTAATAATAAACCAGCTTCTCTAACTGTTATATTTTTAGATTTAGCCAACTTATAAACTACATGCCCTGCCCCTTTACCTATAAGACCTCTTTCCATAACACCTTCTAAAATAGGTTTTACTTCAAGAGAAGAAAATCCCATTCTTAACAAAACAGACCTTTCTATTGATGGTGTTGTGTTCTTTTTGCCAAGGTCTATCATTGGCTCTACTATTTGGGTAGCTAAACTCCAAAACCTTTCTTTTAACTCATCATCACTTAGTTCTTGAAGATGTTTTCTTCTAACTTCAAAATCATCCTCTCTTTTTTTCATGAACATTCCCCCATCCGTATAATTTTAATTGAATTTTCCGACTATTTATTTCGCATTAAATTAAAAATTAGTAATTATTATAAATTATTTAATGTATCAACAACAAAATCTCTCGAACTTTTTACTTCTTCCATTAAATACTCTATATCTTGATTACTTAAATTATCAACATTCTCAATGTTATTGTTGGATATACAATTTTTTATAAACGATTTTCTTATTTTATTCATATCAATGTCAACACATTTTAATAATTCTGGCCTTTCTGGTAATATTAAGTTTACTCCTGCAATCTCTTCTCTTGGATTTCCAAATTTTATATCTATTCCATTTTCTCTTGCAAAGGTAAGTTGTGGACATATATGTTTACCTGCTCCTGTATACTCTGTTTCTTGTACTACTATAACTTTATCTTCATCCAATTCTTGAGCTAAAGAGAATGCTGCTGCTAAAGATGTATTTCCTGCAGGGCCTCTTTCTATTCCTTCTAGTTGTGCCAATAATTCAGTTGTATAAAAAACTTCTCCTTGTTTTACTAATACATATCTATCCATATATCTAAGCGGCCTAGCTGCAGACCTAGGTACATCTGACCTATCAGGCCACGTACAGAATGGTATACCAAAACCTGTATGCCCTGTTGTAAATGATTTTTTATTAAATTGATTATCACTAGCCATGTGTAATCCTTTTAAGTCAACACTTGCTCCTACTACTTTAGTATTAAGAGAACCAGCTTTTATCAATCCTCTTGCAGTTCCAGTGAGATTACCTCCACCTGCATTTGTACAAACAACTACATCAGGGTCTTTTTTATATTTTTCTCTAAATTGAATAGCCAACTCATACCCTAAAGTCTCTACACCTGCAATTCCAAATGGTGAATATAATGATGCATTAAAATAGCCTGTTTCTTCTAATAAAACTAAGAATGTATAAAATAATTCTGGTCCAACAGTTAATTGAATAACTTCTGCTCCATATGCCTCACATTTTCTAGCTTTTTCTATAATTTCAGGTTGACCTATACCATTAGAATCATAACACTCTTGAACTATTATACATTTTAGACCCTGCATAGCTGCTTGAGATGCTACAGCTGCACCATAGTTCCCACTAGTAGCTGCTATTACGCCTTTATATCCCATTTTTTTAGCATGATATACAGCAGTAGCTGCTCTTCTTGCTTTAAAGCTACCAGATGCATTCATTGCTTCATCTTTTACAAATATTCTAGCTCCTTTACCCTCTGGAGCACATTTTCTAGCTAATTTAGTTAAATTTTTAAGTTCTATTATGGGAGTATTCCCAACAGCATATTGTGACTGAATTACTTCAATATCCTGTAATGTATATCCTGTTTCACCCATCATTTTTTCATAATCAAATCCTATTCCTTCTTGTTCAAAAGAAGAGTAATCCAATCCAATCGCATTTTTCATTATTTCATTATTTCTTCCCATAACAGCTTTATAACTCATATCTTTCATTGATGCTGTATTATTATTCATTATATACACCTCCAAATAATATTTCTTTAGCCTGTATTCCTATTTGGAGTAATTCTGGTATACATTTACCATAATCATGAGTATAATATGGATTTACTTTAAGTAAATTACCTTTTACAAGTCTACCTGTAATTGTTTTAACTTCTACTAAATCACATATAGAAGCATCCTTTTGTATAAATCCTTTAACCCACATTTCTAAGGATACTTTCTTAGTATCCTCTGGAACTTGTGGAGCTCTTTCTTCTGGAGTCAGTACTATGTTGTGTATAATAACCCAATCATTAACTTTAGCATCCATTTTTTCATCTCCTTATTAACCAGCTATTATTTTATTAATTGGCATTTGATTCTTCCTCTAATTCAACTTCAATCTGATTTCTTACATCTCCCATTATTGCTCTAGGCACTGGTATATCTAACATAGTTTTAAGACCTGGTCTAGCATTTATTATTAATGGAATAGAGTTTACTATCATCGCATAAGTGCCCACTCCTCCAGGTATCTCAGGATTTATTTGTAAATCAATGTTTGGTATACCTTTTATTGATACATAATCTCCTGTTTTAATACCTTCTGCTTCAGGTATTATCTGTTGTGGATGCTCCATTTCAATCAAAATATCTCCATTTACATATCCATATCCACATTGTCTACAACCAGCAACATTTCCAGCCAATGCCTCTCCATACTTAGATTTTCTATCTACTGTAGTCATTATTGGTTCTTTTGTTTGTTCTATCTTATCTAGTTTCCATCCTAATCCATCAGCTATCATATTTATTGATTCTACAAATCCTACATGACCTGCTATAGTATTATTTTCTACACCTTTTATGAATTCTTCTCTTGTTACTCCTACACCTTGTTCTACCATAACAGATTTTCCAAAAGGAGATAAATCATTTACTCTCTTAGCTTTTATACTAGTAACTTCCTCACAAGTTCCTGAAAGTGCTAATACTAGTAAATCCAACACAAATCCTGGATTTATTCCTGTTCCAAGTATACTTACTCCATTCTCCTTTGCAACTTCATCCATTTTTTTAGCTAAATCTGCATCATCAGCTTGTGGATATGCCATTTGCTCTGCTGTTGATATAACATTTATTTTTCTATTTAACAAGAACATTATTTTATCAAATGCCTTTTTAGTAAATGAATCAGTTGCTAATAAAACAACATCTACACTTTTTTCTTTAAAAACTTCTTCATAATTTCCATTGATAATAACTTCTGGTCTTTCTCCTCTTTCAATTTCTAAGATGTCATACATACTTTTCCCTGAAGTACTTCTACTACAAACAGATACTATTTCCATACCTTCTTTTTTTAGAATCATATTAGCCATACCTATTCCCATAGCTCCAAATCCCCATATTCCAACTCTTACTTTTCTCATATATACACCCTCCTAAAAATTTATATCTTCTCAATAAATAGTTAAAGCATAAATCATGCCAACTTCAAAATTAAAGTAACTATTTCTTGAAACGTTGAAACTATAATTATTTTGTTATGTGTTTTCATAAATAAAAAATTATATCTATTTTGAAACATAAAAAAAAGAGCAAAAAATTTTGCTCTTTTATAATAATTTTGCTCCTTTATTTTTCTTTTTTATTTTTTATTTATAAGATTTTAATATTATATTTTTTTATTTTATATTGTAAGTTTTGCCTATTCATACCTAAGATTGATGCTGCTTTAGTTATATTGTACGATGTTTTTTCTAATGATTCACATATATACTTTTCTTCTATCTCGCTAATAATATTATTAAGTGTCTTGTCCTCCAAATCATTTAAAGAATAATCGTTACTCTCTTTATTCTCTTTAAGATTGTAATAGTCATTTATATTAATCATACTTGTTTCTATTTGTACCTCGTCCTCCATCATACTCATAGTACAATAAATTATGTTTTCTAGTTCTCTTATGTTACCTTGCCAGTCATAATTTTTTAAGGTTTGGATAGCTTCATCTGAAATTCCTACCACTTTTTTATTTAATTTTTTGTTATACTTTGAAATAAATTTTTTGCATAACAAAGATATATCTTCTTTTCTATCTCTAAGAGGAGGAATTTTTATATGAATTATGTTAAGTCTATAATATAAATCTTTTCTTATTTTATTCTCTTTCAAAATAACTTTTGGACTTTCATTTGTTGTTGCAATAATTCTTACATCAACAGGTATATCCTTAGTTCCACCAATTCTTCTTACATAGCCTTCTTGCAAAACCCTTAGTAATTTAGCTTGTAACATAATAGGCATAGAATTTATTTCATCTAATAATAAAGTTCCTTTGTTAGCTTGTTCAAACAAACCTGGTCTATCTACTGCTCCTGTAAATCCTCCCTTGCTAGTCCCAAATAGTATTCCTTCAAATAGTGACTCTGGTAGAGCTGCACAATTTTGTGCTATAAACGGATAATTTTTTCTATTACTTCCATAATGAATGGACTGACTAAATAACTCTTTACCCGTTCCAGTTTCTCCATATATAAATACTGAAGCGTCAGACTTACAGGCTTTCTTAGATTTTGTTATTGCCTCTTTAATCAGATTACTTTCTCCTAAAATATCATCAAAGTCATAACCTCTCTTTTGTTGATTATTAACTTTGTTGATTAAATTTTTTTTATAGTTTCTGTTTAATAAAGTTTCTATAGTTGTCATATTTTTTGATATTTCAAGTGCTCCTACAAATTCCCCTTTAATATCAATTGGTATTGTAGTATTGATTGCTGTTATTTCTTTCCCGTTTTTATCTAGATATTTTTGAACATTGTCTTTGATAATTTTCCTTTTTTCCAAAACTTCTACTAGTGTACTTCTATTTATTTTCATTTTGCTGACTATATCAAAAAATGAATTCGTTAAAATATCTTGTCTGTTCATTTTTTCCATTTTTTGTACAGAATCATTGTAGATTATAGTTTTCCCTTCTTTGTTAACAAAATGGACCCCTTCGTCAATATTTTCTAATATTTCATTCATTATTTTAAAAAATATCTCTTGGTTCAACTATATCACCCCAATACTTAAATATATAAAAACCCAAAAAATTAATAAAATGGTATTACTGTATTTATATTATCATATATTTATGATATTTTTTATGCACATTGTATTAATATATCCTTAAGCCTATTCATATATTTCTGTTATTTCATATTTATACATGATATAATCTACTAAATAAAAATTTTGTTAAGCAGTTTTAATTGTAGATTATTCATATAATCTAATATTTTAATAAGGAGGTATGATAACTTTGAAATTAAAAATTATTGGTAGTGGTGGTATGTCAATTATTCCAAGTTCATTTTGTAAATGCAAAATATGTGAAGAAGCTAGGAAAAAAGGTGGAAGATATGAACGCTTAGGCCCAAGCCTATATATTGATGATATAAAAATGTTGATAGACACACCTGAAGATATTGCAGTGGCTTGCAACAGGCAAAAAATATCACAAGTAAAGCACCTTTCGATTTCTCACCATGACCCAGACCACGTTAAAGGCATTAGAATCGTTGAAAAAATTGGCTATGATTTTATTGCAGATAAAAATACTCCTATTGAATTTTATGCGTTGCCTGAAGTGATTGAAGATATAAATCGAATGAACCTTGATTGTCTTAAATATTATGGGGATGTTCTACACTGCATTTCTGTTAATGAAACTTCTCATATAAAGATAGATAATTTTGATATTGATTTGTTTAACAACAACCGAGGTAGGAATATAACGTTCTATGTTATCAGAGAGAATGATAAAAAAGTCATATATGCTTGTTGTAATCCAAAACCATTTACTCATAATGATATGTACTTCGATGCAGATGTTTTAATAATCAGTTTAGTTTCTGATGATGGCATATTAAATGATGGAACAGAACTTAAAGATGCACCATTCAAAGATGAAATATTTACTTTGGATGAAGTTATAGAAATTAAAAACTATTACAGAATTAAAAAGGTTATAGTTACACATATTGATGAAATGTGGGGGAAATCCTATGGTTATTATAGTGAATTAGAGAAGGAGCTTGATAATATTTTCTTTGCTTATGATGGTATGGAGATTATAGTTTAAAGTATCAAGTAATAAGCATAATGAATAGTTGGTAAATTTCAATTTAGCATTGTAGTCAAAAGCTGTGATTTCAAAGTGTCACAGCTTTTAATAAACTTGTTCCTAGTTACAAATATTTTGGAAACAAATTACATTTGCTAAACAGATTGTAGTTCTTCTTGCTTTTATTATATTACAAAATTAATAATAAGATACAATTTTACATAATTTTATTATCAACTATTTCATTAGCCTTATCTAATTTATCTTTAGTAAAATTAGATAATATCTCTATCTTTTTTTCTGATTTTTTAATAATTTTACTAAGTGTTGCTGCTATTTCTATTCCTATTTTCCCAGTTCCAGGTATACTTACCTCTAATGCATCCTTAATTATGTTCGTACTTAAATAAAGTTGAATTTGTTTTATCTCTCCTTTTATCTGTCCTAAAGCACGGAAAATTGCATATACTATAGCTATTGGTTCAGTACACCCTTCTGCAGAAACAACCTCTATTTTTAAGATATCTATATATTTGCACATAATATCTCTTATCCTTTTACAATTCTAATAGTTTTATTAAAGCCAAGGTATATATCTCCATATTCTTTCGTATATGCTCTATCGATACTCTTTCATCTGCTCCATGACCGCCAGTTTTATACGCTAAGAACTTAGGTCCAAACGCCACCATATCTTTAAACCAACTTGCATATGTACCACCACCCATAGCAATTGTATATCCATTTTCATCTGTTATTTCTTCATATGCTTCTAATAACTTTTTAAGTACTAAATTATTCTCATCCACATAATGTAAGTCCTTATGAGTAATAATCTTTATTTTCCAACCATTACAAAAAAACTTTTTGAATCTATCTATTATATTGTTTAAATCTATATTTTTGCCATACCTTATATCTAGTTCACATATGATTTTTTCCTCATTTGCTTTTAATATTCCTAAATTTAAAGTAGTGCTTTTGAATACCTCATCATATTGATTAATTCCCAATGCATCTCCATAATAGTCACTACAAAGGTATTTTGAAATTAATTCTATATCTTCTCTATACTGAAAATCCATATTATCTTCAACTATCTTTATTACCATTTTGGATATAGCATTTTCTCCCTTTTCAGGATTACTTGCATGCGTAGCTACTCCTTTAGTAGTCAACTCTGAAATAATTCCATTAATAATTTTTGCAGTACAATAAGATGGAACAACATTTTCTTTAGTTCCTCCCCTCACTATTATGTAAGGTTTACTTATATCAATTTTAATCTCTTTTTCTATCCTTATATGAACTCTTCCTTTTTCTCCATTAACCACTGGATACATAGCATCTGGAGTAAAGCCCATACTTGGAATTTCTTCACCTTTATCTAGATAATATTTGATACACTCCATACCTGTTTCCTCATTTGTACCAAAAATTAATCTTATTCTTTTATTAATTGTAGGGTACACATCCTCTATGTTTTTCAATACATGTATAAGCATAGATATAGCGCCCTTATTATCTATGGCACCTCTTCCATAAATAATATTGTCAATTACTGTTCCCGAAAATGGATCTACACTCCACCCATCTCCTGGTGGAACTACATCTAAATGCATTGGAATTCCTATTAATTCTTCTCCTTCTCCAATTTCTGCATATCCAATATAATTATCAATATTTTTAACGCTAAAACCCAAACTAGCGCAGTAATCTAAAGTTTTTTCTAAAGATTTTTTAGGTCCTATACCAAAAGGACATTGTGAAATAGGTTCACCTTGTTGTGTATCAATTTTTATTAATTCTTTTAGGAATTCTACTGTTCTATTTAAGCTATTATCTACACTTCTGCTTATATCCATAAATCAACCTACTTTCTGTTTTTTTAAAGCCTGTCCATAAGGACAGGCTTTTACATTAAAAACTATTTTCTTGTAAATACTAATTCGCAAACTTCATCATCATGAGCACATTTTTGAGCAAACTCTAATCTAACACCTCGTGCACAATCAACTCTTCCATAATCACCATAGCAAGCTAATCTACAAATTTCTTTTCTTTCTTCTTTATTTAATCCATATTCTTTCCAAGCAGCATCTAATGGACAGTGATGGAATTTTAAAACTCCATTTTCATCTGTATTTTCTACTAATTCCATTTCAAACACTTTTTGTCCTTTACTATTATATAACATTTCCGCCATTTTTCCTGGAGTATCTGCTACGTTATATTTTTGACCTCTCATTTTACCAAATCCGTATATTGCTTCTTTACATATATCATCTGGATTAACTCCTAATTTTTCAGCTTCTTTCATAAGAAGATAGAACCATACTGCTCTTTCTCCTGTTGCTCCCCTAATTCCTTCTAAATATTCCTTTTCTGTATACATTTTTTCTGACATTTCTTTCTCCTCCTAAAATTAAATTCTATATTTTAATCATTGTAAATTAGAATATTCCAATGAATGATCCTACTAATGCTACTACAACTAAAATTACTAACAGCTTAGTTATTGTCCACTTCTTGTATTTCATTCCCCAATATACAAAGAATACAACACCAAGTGGTAATAAGCCTGGAGCAATCATATTTAATGTATCTTGAACAACAATTGCTTTACCACCAATATTAAATGATAATGGTGTTGAAAGCTTAACTGTAGTTGCAGATAATGCTCCCATCATAAACATTCCTAGAATTGAAGCACCATCAATTATCTTATTGACAATACCACCTGATAGAATTTTCTTAATGGAATCTCTACCTAAAGAATATCCTAAATGGAATAAGTAATAACCTTCGCAAAATAGTAATATACTAAACATTATTGGGAAAAATGCACCTATAACACTTCCTTCTGCACCAAATGAAGCACCTAAAGCTAAGAATATTGTTTGAAATGTACCAAAATCTAAAGTATCTCCAATTCCAGCCAAAGGTCCCATAAGCCCATTCTTAACACCTGAAATAACTTCTCCTGGGATTTTTCCTTCAGTAGCTTTTTCTTCTTCCATAGCTAAAACTGTACCGTGAATTAACCCTCCCCATATAGCTTGAGTATTAAAAAATTGTAAGTGTCTCTTTAATGCATCTACTAAATCTTCTTTTTTCTTATACAGCTTTTCTAAAGCTGGAGTGAAACTTGCACAAACTGCTAATGCTTGCATTCTTTCAAAAGAGTTAGATAATTCTGCTGTCCACCACCATCTTAGATATGTTTTTGTTACATCTTTTTTCGTAAGTACTCTTATCTTATTAACTTCAGTTGTACCTTGTTCATTTTTAATATCTTGCATTATACTTCACCTACCCTTTTATCTTCTTTCATAAATGTAACTAAAAGAGCTATACAAACACCAAATATTGCAGCTGCAGTAATTGATATTTTAAAATATTGGACCATAAAAAATCCTATAATAAACATTGGTAAGAATTTATTTTTACCTATAGTAAATATTGTTGTTGCAAAACCTAATGCAGGTAATATACCACCCATTACTGTTAATCCATTCATTAACCATTGTGGTATAACATCTAATAATGATTGAACTAAATCTGCTCCAAAAAAGTTACATACAAAAACTATTGGAAATCTTAAAAAAAATCCAAATATTAAAGAGTAAAGTGTTGCGCATCTCCATATACCTTTTGTATTACCTACTTCAGCATACTTATCTGCCTTATGAACTAATACAGCATTACCAGTTCTTCTTAAGTTATTAACTAATACTCCTATAACACCTAAAGGTACTGCAATAGATACTGCAACTTCTGCATTAACACCAGTTTGAAGTGCTACTGGTATTGCAATAAGAGCAGCTAAGCATTTATCAGATGGAATATTTCCTCCTGCTGCAACCATTCCTAGATAAACCATTTCTATACTTGCACCAACAATCATACCAGTTGTTACATCACCCCAAAGTAATCCAAGGCTAAAACCTATAAATAAAGGTGACTTTAGTGTTGAGAAAAGGGTATACCCTGCAAGACCTGCTGCAAACCAATACCATAATCCTGTTACAATTGCCAACATCAAAACAGATTCCATTTATAATTCCTCCTTATTTATAATTTTTATTTAAATTTCTTTAATGCATTTTCATATGTCATAGATGATTCCTCTGGTATAACTTGTAGAACTATTTCAATCCCCTCTTCATTAAGTTCATTTAGTTGTTCTACATCTTCATTTCCTAATGAAACAGCTGTAAATACCATCTTCTTTCCTGCTTCATTTGGAATGCCTCCTAATTGAATCTTTTCATATTTAAGTCCGGCCTTATACGCTTTACTTGCCATATCAACGTTCTTAAATAGAATAAATATATTTTTATCTCCTAAAGTATTGTTTTGGAATGCTTGTCCTGCATCTTCTGCTGTTAAAATAGATACTTCTACTCCTGATGGTGCTGCCATTCTATATATATCAGCCATAAATTCATCTTGACCTAAGAAGTCATCAACTATTATTATTTTTTGAGCTTGAGCGATTTTCACCCATTTTGTTATAACTTGTCCATGAATTAATCTGTGATCTACTCTTACTAATGTTATTTTTGACATTATATCCACCTCATAATTTATATTTTTTTAAATTCTTTAATCAAATCTACACAAAGGTTGTTATTCTTTTTCACAATTCTTTCTGGTAATGTATGTACTTTATCGTCTTTGCTTAATTCTTCATCTACGATTAAAATTGTCTGTAAGCTAAGTCCATTTATTGCATCTATACCTCTTCTTATAGCAATAGCTATTGCAACACTTGATGTAGAACCCCCATAAAGATCTGATATTATAATTTTCACATCTTCTTTATCTACTACTTCTTCAACCTCTTTCATGAATACAGAAACATCTTTTTCAGAGCTTAGTGATAAAACTTCGTATTGATTTGACAATCCAAAATTTTCATTCGCTTCTTCTACTAATACCTCTCCCCAAGTTCCATGGCAGAGTATGATTGCCTTATATTTATTCATTACTAAACAAACTCTCCTTTATAGCGATTAATACTGTGATTTAATTCTACTTCATCATCATCAGGTACCATTTGAATTGATACATTAATATTTTTTTTAATAAATTCATATATTAAAAGAAACTCTTTTTTATTAATGTATACATTTTGAGATATTTTCTTTTTTCCTATCCCTGTAGGTATTCTTCCAATAATAAGTTTTTTAATATCGATTCCTTCCTCTATCATTCTATTTGCAGTATCTAAGTTTTTAATTAATACAAAAACGTTATCATCAGCTTGGTTATTATAAAAATACCTCCTTGATTCACTTACAGTTAATATTGATAAATCAATATTTTTTGGTGCTGCCATTTTTATTAAACCTTTAGAAATAACATCATTGGTTGTTTCATCATCTACTACTACTATTTTTTTAACACCTAGATGCCTAACCCATTTATATATCACTTGACCATGTATTAATCTATCATCACATCTGCAATATTCCACTAAAGACATTTTTAATCGAACTCCTTTTTATATTACATTGAGCTAAGAACTTTATTAATATTGTTTATACCAGTTTTTCCAGCTTCAATACATGCATCTGCTAACTCCTCTAGATTTTTTCCTTCTCTATTAATTAAAGCTTCAAGTAGCATTGGAAGGTTTACTCCAGTAAGTGCATGAAAGTCTCCACCTTTTTTAAGGTTTAAACTTGCGATATTACTTGGCGAACCTCCTAATAGGTCAGCTAATACTAAAACTCCGTCACCTTCATCTAATTCATTTAACTTTTCTACAAAATTTCTATTTAAGTCTTCAATATTATCATTCCTATTTAGTTTAATTGCTGCTGTTCTTTCTGCTGGTCCTGCAATAAGTTCACAGCTTTTTATAATTTCTTCACTAAAACTCCCATGAGTCATAACTATTATACCTATCACCAATCTCACCTCACTTTTTTTGTCACTTTTTATATAAGCAATTGCCATGCCAACGTATGTGTATCAATAACAAGTGGCTATTCTGCAAGATTTAACCAACCCTTTTTGCTTAATTTATTAAAAAAACTTATTCTTTCAATATGTATCAAAATGTTTTTCAGACCTGTATCAAATCTGTATTAAAAAAAGTAAAAAAAAGATAGCCTTTTGGCTATTTTTAAATTTTGTATCAACTTTTAAATTTATCTGTATCATATTGTGATTCAAATATATCTAATATATTTGCATATTCCATATCTGAAATAATTATATCGAATGTCTCTTCTACAAGCTTAAAATTTTCTTTTATAACTAAATATAATTCTTTACTTCTACTAATTCTTTCTTCGTATAATTTATAAACTAAAGACTCTTTTATTATTATTCTTTCAATCATACATGAGCAATGAAATATAAACTTTACTAAAAGCTCATCTTGAATTACTAAAGAATAATGTTCACTAATCCTATTAATTACTTCTTTTAATATAAAATAAGCTTTTTCCCCATTTAAAAAGGTCAAAGTCTTACTAATATTGTCAATTAGTAATCTATCAAAATATCTACCACCATTATCTTTTTCAGCATATGTAATTTCCATATCTCCATAATGTTTCTTTATAGATTCTATAATATTAAAATATAATTTCTCTAATGTCATTTCAGGAGTTAGAGCCTTTCTAGTTGCTTCTATTACAATAGGTGTACTTACCATATCTATTGCTTTTACTTCTTTTCCAGTAGCATCATGAATAACTTTAGCAAATGTTAAAATAGATCCCATATCAGTTAAAATTAAAACTCCCTTTCCTTTATCAATTTCATTGGCTATTTCTACAGCTTGGACTAAAATATCCTGAACTCTATCTTCTAGCCCCATATTGATTGCCACTGCATGGTTACAATCCAGTAAAGTATTAGCTACATTTACCATGCTAGATGCTGTAGATTCACCATGCATTATAACTAATATTGCTATACTTTCCTCATTTAATCCCACATAAGATAAATAAAGAAACGTTGCTAAAAAAATTGCTTCATCTTCTGGAAACTCAACCCCATACATTAATGACATGTTAGATAATATTTCTTTTGCTATGTCATATTCATATGCTCTTTCCTTCATAATTTCATCTTTATTAGGATGTTTTACTATGTTCCCAATCTTTATTCTTTCAATTAAATTCTGAATGTGTAAAGCTATAGCTTTTATTAATTTATCTAATCCTTCTTTTCTACTCCATTTATCATGCTTTTGTAAAATATACTTCACAGTAGTTGCAATTGAATCATTAACAATATTGTTATAAGCTGTTTGATTACTACTATTATATATAAAAGTATTCATTAAATTATAGGAATACTTCTGTATATCTTCATCTATAAAGCTTCTAATTTGTGACTCTTTAATACCTTCTTGTTGAAGTTTATCCCAAGTTTCTTTTATCATTCCATAGAAATCTAAATCATATTTTTTATTTTCTATTAATAAATTTTCACTTTCAAAATTCTTTTCTTCTGGTAAAAAAATAATATCATCTTTCCCAATAAAACTGAAATTCTGTACAAACTCCTCTTTTCTGTTATTTCCATACAACGACTCTCTAATATTGTTTGGTAGAAGAGAAAGTCTTACATATACACATTCCATTTTATAGGTCATATAGTCTAAGAAAGCTCTTGCACAAATTAATTGTATGTCGCTTTTTAATTGTCCTATATTTCCCTTACACTTATATAAAATAAATGCCTTAATAACTTCTTTTGAAACCTTTAACTTAACACCAATCCTAATACTTTCTTCTTTAAAAAAATAACATATAAGCCTCATTCTCTCCTGAAAACCTCTTTCCTCTAAAGACGGAATCTTTATAGTTACAGGTATTCTTCTTAAAAACGTTTCCAACATTGCTGTTTGTGGATCTTCTGTAGTAGCCGCAATTATCATAACCCTACACTCATGTACCTTATTAGTCTCTCCTAACCTTCTATATATACCTTTATCCATAAGCAGAAATAGCATTTCTTGTCCCTCTGCAGATAACCTATGAACTTCATCTAAAAACAATATCCCATTATTAGCCTCATGTACAATACCATACTTATCTTTATCAGCCCCAGTAAATGCCCCTTTTACATATCCAAAAAGTTGCGCTAATAATAATTGCTGATTATCAGAATAATCAGCACAGTTAAATATGATAAATGGTGCATTATCACTATTTTCTTTTATAGTTAAGCTATACTTATACATATATTCTGCAAATATAGATTTACCAACTCCTGTAGGTCCTATTATTAATGTACTCAAACCCTTAGGTGGATATATTACTGCTGCTTTAGCTTGCTCTATCTGGGACTTTAAACTTCCATCATACCCTATTAAATTAAAAATATTGTCCTCTTTTTTTATGCTATCTACAATATACTCATCTTTGATAGAATCATTCTCACTATATTCGTTTATAGAGTTAATATTATCAAATATCCCTTTATTTAGTTTCTTTCCTAAAATACTCTCAATACTTTCTTTATATAAGTACTGAACAGGTTTTCCTTTTATCTTTATAATAATACTTTCCTTTATTAATTGATTTAATTCCTTACTAGCATTACTTCTATTTATACCTACTTCAGTAGCAATATATTCTGCATCAAATCCAAATCTAATGCCATTATTAAGGTTCAAGTGTTCCTCTGTTAGCCTTTTCAAGCAAATTAAAACTTTTTCTTTCCTTGATAGCTTCTTTTGTATCATAGTTGACCTCCCCCATAAGCAGTAATACTGTTAAATATTTATTATTAAGCTTAATTCTACAATATTTTAATATTTTTGTCTAATTGTGTAACTATTGATTTTATTTCTGGTTCGTTTTATAATATAAATTACGTTACCCTCATCTTTTATAGAGGAGGAATTTATATGAATTTTTTATCAGATTTACACACCCACTCTATAGTCAGTGGTCATGGCTATAGCACTTTGTTAGAAAATATTAATTATTGTAAAGAAAATGGAATTAAGATACTAGGTACATCTGAACATGGTCCTAAGATGCCTGGTTCTCCCCACAAATGGTACTTTCACAACATTCAAAATATTCCAAGAATCATAAATGACATTATAATCCTAAGAGGATGTGAAGCAAATATACTAGACACTGAAGGAAGCATAGACCTAGAACCCTTTGTCATTCCTCGATTAGATTATATTATCTTGTCATTTCATGAAGCCGTTTTTTCACCAAATACATTGGAGAATAATACTAAAGCCTTAATAAATGTAATAGATAAGCATGATAATATTGAAATATTAGGTCACCTTGGAAACCCAAACTACCCAATCGACTATGAATTAATCATTAAATTAGCCATGGAAAAGAATATATTAATAGAAATAAATAATTGTTCTATCAAAGGCGTGTCAAGAAGTGGTAGCTTGGATAATTGTAAGTATATTGCTACACTTTGCAAAAAATATGGTACTAAAATCATACTAACTTCAGATGCTCACATTTGTTTTGATATAGGTAACTATGAGTATTCTGAGAATATCTTAAAAGAAATTAATTTTCCAGATGAATTAATAATGAATTATCCTAAAAAACTTGTTAATCATTTTCACCAAAAAGGTAAATTGCTAGATGTTGATTATACAAATATTTAAGTAATAATACATGCTTGCTTTAACTCTTATAAAAATCTTAATACTATTTATATTAATGAAATGATGAAATTATAATGAAGATGATATTTGATAAACTCCTTGTATCTTACACATTTATGATTTTATACATCCTAAGTTCATTAGGTATAATAATTCTAAAGAAGAGTGATATTGTTATTACAACATCCAATAGAAATATAATTATTTACCAAATAAAATTTTAGTTTCTATAAAAATAAGAATAAAATAGTATAAATAAAATGATAGATATATAAGTAATTTAGAAGATATAAAATGTAAATAGTAAAATAGGTACTTCTCCACTTAAGAAAAAATACCTTGGAATATTATCCTATTGAAAATGCCAATCTCATATTAACTACAAATAGACTATAATTTATGTATTTGTCTACTTTTTATGTGCTTACAAAAAGGTACTATACTATCAATGTTTTAGTATAGTACCTTAATTGAATATTTATAGTGTAAATTAAATTTTTTCATCTATATCACAAGTAATTATTTACTATTACAAATCTATTGTATAGACTTTACTCTAAATTAATTTGGAGTCTGGAAATATTTTTAAAAGCATTATAGAATAAATTTCCCACTGAAAAATAATTATGGTGGCAAATCGGTGGCAGAACCACCTCTATAACATCATTCAAACAGCTATAACCCTGTTATTCTCTAATAAGTTTAACTACAGTCTCGCAATGAGGTGTATTCGGGAACATATCCATACACTTAACCATCTTAATCTCATAACCATAACCCTTAAAATCAACCAAATCAACAACCAAAGACTTAGGATTACAAGAAATATAAACAATCTCCTTAGCACCAAATCCACAAATATCCCTAATAGCATCCTTATGAATACCTGGCCTTGGAGGGTCAACAATAATCAAATCAGGTTTGTCCTTCAAATCCTTAACAACCTTAGCCACATCTCCAGCAATAAACTCACAATTAGTAAGCCCATTCAACTTCGCATTCTCATTAGCAGCAACAACAGCTTCCTCGACTATCTCAATACCATACACCTTCTTAGCTGCACCAGCCATAACCTGTCCAATAGACCCAGTCCCACTATACAAGTCAAACACAACCTTATCATTGTAATCTCCAATAAAATCCCTAGCAATACTATAAAGAACCTCTGCTCCCTTAGTATTAGTTTGGAAAAATGAAAATGGCGAAATCTTAAACTTAAGACCCAAAATTTCTTCTTGTATATAATCTCTTCCATACAACACTCTTAACTCATCACATTGGACTGCATCTGCTAAACCATCATTAATAGTATGAAGTATCCCTACTAACTCAGCTTTGAAATCAATTCCTAAAAGCATCTCTTTAAATTCGTTCATGTCAAAATCTTCTTGAGAAGAAGTTACTATATTAACCATAATCTCATTAGTATGAATCCCTTTTCTAACTACAAGATGTCTCAGATATCCTTTATGATTCATTGTTCTATAATAAGGAAGCTCTTTTTCATTAAAAAACTCTACACTAGAAACTAATATTTTTGAGAAGTCTTCATCAACTAACATACACTCCTCAACAGTTTGTATATCTATATGCTTTCCTTTTTTATGAAGCCCTAATGTCAAAGGTCCATTTTTTACTTCATCTCCAAAAGTATACTCCATCTTATTTCTATAATATTTGTTTTCTGGACTTCCTTCTATCCCTAAAAATTGAAATCCAAATAAGTCTTGCTTTAAGAATAAATCCATAACTTGTTTTTCTTTTATTTCCAATTGCTTTTCATATGGTACTGATAGTAATGTACATCCTCCACACTCTCTAAAGTGCTTGCAAGCTTCTTCAGTTTCAAGTGGTGAGTACTCTAATAATTCTATCATCTTAACTTCGGCTTTCTTACTTCTAACTTTTTTAACACCAGCTCTTACCTTTTGACCACTTATTCCACCCTTCATGTGAATAACTCTGTCTCCAATTTGACCTAACGATGTACCACCAAATTCCATTTTATCTATTTCAAATTCTACAATATCCTTTTTCTTCACAAACCTTCCTCCAATTTATTATATTATCTTTCTTCAATCATCTTTACTTCTTCATCTGTTAACTCTCTATACTCACCTAATTCTAGGCTCTCATCCAATTTCAAATTACCCATAGACAATCTTTTTAAGTATACTACTTTTTTGCCTACACTTTCAAACATTCTTTTTACTTGGTGAAACTTACCTTCATGTATTGTAAGTTCTATCTCTGATTCATCATCACTCTTTAATATATTTAACTGAGATGGCATAGTTTTATATCCATCATCAAGCACTACACCTTCTAAAAAAGCTTCTACATCTTCTTCAGCAACTACTCCATCAATTTTTGCATAATAAGTCTTAGGCACATGCTTCTTAGGAGATAAAACTCTATGAGAAAGCTTCCCATCATTAGTTAAAACTAATAATCCCTCTGTGTCTTTATCTAGCCTACCAACAGGGAATGGCTCAAAGGCTAAGTATGATAAATCAATTAAATCTAAAACCGTTGGGTCATATTTATCAGTAGTTGCTGATATATATCCATCTGGTTTATTCATCATTAAATATATATATTCTCTATATATAACTTCTTCTCCATTAAACAATATCTCATCATTTTCAGTGTCTACTTGAGTTCCTGGATTTGAAACTTCACTTCCATTTACTACTACAGACCCCTGCTTACAATACTTCTTTATTTCACTTCTACTTCCATAACCTAAATTTGAAAGAATTTTATCTATACGTTGCTTTTTAGCCATTAAAAATGTTCTCCATTCTCATAATATTTTTCTTTTTCAAATACTGTAAATGCTAAATCCATACTTTCTACATCTAAATTATTTCTTATACTATCAGTTATTATTCTTGCTACTATATCTTGTACTTCTTGCCCTCTATCAAACCAAGCTACTTCAACAAAAGGATATACATCTGCTATTTTACCATCTCTTATTGCAACTGACTTTATACATTCTATTTCAAAATAATCTCTTGGGCATTTTACAGCTTCAACTAAATCATCTATCATCTTTTCACTTATTTTGCATATATCATTTTCATTAATTCCTCTAATTTTTATCTGTGGCATTGTTAGGCCTCCTTTATCTTAATTCTTCTTAAAACGTTCATATTTTTTATTATTTTATCTAATCCTATTATCTTATATTTAACATTATACTTGTAATTTATAGTTATTACAATTTACTATATACTTTTTTTGATTTAACGTTATAATATAAGTGATGGGTAAATTTTAAAAGTTAATAGGAGGAGTTTTAAAATGGCATTAATTACTACAAAAGAAATGTTTAAAAAAGCTTATGAAGGTGGATTTGCTATAGGTGCATTTAACATAAGTGACTTAGAACAATTACAAGGTGTTTTAAAAGCTGCTAAAGCTAAAAATTCTTATGTTATGATACAAGCTTCTATGTCAGCTGTTAAATATGCTGGACCTCATACATTAGTTGAAATGGTTAAAGTTGCTTCTGATGAAATAGGTGTAGACGTAGCTCTTCACTTAGACCATGGCCCAAATATGGATGCTATTAAAACTTGTATTGATGCTGGTTTCTCTTCAGTTATGATAGATGGTTCTCATTTTGACTTTGAAGAAAATGTTAGAATAACTAAAGAAGCTGTTGAATATGCACACTCTAAAGGTGTTGTTGTTGAAGCAGAACTTGGTGTTTTAGCTGGAACAGAAGATGATGTTACTTCTGATGTTCACAAATATACTCAACCAGCTGAAGCTGTTGAGTTTGTTGAAAGAACAGGAGTTGATTCATTAGCAATAGCTATAGGAACTTCTCATGGAGCTTTCAAATTCAAAGGAGAAGCTAAATTAAGATTCGACATACTAGAAGAAATCCAAAGCAAATTACCAGGTTTCCCAATAGTTCTTCATGGTGCATCTGCTGTTGACCAAAATGCAGTTGCTACATGTAATGAATTTGGTGGAAATATAGCTGGAGCTAAAGGTGTACCTGTAGAAATGTTAAGAAAAGCATCTTCTATGGCTGTTTGTAAAATAAACATGGATACTGACTTAAGACTAGCTATGACTGCTGCTATCAGAAAATTCTTAGCTGAAAATCCAAAAGAATTTGACCCAAGAAAATACATTGGTGCTGGTAGAGATGCTATACAAGCTGTAGTTGAAAGCAAAATAGATGATGTTTTAGGTTCTGCTAACTCTATAAACTAATATAACTTTTAAATATTTATAAAAGAAAAGAGATGACTTGGAATAATTAATTTTATTTCTAAGCCATCTCTTTTAAGTTGTACATACATTTCCCAAAAAGGTTGTCCAAAATCAACATAACTTAATCTATTCTTTTTTTAAGTTATTCCAAACAGTTTATGCTTTCTATGTAATCGACCATCATTAGCTCTTAAAAAGTAAGACTCCATCAATTCTAATTACTTTTCTAAGCTAATTGACTATACATGAATGTGTCCACTTTTTATCTTTCTATGAATAGTAGAAGGATATATACCTATAACTTCGGCAGCCTTTGTTATTGAACCATACTTATTTATAGCCTTACTTATCATTATTTGGTCTACTATTTTATATGCATCATTAAGATTCATAATTCCATTTACCACTATTGGTGATAAATCATCTGTTTCATTATCAATCATATCTAGATTTATAAGCATATTAAATTCATCTTCTCCAATTACATTTTTAGCTGATAAAACTACGAATCTTTCAATGATATTTTTCAATTCTCTTATGTTACCTGGCCAAGAATATTCTTCCAATAACTCAATAACCTTAGGTGAAACTTCTACTTCTCTATTATACTTTTCATTGTAAAGCTTTAAGAAATAATTTACTAATGGTACTATATCTTCTTTTCGCTCTCTAAGTGGTGGTATTTTTACTGGAATAACACTCAATCTATAGTATAAATCTTGTCTAAATTTAAGATTATTTCTAAGGTCTTCATGAGAAATATTAGTAGCACTTATATATCTAACATCTATCTTTATAGGTTTGCTACCACCTATTCTAGTAATCGTATTTTCTTGTATAACTCTAAGTAATTTTTTTTGCATCTGCATTGGTAACTCACCTATCTCATCCAAAAATATAGTTCCACCATTTGCCTCTTCAAAAAGTCCCTTTTTACCTTTTTTCTTAGCTCCAGTAAAAGAACCTTCTTCATATCCAAAAAACTCTGATTCTAATAGTTCATTTGGTATAGCTCCACAGTTTATTGCGATAAAAGGTTTTTCCCTTCTTGAACTGTACTTATAGATAGTTCTTGCTATTATTTCTTTTCCTACACCTGATTCTCCATTTATAAATATAGAAGAATCCGAAGCTGCAGCTCTCTTGACAACTTTTTTTATGTTATCCATAATCTTACTTTGACTTATATACTCTGTATCCTCTGACATATCACTATATCTTATCTGAGATTCAAGCTTAATGACCCTTGAAATATCTCTTCCTGTAAGTACTCCTCCTGTAAGTTTTCCTTTAGAGTCCCATCTTGGAACTGCTGTATAGGCAATAAGTTTTCCATCAGGGTAAACGATATTTCTATAAATCTTTTTCTTCACTTTAAGCATATTTAATATTATTGGTTCTTCTACTAATCCTTGTCTTACAAGGTCCGTTATATTTCTACCAAGTACTTCAGTTCTTTTAAAAGGTAATATCTCATCACTAACATTATTCATCTTTTCAATTACCCCATCTTTGTTAAATACAACGACAACTTCATCTATATGTTCTATTATATCCTCAACTACTTTATCCGATATTACAGATTTCTCAAATAAATAAACTATAGTATTTTCATTATTATTATCTTTCATATTGTATATATGTGCATTCATTCTTAATTCTCTGAAAGCTATTTTCTTTTTACTATCTGTCAGAATTTCTTTTTTGTCAAAGTTAGAATCTAATTCATTTATATTTTTAGGCTTTTTTATATCTAGAAAACTAAAAATACTATCTATTAGATGATTACAATATATTATTTCGCCTGATTCCTTACATAAAATAGCTGGATTTTCTACATGTTCTATAAGCCCTATTAAATTATTATCCATTAATATTCGCACCTTTCATTAAGTAATTTATTGAACTACATACAAAATTTATTGTTTGCTTACAATAAATACCATTAGCACATACAACCAACTCCTCGTAATATTTGTCTTTTTAAATAGCTTCCTTCATTAAAATGTAACTAAGATATAATTTTAATGATTATAGTTTGTTAAAAATTTCATTTTGCTTTTAATTGTATTTTATCACACATTTAGTAATTATTTGTCTATTTAGTACAATTTAATTAAATTTAAGATTTATTCAAAAAAATAAAGATAATCCTTATAGGGTATGACTCACATTTTGTAAGCAATACACATATAAGGATTATCTAGATTATCTTGTATTGTAAAATTTTATTCAAACAGACTTTTTAATAACTGACAAATACAAACTAGCAACAACTTATCAAAGGGTTAATAATCATGTTACTAACTAATAAGACTTATTCAATCAGTAATATTTATATAATTTGTATCAATTAAGCTTTTATAGCTTCTAATAAATCATCAACGCTATCTAATTTATCTATAAGCATTGGTACTATTTCATGTAAATCTCCAACTACTCCATAATCAGCGATTTCTAAAATTGGAGCTGCTGGGTTTTTGTTTATAGCAATTATGAAATCTGATGATTGCATACCTGCTAAATGTTGTATTGCTCCTGATATACCACAAGCTATGTATAGGTTTGGCTTAACAGTAGTTCCTGTTTGACCTACTTGGTGAGAATGGTCTATCCATCCAGCATCTACAGCTGCACGAGAAGAACCAACTACTCCACCTAATTTGTCAGCTAATTTCTTAAGCATTTCAAATCCTTCTGGTCCACCTAATCCTAAACCACCTGATACTATAACATTTGCATCTGTAAGAGATACTAAATCTTTTTTAGTTTTAACTGTTTCTAAAACAGTAGTTCTTATATCATCTTGAGTTATTTTATAGTCTAATGCTATAACTTCACCAGTTCTTGTTTCGTCTTGCTCAGCTTTATCCATAACACCAGGTCTAACTGTAGACATTTGAGGTCTATGGTTTGGACATATGATTGTAGCCATTATGTTTCCACCAAATGCTGGACGAGTTTGTTTTATTTTCTTATCTTCTGGGTCTATTTCTAACTTAGTACAGTCAGCTGTTAATCCAGTTCCAACTCTTGAAGCTATTCTAGGTGCTAAATCTCTACCTATATGAGTTGCTCCGAAAAGCATTATTTCTGGTTTTATTTCATCTATTGCATCTTTTATTACTTTTGTATATGCATCAGTTGTATATTTTTCTAAAAGAGCATCATCTGCAACATAAACTTTATCTGCTCCAAAAGTGATTAACTCTTTAGCTAATCCATCAACATCTTTTCCTAATAATACTGCACAAAGCTCAGCATCTACTTCTGTAGCTAATTTTCTTCCTTCTCCTAATAATTCGATAACTACTGGAGCTATTTTTCCTTCTCTTTGTTCTGCAAATATCCATACGTTTTTATAAGAACTTAAATCTTTTATATCATTCATAGTTTGTACTCCTCCAACTTATATAATGTGCTTTTGTTTTAGACCGATTATTATTTTGTTAGCTATTTCATCAGCTTTACCTTCTAAGATTTCTCCTTTTCCTCTTGGCTCAGGAGTAAATGATCTAAATACTTTAGTTGGTGATGCTTTTAAACCAACCTCTTCTTTATTTACATCTAAATCATCAATTGTCCAAACTTTTACATCATGTTTATATGCTTTTACTATTTTATCAACAGACATGTATCTAGGTGCATTTAACTCTTTTACTGCTGTTAAAAGTACAGGTGTACTTACTTTTATTAATTCATATCCATCTTCTAATTGTCTTTGAACTATTATATCTTTTCCTTCTATTTTGAAGTCTTGTACATATGTAACTTGAGGAATGTCTAATTTCTCTGCAATTTGTGGTCCAACTTGTGCAGTATCTCCATCTATTGCTTGTCTTCCTGCAAATATTATGTCATAATCTCCAACTTTAGCTATACCTGCTGCAATAGTATTTGATGTAGCCCAAGTATCAGCTCCTCCAAATGCTCTATCACTTAATAATATTGCATCATCAGCACCCATAGCTAAACACTCTCTTAGCATAAAGTCTGCTTGAGGAGGTCCCATTGTTATAACTGTTATAGTTACATCATCATGCTCATCTTTAATTTTTAAAGCTTCCTCTAATGCATTAGCATCATCTGGGTTTAATATACTTGGAACTCCATCTCTTATAAGAGTACCTGTTTCTTTATTTATTCTTACTTCGTTAGTATCTGGAACTTGTTTTACGCAAACTAATATTTTCAAAGTCTATACCTCCAATTTCATTAGATTATTTATTATTTTAATACGTTTGATGAAATTACCATTTTTTGAACTTCTGATGTTCCTTCGTATATTGATACGATTCTAGCGTCTCTGTACATTCTTTCGATTTCATAATCTTTTATGAATCCATATCCACCATGAAGTTGTAATGCTTTGTAAGCAACTTCATTTGCAACTTCTGCTGCATAGTATTTAGCCATTGCAGATTCTTGAGCAACTCTCATTCCTGCATCTCTCTTTTGTGCTGCATCGTAAACTAATCCTCTAGCTGCACAAACTTTTGTTTCCATATCAGCTATAGTAAATTGAGTATTTTGGAATTTAGCTATAGGCTTACCAAATTGAACTCTTTGTTTTGTATATTTAACAGCTTCATCTAAAGCACCTTGAGCAATTCCTAGAGCTAGAGCAGCAACACCTATTCTACCTACTTCTAAAGTACCCATTGCTATTTTAAATCCATTACCTTCTTTTCCTATAAGGTTTTCTTTTGGAACTTTAACATTTTCAAATATTAAGTCAGAAGTTTCAGTTCCTCTTATACCCATTTTATCTTCATGAGCTCCTGTTGAGAAACCATCCCATTTACTTTCTACTATAAATGCTGATGTACCTCTAAGTCCTTTACTTCTATCTGTAACTGCTATTACTATAGCTATGTCGCAGAATGGTCCATTAGTTATGAAAGTTTTTCTACCATTTAAGATGTAGTGGTCTCCAACTAATTCTGCTGTTGTTTGTTGTCCACCTGCATCAGAACCAGCTCCTGGCTCAGTTAAACCAAATGCTCCTATTAATTCACCTGTTGCTAAACCTTTTAAGTATTTTTGTTTTTGCTCTTCAGTACCATTGTAAAGTATTGGTAATGTAGCAAGAGAAGAACCAGCTGTAACAAAAGTAGCTGTTGATGCACATCTTCTAGCTATTTCTTCCATTATGATAGCATAAGAAACATATCCTGCTCCCCCACCACCATACTCTTCTGGAATATTACTGCTTATAAATTTTGTTTCAGCTAACTTTTTGATTAATTCCTTAGGCATTACACCTGTTTTATCCATTTCTGCTGGTAAAGTATCTAATTCTTTACTAACAAAATCTCTTACTGCTTTTCTTAAAAGTTCTTGTTCTTTGTTATATAACATAGCTTCCTCCAATTTTCACATTTTATAGTAAATTTATTTTAATGAACTTACGCTAAACTCATCATCTCAGCAAAAGTTTGAATACGAGTTCTGGCTTGTTCATTATTCTGAGTTTGTTGGTCAATTTCAACATATAAAGTAGGTATTCCACTATCTTCTATATCTTTTTTAACTAAAGGATAATCGTATTCTTCTGGGTCACAGAACTTCATCATACAGAAGATAACACCATCTATATCTTTCTTTTTAACTTCATCTACTATAAGTGACCCACGTTTTTTCTTAGGGTCATAAGCTAATGAACATCCTTCTATGTTTGACCATTGTCTTGCTAATCTCTCTAACGCATCATCACCTGCTGGTACATCTGTTCTGAATTGTCTTGTTTCTTGAGCTAAATCATCTGCTACAACTGATATATTGTTGTCTTCTAAAATATCTAATATATCTTTAGAATCAGCTACTATACCTGTTAATAAAACTTTCTTTCCAGAACAGACTTCTTCTGGCATAGCATTTAATTTTGCTATTAATTCTTTTACTAATTCAGTGTGTTCTTCTTTTCTCATAAAGAATCCACTTTTGATTACTAAGCTTCTTACTGATGGTTTTATAGTATTAGAATGTTTATAAGCTACTTCAACAAAGTCTCTCATAGTTTTTCTATGTTCATTGTAAACTTCTATACTTTCATGAATTTTTGCTTCTTCTATTTCATAACCACATATTTCTTCAAGCTCTCTTTTTACACCTTTGTACTCACTGATTAGGTATTTTACACCAGCTTCAAGTTTTCTATTTTGTGGATGTACTAATGATATATATTTTATATGAGGTACTGCTGATTTCCAGTTTTGTCCTAGACAAATTAATGTATCACACATACCTGGTATAATAACTCCAGATAATTCATCATAAGCACCTTTTAATCCATATTCTAAACATGATTGCATTATTGAACATGCAAATGCAGGGAAATATTGTTTAGCTAAATCTAATTCTGTTTGTCCTCCCCATATACCAACTGGAAGCATTCCAGCTGCATGTATAATCTCTTCTGGGCAGTAAACTGGGAAACAACCTATAGCTTTTTTACCAGTTTCATCTTTATATTTTTTTACAGCCGCATTTGGATTTTCAACTACTTCTTTCATTTTAGATAAAATAGCTTCCATTATATCTCACCTCTATTAAGTTTTTTTCTTTCTTCCATTACTTCAACTAAACCTTGAATTCTTGTTTCAAATTGAGCATTAGTAAAAGCTCTAGGGTCTGCTTGGTCACCATCAAATCCAGCATATGGTAATCCAGTTTCTTCAGCTGCTCTTCTTTGCATTTCATATTGTATTAAACTCATAAGCTTACAGCTTCTGTTCATATGATAGAATGCTCCATCACATTTACCGTCTATTAAAGAATCAACTCTATATTTTGTCATACGGTCTAAGTTTACATTGTTAAACATAGTACTGTATGCTACTGCCATTCCATCTAAATCATTAACTTCATATTGTAATGCCCAAGCATGTGGGTAAACACTACCTGTCATGTTAACTCCAAATTTAGCTAATGTTTTCATTTTGTATCCTATATATGGCCAACAAGGTATACCTTCCATCATTATTCTGTATTTTTCTTCTCCTCTGAAAGAAGATTTACCAGTTTTCATGTTGTCCTCTAATTCTTCTATAAGTAACTTAAATGCTTCTGTAGTTTCTTTTTTACCTCTAGCACAAACTATTACAGCCATGTAAGTAAATAAGTCAAATCCATTCATTGGTGAAGGAGAAGAATCTGCTGGTAAACTCATAGAGTATTTCCATAGTCTTCCATTCTCAGCTGATATTTTCATTACTTCTTCAAACTTCTTAGGGTCAAATTTCTTTCCTGATATAATTTCTAATTGCTTTATAGCTTCTTCAAATTGAGCTTTAATATAATCAATTCTTGATTGAGTAACTTCATCTTCATTATTGAAAGTTGTATCAATCATTATTAGAGGTATATCTAATTCTCTTGAAATATTTTCATACCATTTTATAACTTGGTTACATATATTGTTACAGCAAAGTAGGAAATCTGGAGCTGGCATATCTAAAGCTTCACAGCCACCATTTTCTAAAAGACCAAAATTTGTTCTTGCATATGCACATAGGTCGATAGAATATCCTTTAGATTCAGCCATTTCACATAATTCTAAAGAACCTTTTTTAGCCGCTACCCCAGCTGCTTGGTTTTCTGGATATAATACATTTAAGTCAAATACTTCTGCTAATTCTTGAGGAAATACTGATGTTGACCAACCTACAGGTCTTCCTTCTTCTTTAGCTTTAAATGCATTTGCATATTGTTCAGCTAATAAATCATTTATTACTACTCTAGCTTCTTTTTTTTCAGACATTTTCATCCCTCTTTTTATATATTTTTCACTTCTTTTTGTGATGTTTTCGCCTCATCAAAAGCGTATAATGCTGCTCCTAAAGCGCCCGTTAATTGAGGTATATCAGGTACAATAATTTCTGTGTTGATTTCTCTTGCCATAGCTCTTACGATACCACTATTTCTAGCAACTCCACCAACCATAACTACATTTCTTTGTACTCCTATTCTTTTTACTAGGCTAGAAACTCTCTTTGCTACTGAAGTATGAATACCTGCCACTATATCTTCAATTTTTGCATTTTCAGATAAATGTGATATAACCTCAGACTCTGCAAATACTGTACATGTACTGCTTATTGACACTTCATTTTGAGAATTCATAGATATACTTCCGAGTTCAGATACATCAACCTCTATTATCTTTGCCATTACATCTAAAAATCTTCCTGTACCAGCAGCACACTTGTCATTCATAAGAAAGTTTAGTAGTCTTCCATTATTATCTAACTTTAATACCTTTGCATCTTGACCACCTATGTCAATAATGGTTCTTGTCTCTGGAATTATGAAGTTTACTCCCCTGGCATGACAGCTTAATTCACTTATCTGCTTATCAGCATCTGAATAATTCATTCTTCCATATCCTGTAACTACAACTTTTTCAATGTCTTCTCTTGCAAGACCAGTCTTGCCATATAATTTTTCTAAAACTCTTGATGGTCCAGTAGTCCCAGTACCAGAAGATATTGTCTCATAAGCTACAATATCTTCTCCATCTTTTAAAATTACTCCCTTTGATGCAGTTGAACCTATATCTAATCCCATTGTGTACATCTTTAGCATTCTCCTTTTATAAAATCTAGAATTACTAATTAGTATCTTACAACTTTACTATCTTTGAAGTTATTTATTTTTTCTTCATCATAACCTAAAGATTTTAATACTTCTACAGTATGTTGACCTACTTTTGGTGCTGGTGTATAATCTTTTATTCCTTCATTTCTAAACATAACTGGAGTATTAACTAAGACACCTGTATTTCCGCTATCATATGTTTTCTTAAATAAGAAGTCGTTTGCCCAAGCTTGTTCGTCATCTAATAAGTCTTCACAGCTTTGGATTTTTTCAAATGGTAAGTCTGCTTCTTCTAATAGAGCTGACCACTCATCTAATGTTTTTTCTAACATAGCTTCTCCAACTATCTTAACTAAACCTTCAACATGATTAACCATTGAATCTATGTTATTGTATCTATCATCTTCTAATATATATTCTCTATTTATAACCTTACAGAATTTGCCTAACCACTTGTTATATTGTATTAAAGCTAATTGAATCCATCTTCCATCTTTACATTTATATGTAGTCATTAATGGGCTGTTTGGATTTTCTCTTGATAAAGGCATTTCATTTCCGTATTGTGCTGTTGTTATCATTGTTCCCATTCCATATATAGCTGTATGGAAAAGACTTACTGTTACTCTTTCACCTTTGCCAGTTTGACTTTTTTTATGTAATGCTGCTAAACTTCCTGCTGCTAATGCTAGACCTGCATAGTGGTCACCAAATCCTGCTGCTGTATTTGCTGGAGATGTTCCTTTTTCCATAACAGATTGGCTAACTCCTCCTCTTGCGAAGTATGCAGTGTAGTCAAATCCTGGTTTATCTTTTAAAGGTCCTTTTTCACCATATCCTAATATTTGAGAGAATATTAATCCTGGATATTTATCTTTTATTTGGTCATAAGCTATACCCATTTTTTCTAATGCTTGAACTCTAACATTAGTTACAAATATGTCTGCTTCTGATAATAATTTATGTAATATTTCTACTCCTTCTTTTGATTTTATATTAATACTTACACCCTTTTTATTTCCATTTTCTAATTCAAACATAGGGTTTTCATCATCTGATGCTGGAGATTTAAATGTTCCACCCATAACTCTTATTCCATCACCTTCTATAGGTTCAATCTTAATAACCTCTGCACCCCAGTCACCTAACATTTTTGCACAACATGGTGCTGCGATGAAACTTGAAAGTTCTACTACTTTAACTCCTTCTAAAAGCATAACGTTTTCCTCCTTAATAGTATCAATTATAAAATTTCGATTAAATCACTCATGAAATACCTTTTTCTGATATTAACTATTTGATGTCAAAGTTCCTAATCTTATCTAAAATAACTTAAAAATTATTAAAATTATTTTTTATTGTTTTATTGTCTTACACCTATATTGTTAAGCATTTATCGTGCCAACTTTATATTTAAGCAAAATATCGCTTGATTTGAATGTTTTTTAACAATATACAATTGAATTATTATTTTCATATCGTGGCATTATGCAACTCTCCATTGCATTTTGCCATCCTTTCTATGCATATAAAAGTTTTTTTTATATATTTTTTTGTGAAAAAGCTTGACATTTCAAAAAAAGTTTTCATTGCTAAACTCAAAAACACATGTTATCATTGTAATTAATCAGCAAGTTAGTTAACTAATTTCAAACTTAGATAAATTTTTAATAATATTTAATCTAAAAAATAACAATTTCTTTGATAAATTTTTAAAGCAATTATTACATTAAATAAAAAATAACTAAATATCGAAATATGACAGGGAAAACAATTTCAAAACTAAATTTTTAACCTTAAAAATTTTGTATAAAAAACATAGCCTTATATGTTACATATTATTTCTAAATGAAAGATTACCATATAATTTAATAATTACAGGAGGGTATTGATATGAAAATACTAGTATTTGGAGCACGCGATTATGAAGAACCAGTAATAAAACAATGGTCTGAAGAGCATAAGGATGTTCAAGTGGATATTTATCCTGAAAACATGACTGAAGAAAATGTGGTTAAAGCTAAAGGGTATGATGGTATATCTATACAACAAACTAACTATATAGATAACCCTTATATTTATGAGACTTTAAAAGATGCTGGGGTTAAAGTTATAGCTTCAAGAACTGCAGGAATGGATATGATACATTTTGGTCTAGTTAATGAAAATGGACTTATTGTTACTAATGTTCCTTCTTATTCACCTAATGCAATAGCTGAATTAGCTGTTACTCAAGCTATGAACCTTTTAAGAAAAACTCCTTTAGTAAAGAAAAAAGTCTGTGAAGGTGACTATCGTTGGATAGCTGAACTTCTTGGGACAGAAGTTAGATCTATTACAGTAGGTGTTATAGGTACTGGAAAAATAGGTGCTACTTCTGCAAAACTATTCAAAGGCTTAGGGGCTAACGTAATTGCATTTGACCAATATCCAAATAATGATTTAAATGATATATTAACTTATAAAGATACTTTAGAGGACCTTTTAAAAGAAGCTGACCTTATAACATTACATACTCCTTTACTTGAAGGAACAAAACATATGATAAACAAAGATACTCTAGCTATAATGAAGGATGGAGCTTATATAGTAAATACTGGTCGTGGTGGTTTAATTAAGACAGGGGACTTAATAGAAGCACTAGAATCAGGAAAAATAAGAGCTGCTGCCCTTGATACATTTGAAACTGAAGGATTATTCTTAAATAAAAAGATGAATCCAGGCGAATTAACTGACCCAGAAATAAACAAACTTCTTTCTATGGAACAAGTTATATTCACTCATCACCTTGGTTTCTTCACTAGTACAGCGATAGAAAATATAGTTTATTCTAGTTTAAGTAGTGCTGTAGAAGTTATAGAAACAGGAACTGCTACTAATAGAGTAAATTAGTATTTTATAAATATATTTTTTTATTAATTAGCTATTATCTAACAAAATAGCCTTTAATTTCCCAAATATAAGAGAGTCTATTGGGTAGACTCTCTTATATTATTTTTTTATCTATAATTTATCCACTTCTAATACATCACATATTATATTCTACTTTGCCTACTACTCTATTCCACGTTTCTATTTATATACATTTGAATGGGTACAATCTATATTTTACAAAAAAAACACTAAACAAACTATGAAAATTGTATGATTAATATTAATATATGTATAAGAAAACATTACAATTATCTTAGTTTTGGATTTCTAGGGAGGGAGTATATTGGAAAAAATGAATAAAGTTACTTCTAAAAAAACGACCTATATTGTTACTTCTGCGTTATTTGCATCCATAATATGTTTGACAATAGCGTATATACTACATATCCCAGTGGGTGGAAATAATGGATATGTTCATATAGGAGATGCTTTTATTTATCTTGCTGCAACCATCTTACCAACAAACTACGCTATAGCAGCCTCTGCAATAGGTGCTGGTCTAGCTGATTTATCTACAGGTGCTGCTATTTGGGTAATACCAACTATAATCATAAAGCCAATACTTGTATTATTTTTCACTTCTAAAAGTGACAAGATAATAAATAAAAGAAATATAATTGCTTCGATTATAGCGGGTATAGTAGGGTTAGTCTTATACATGTTTGCTGAAGGAATAATCATTGGAAGCTTTACAAGTGCATTTATAATGAGCTTACTCGGTTTATTACAGCCAATAGGAAGTTTTATTGTCTTTATAATTTTAGGTATAGCACTTGATAAACTTGACTTTAAAAGACGTTATTTTAATTAAGAATTTAAATTTATGGAGGGGAAATTATGAATATCTTATATACAATTGAAAATAGTATCTATGTAAATATAACTAATACATGTCCATGTAGTTGTGTTTTTTGCATAAGAAATGAAAAAGATGAAGTAGCAAATAGTGGTAGTCTATGGTTGGAACATGAACCAAGTATAGACGAAGTAAAAGAAGCCTTCAACAAATACAATTTAGACGACTACGATGAAATTGTTTTTTGTGGATATGGTGAACCATTAATGAGAATAAATGAATTAGTAGAAGTTGCTAAGTTTATAAAAGAAAAAAGTAACATAAAGACAAGAATAAATACAAATGGTTTAAGTGATTTAATACACAATAAAAAAACAGCTATCCTATTAAAAGATGTTATAGATGCAGTATCAATAAGCCTTAATGCTCCAAATAAAGAAGCATATAATAGAGTTACACAACCAAAGTTTGGAGAAAAATCATTTGATTATATGTTAGATTTCGCAAGAGATTGCAAAAAACACATAAAAGAGGTGACTTTCTCAGTAGTAGATGAAATATCTCCAGAAGAAATAGAAGAATCTAAGCAATTAGCAAAAGAACTTGATATACCACTAAGAGTTAGACATAAGAACTAATAATTTGTGAGATTCATATTATATCAAATATAAAAATCAATATAACCAAAATAGGGAATATAAACGAATTTATCTAAATAAATATGTTTATATTCCCTATTTATTATTTATTAATTATGTATTAGCTATTTATTAAACTGACTTTAATTATCTATACTTCTTTTTAATTAATGGAACGATTAAAGTAACAATAGCCATCCACCAATTAGTATTAAAATTGAACCTGGTATTTTTTCTTTTATATTTTCTTTGAATATAAAATGAGCAAGTATCAAAGTTATTATCATAGATACCTGAGAAAACGGTTCAGCTATACTAAGCTCTAGATTATTTAAAGCGATTAATAATGCTAAATAAGAATATCCATTAATAGCACCACTTACAATTGAAAGACCCTTTTTATTACTAAAAATCTCATAAATTACTTTTTGCTTCTTTTTAAATGCTAAGAATACAAATAGATTTAATCCTACAAAGAAATAAAGTATAGTCGAATATAGTATAGGAGATACTTGTACAAAAAAAGCCTTATCCAGCACTCTCCCTACTGATTGTAAAAATATGTACAAAAACATTAGTCTACATGGCAAGTTGTTAAAAATTACGGATACATTTTTTAGAAAAGAACTTACTTTTTTTAATATGAACACTCCACCAATCATAACTATGATTCCTGCAACTTTGGCTAAACTTAAACCTTCACCTAAAAATATAACTGATAAAAGTAATAGAAACAAAGAATTTAAACTGTTTATTGGAGTCACAAGTGAAACTTCACCAGTTGCTAAAGATGTCACATATGCTACTGAGCCAATTGAGTAAACTAAGCTACTTATATAACATGGTATTAAAAATGACCAATCACTAACTTTATACGTTAAACTAAATGGAAGTAAACATACTCCTCCAATAAAGAAAAATAAAAATGATGAAGCTATATTTTTATAAATATCACCTTCTTCATCGCCTAATAACCTTACAACTACTCTCTCAAAAGCTAATAGCACTACTCTAATTAATAATGCAAAATAAGATAATATCATTTTTGACCTCACTTAAAAATTAATCTGACTTATTATTTATATTGATTATATAGCTACCATATAGGCAAATCTTTTGGATTTTTTAATATTTTATGTTTAAATACAGGGACATTAAGTTTTTCACCTAATTTACGACATTGCTCTTTATAAGTACCTTTTAATTTATCATGAAAAACTATACCATCAATTCCACCTTCAATACTATTTACACACTTCTCTAATTTTTCAAATCCAAATTCATCATCATACATCCCACTTACAATCCACTGATTTGGCAGTACATGTCCAATTGATATGTTATATTCTTTATTTTTTATAATATCTGCAAAAGATTTTTCAAAATGAACCCCTCCAACACATAATAAAGTTTTTAAAGGTTCATCATTATCAAATACTCTAACCAGTGCTTTTGCTAATACTTGTATTGCCATCTTATTATTAAAACTATCACTACTACTTCCTATCTCTATGTCTAACATAGGTACAGAATATTCTGTAATTAGTTTAGATTCTTCGCCATATGTTGTGCCAGACCAATGGGTTGCTTCTGTTAATGTAGTAAATTCATCAAGTGAAGTTTCATTTTTTATATCTTCAATTGCATTAATTATGTTTTTAAAGTATTTTGGGTTAGAATTTCCAAACTCTCCTGTTGGTACATCTCCAATTGTATGAGCTGTTAAAATCTGCTCTGGAGCATTTTCCCCCTCATGCCAATTTACAACACCTGCAAAATTATAATCTTTGAAATATTTATTTAAAATTGGCAAGTAATATTTGTAATTATGACTTATTACATCTTTTGTCTTTACAAACTGAAATAAATTATTGTCTTTATCTGTAAATTCTAATACAAAACTTTCATCAATGACAATATCACTTTGCTTTAAATCCATCATTTCCTCACAACATTTAATCACACTATTTGCTACTGGGTCTTTCTTTAAATCATTACAAAAGAAAAAGACAGCTTTCTTGTTAATCATCATAAATCACACTCCTATTATTTAATCTCATACCTAAAAGCATCTAAATATAACTATATACTTCACCAAATTATTTATACATAATATACTACCATGCTCATTTTAGCTATACCCTTACCTGAGTTTCTATATATATGTGATACATCTGCTTTAAATCTTATAGAATTTCCACTACACACAACATAATCATCTCCATTTATTTTGATGGTTACCTCACCACTAAAAACAGTTATAAACTCTTGTGTCCCTGGAAGTTCAGCATTTGAATCTAAATTTCCACCCTCTTCTATTTCAATCATAAATATTTCGAATCTTCTTTTAGAATCAAATGGAAATATCGGATAACTTATATATTTTCCATCATCCTCAATAAAATGGTCTACATCACTTTTTTGAACCAATTCTATATCACTTTCCTGTCTCTCCATCAATGATGTAAATGAAATTTTTAGTCCATTAGTTATTTTCTTTAAAGTAGATATAGTAGGATTTACCTCACATTTCTCAATTTGGGACAACATACTCTTACTTACTCCACTAAGTTGAGCAATCTTATCTAAACTAAGGTGTTTTTCTTTCCTTATTTTTTTCAAATTTTCTGAAATTATTTCATTTAAATTTTGCATAAATTCTCCTCCTGCTATACTAAGCTAAAAATAAATCATTTAGTTGTTTAATACATTTAGTAACTCAACTCTATTTTTCCATTATACTGTACATTATGTTTAATATACATTACTTTTTTAATAATGTAAATAGTTTTCTGAAACTTTGTGAAAATGTACAAATAAAAAAACTAGTAATCAATGTTTTTACAAGGCTACTAGTTTTTAACACCATACGATTCCATTTTAACTATAAAACTTAGATGCACCTATAAGCTGTCTTTTAGAAACAATCTTAGCTAGGTTTGCTAATGAAGAAATTTTTATATCTTTAAAAGAAACTAAAAATACAAACTTAAAATCGGTAAATTCTTGATTTATATTGTATATATCAAAATAACATCTCAAATTATCAAATAAGTAATTTTCTTGTAAATCTGCTTCTATCTCATCAGTAGCATCTTTTAAATAAGCTCTTACATCTTCAAATAAAACATTGAAATAAGACTCATCTATTTCTTCACCCAATTCTTCTAATATTTCTTCTATATCTAAATCATCCATATCAAAAGAATTTCCTGTCAGTTGACAATCAAACACTAATATGTTTTCTTGATTTATAGTATTTGATATATCTTGTACATATTCAAAGTCTGGACGTAATTCTAAAATATCTTTTACTTCACTGCTCTTTACATGAATCTTTCCTTTTCTATTTTCAAGTTTTAAATCTATCATATGCTCCCCCTTTCGATTTACAAATCTTTTAAACACTTTGTTTTATAATTTTTTCAATATCTATCCAATTATTAACTCTAACTATATTTTGATGTGTAATATCTTTATTATAGTTAGTATCTAGAAGTATTACTTTAACTCCAGCATCAGCTAATTGTACTGAGTTTAAAGGATTATCTTCTATAAATATATCACAACTCAGCTCTCTTGCCTTTTCAACTTTATAATCACTTCCTAATAAGTAAACATCTATATCTGAAAATCCTTGTCTCGATAGCCAGTTTTTAGTTACATCAGTTAAACACTCATGTCTAGCTGTTACAAAAGATAACTTATGTCCTTTAGATAATGTGCCAATTACCTCAGTAGCACCCTCCACAATCTTTGCTTCATCATATGAATGTATATACTTATTATTAAATTCTGCATATACATCTCTTATCCCTGAACCATATAATTCTTCCCAATTATGTGTTATACACTCTGCTTCAGTTATGTTTTTATTAAAAATATCATTTAGGTATGGAAGAAAATGATAAGGGCTTGTTATTGTTCCATCTATATCAATACATATATTTAATTTGTTCATTTTTACCTCCATGTAACGTTTATTGATTTGATTAATCACATATTATAGCACAGCTTTAATTATAAATCAAAACTCTGGATATGACTATACCTATATAATACCAAAAAGCTTGCATATTTAAGCAAGCTTTTTGTAAATTTTACATTTTTAACTAATATATAAGTTTTTCTAAAGTTGGTTCAACTCCAAATTGAGCTTTAAGCTCTCTATATTCTTTTAATGCTTTTTCATTATTTGTTTTAGTTTTTATTGCTCTTATCATTAAATTTTTTGGTGTATCGAGTGGAGATATGTATTCTACTACAGAAGTATCATATCCATTGCCTTCTAATAACAAAGTTCTTAGACCATCAGTTATTAAATCTGCAAATCTAGCTTTAAATACTCCATGTTTTAATATTGGTTCCATAGATTCATATTTATATTGCCCTAATAATTCCTTATGGCAACATGGTACTACTACTATAGCTTCGGATTTTGCCCTAATTCCTAGACCTATTGCCATATCTGTTGCTGTATCACAAGCATGTAGACTTATCACAAGGTCAACATCTCTATTTGGTGTATAATTAGTCAAGTCCTCTTTTATAAACGACATATTTTTATATCCTAAGTTTTTAGCCATATTTCTTGATGCTTCTATAACTACATCTGAATAGTCTATTCCTATAAAATAACAGTTTTTCTTTAGCACTTCTTTTATATAAAAGTTTAAAACAAAACTTAGATAAGATTTACCACAAGCACAATCCAAAATTGTTATACAGTCTTTATCCTTTATTTCCTTTAGAATACTATCTATTAATTCCACAAAATGGTCTATCTGATTGTACTTTCTTATTTTATCATTTTTTATCTTACCATCTTTTGTAAGTACCCCAATTTCTTTTAAAAGTGCATTTGCCTGTCCTACTTTTACATAATAATCTCTGTTTTTTATTTGAGATGCTGTAAATTCATCTATTTTAGGTACTTCTTCTATGTTGTCTAGATACTTTACATTTACCTTCTTATTATCGCCTTCGATTACAACGATAGTTCCTCTCTCAATATATTTAAATACTAAACCATCATAGTTCTCTGCTTCTTTAGAAATATTCTTAAGCAATTCATTAAATGTATATAAATCTGATTTTCCTTTAAAATTAAATTTATACTTATTATCTTCCTCTGTTGCCACTCCTTTAAATTCTTTTCTTCCAGATTTAAAAATCACTTCTAACTCAATAAAAAAATCCTTATTATCAAGGTTTCTTTGAGTAATCCCCATAAAAAACATATTTAGTTTTCCAATACTCTGCTTATTCATCTTAATCTCCCTTTTAACTTATATGCTTAATTCTTATTAATCAATACTATTTGTTTCTGCTTCATTTATTTCTTCTTTTAAATCATTCAATCTATTTTTAAAACTTTCTATCTGCTTATCTGACAAGTCAAGATACTCAGTTATCTTCCCTATATATTTAGGGCTTTTAGTATTTATTAACTTTAAAGCACTTTCCATAGATTTTTCTCTAAGTTCATATGCTTTCTTTACATCATCTCTAGCATTGCTCAATGTTTCTGTATACTCTTCCTTAGAAAGTTCTGGAATCTGCATATTTTTATACTCTTTTACAACTTCTTTACACTTATCTCTAGCATTTGTAACATCTTTTTTTATACTAGACAATTTAGTTATATTTTTTGCTATGTCCTTAGTGTAAGGAATACATTCTCTCATTGGAACCAAAGCTACTCTTTCTATATTATAGATTTCTTTCTTAAAAATTCCTATACTTTCTATATCTATTTTTTTTATATCTTCACTATTTTTTTCTTTGTTCGTTTTATTACTACTTTCTTTTGTTGTATTTTCTTGTTCTTCTGATTTATCATTTGCTGAAACATTATTCTCTGAATCACTATTTTCTTTTAAATTCGTATTCTCTTCATTACTTTCGTTATTTTGTTCATTTTCATCTTGTTTACTATTTAATTCTTTATTATTTGATGCTTCTTCATTATTTACCTTATTCTGTTTTAAATCAGTACTTTCTTTTTCATTAAAATTTGATACATACTTTTCATCATACGTCTCATCGGAAATATAATTGTGATAATACATAGATTCTTTTATCTTATTAAGTCCACTCATATAAATATTACTTATCATTATTGTTGTAGCTAATACCACATAAATACTACTGTAGATACAAGACCTCTTAAAATTCTTGTAATTTCTGAATATCACTACTAAAGGAATAAGATATAAAAATATAAAAACTAATATCCACCTCATAAGTCGTGTCTCCTTTCTCAAAACCGAAATCCCTCAAATATTTATTTTTAATCATGTATCTTATAGTATTTACCAATTTATGTTTTTTAATCGTTAACTTTTATTAATTTAAATTCTGTATAGTCACAGGATGCTAATATATATTCTACTCCATTTCTAATTCCCTTTAATCCCATTTTAAAAGATTCTTTTCCATGTAAATGGCCATAAATCACTTTCTCTACATTATATTCTTCAAATAGCTTTGTAAATAAAGATTCTTCTAATTTATCATTTGTAGGAGGATAATGAGTAATCACAATTATTTTTGAGTGACCTCTTTTGCGAGCAGACTCTAATGATAATCTCAGTCTATTTTCTTCCCTTTTATAAACTTTCTCATCAGTCTCATCAAATTTGACATCATTAGGGCATATCCAACCCCTACCACCACAAATTGCATAATCTTTATATTCATAGAAATTTGTCTGAATGAAACTCATGTTTTCGTATAATTTATTTAAACTTGTAACAGTTGTCCACCAATAATCATGGTTTCCCTTTATAAGTATTTTCTGTCCTGGAAGTTCGCTTATTATATCTAAGTCTTTTTTAGCTTCTGATAAATTAATTCCCCAAGATGTATCTCCTAATACTAAGACTAAATCGTCTTCCTTAACAACTTCTTTCCAGTTATCTATAATCTTCTTTTCATGACCATCCCAATTACTTCCAAAGATATTCATTGGCTTATTGACTGATGTTGAAAAATGTAAATCACCTATAGCATATAAACTCATAATATCATTCCTTTCTTGATTACACTAAATAGGCTGTCTCTTTTTAGAAATTATTTTCCATTAAGAGGCAGCCCCATTAATATTTAGCAAATTTTCTATAAGTAGCTTTTTATTGAACTACTTTATCATCTACCTTAGTATTTTTATATTGCTCCAGTAATATATCTATTTCTTGTTTTAATTCCAATATCTCGGTTATATTTTTATCTGTTTCAGTTCTATCCAATTTTCTTTGATACTGCATAGCTTTGTGTGTGTCCCCTAAGTCATATAATTCTTGTATTCTATTTAGAGTATCTCTAATAGCTATAGATTTCATTTGATACATAGCCTGAGCTTTCATTATGTCCTCTCTTATTTCACTCATTTCTTGGTCTAAAAGAAAGGCAGCATCAGATGCTCTTCTAAGTCTTTCGGCAAGAGTCTCAGGTATGTAATGGTCATATTTATATTTTAATGAATGTTCTATTGTAGCCCAGAAATTCATTGCAAGAGTTCTTATTTGTATTTCACATATAATTTCCTTTGAACCCGCAATTGAGTTTATAGGGTATTTTATTATAACATGATAGCTTCTATAACCGCTATCTTTGTAATTTGTAATATAATCTTTTTCTCCTATTATAGTCATATCATTTCTTACTTTTATCAAATCAACTATAGCATATATATCTTCAACAAACTGGCACATTATTCTTATACCAGCAATATCATCAATTTCAGTTTCTATATCTTTTGCATTTATCCTTTTTAATTTAGATATTATGGAAGATATTTTTTTTGTTCTGCCTGTAACAAACTCTATGGGAGAATATTCACCTTTTGCTAAATATTCTTTTCTTATATTTTTAAATTTTATTTTTAGCTCTTCTACTGCATGTTCATAAGGCGCTAGTATTTCATTCCATTTTTCGTATTCCATATTGCTCACCCTTTATTTGTTTTTTATGACCTTCTTTATTTTATCATAATTTATTTTGTTTTTGTATAGTAAAGCAATTCCCCATTCTCCAATATATATCCTATTTCTCCTAAATCAACTAAGTAACTTATAACAGATACTAATGAAGATTTAAAAAAATGATACTCTTTATAATTATTGCTTAAATTATTGTTATTTATAATGTTTTTTAATAAAATTTCTAAAGATTTAGGCTCTTCAAGTAACTTTCTTATTTGATATAGATATTTTTTTAGAGCATTTAAATGTTTTTCGATTAATTCATAAGAATCTTCCTTTGATATTACTTGCTTGCCATGCCCTAAGACTAAGTACTCAAAATCTATATCTTTTAATTTCTCTAATGAATTTATTTGTTCTTGTATATCATATAAAAACAAGAAATCATATTTTGATAGAATTTCATCTCCTATCAATAAATCTCCAACAAAAATTACCTTATCCTTTGTCAAAACAGCGACACTTCCAGGTGTATGACCTTGAAATTCAATTATATCAAACATTTCATTATTTAATTCAAGCTTGCCAGCTTCTATAGATTTATCTATTTTTATATCATCCAAAAGTTTATTTTTTAAAATATTATCCATAAATACATTGCTCTTTCCCCCGACAATATACTTTGAAAATAGTTCTGGATTTTCTATATATAATTTATCGTATTTTGATGACATTATACACACATCTTTATAATACTCTTTAAATTGATTACATGCTCCATAGTGGTCATCATGACCATGAGTGTTTATAATATATTTAACTTGTATTTCATTTTCATCTAAAACTTTATTTACTCTCCTAGGTCTTGAACCACATAATCCTGGGTCTATCATAAGTGCTGTATTATCTTCAAATACATATATTCCTGTATTCGTGCCACCTTTTATAAAAAAGGTATTTCCTTTTACTTTTGTAAGATTCACCTTCTTCACCTCATTTTGACAATATTTATGCTACAATTTATTACTTACTAATATGAGAATCTACAAGAACAATCCTTTTTATTCTATCAATAGTTCTTCTTCTTATTTTGTACTCTTTAGATATCCTTATTTTTACATTATAGGATAAGCCTCTATAAAGTAATGACTCTATAAAATATTCAACTATCCCTCTATCTCTAAAATCTATATCTATGAGTCCATTAGAATAAATCTTTGAATCTAATATCATAAGTTTATCAGAAAAACTTAATCTCTCAGATTTACTTAAATAATCCTTGTCTGGAACAAAGCTATCACAGTAATCTATTCTATAATTTACCACTTCATCATTTATTTCAAATCCATATTGTTTCTTCATCAATACTTTATAATCGTTATTTTTCTTAGTGACATTATCTAAATTTTTATTATAGTCCTCTTTTTTCCAATGTCCAAACAGTCTACAATTTAATGGTCTAACTTCATATATTAAACATCTATTATTATTATCTTTAAATGGACATGCATTCTTTCTTGTATACTCTTCAAAGTAGTAATCTAATACCTTACTTATACAACTTCTTTTTAAATCAACTCTATCTTCAAGATAACAAAATATATTCAAAAACTCAATTAAATTTATACCTACTGATTCCATACAACAACTTCCACATCCAGAACAATTTCCTGTTGGCAAAGATTTATATACATCATTTAATTCATCAAAGAGCTTATTTTTAATGGAATAATCTATACAATTTAAAATATCTTTATTTTTTATACTAGTCATTATTATTACTCCTTGTTATAATTATTAAGTTAATACAAACAATTATTATAACATATTTTTAAAATTTAATCGCATAAGGAGGCATTTTATGAATAGATATACAAAAATAATTAATATGATGGGAAGTTATTACACAAAAGACTTTGAGAAAGAAAAAAAGAATGTAATAAAGGTTAGAGAAGTTAAAGAAGATACTGTTAGAAAATTTTTCTTACAAGGTGACTGTGAAGTTCTTGTAGTATTTGAGGATACTGGAAAAGAAATACTTATTGATGACTTTTCTCCTGAAGAAGAAATAAAAAAATATTTAGGACCAAAATTTGTAAATAAAAAAAGATAGATACCAAAAGTAATTCTAAAATTAAAATTTAATAAATGTATGGTTATAATTTTATATACTCATAGTTAAAAGTTATCTTTTATTTCTTTTTTAGACTTTAAGATAGCTTTTTTTCTATTTTTTGTAAAATAATCTCATAATTCACATTAATAATTCACAAAATGATATAATATAACAAATAGATAAATTTTAAAATATATAATTAATGTTTTGCGAGGTGATTTTATGCAAATTTATTTTAGAGTTAAAGCCGTTGGCAAACGTAAACCTATGCTAGAGCTTACTCCTTTTGATTTATCTGACAACATCAATTGCCTAAAAGAGGCTATCTCTGAAATTGTATCTAAAAATGTTCTTGAATATAATGAAAAAATCCCAGAAAAATCAATAATAAACTTCTTAACTAATGAAGAAATTGAATCTCAGGCTGATATTGGAAAAGTTGGATTTGGTTCTATTTATAACGAAAATAAACAATCTGTAGAAAAAGCAATAGAAGTTGCATTACAAGCATTTGAAGATGGAATTTACAAGGTGCTTATAAATGAAGATGTTATTGAAGAACTTAATTCCCCTATAAGTCTAAAAAATGGAGATATATTTACCTTTATAAGACTTACCCTACTTGCTGGAAGAATGTTTTAAAATAAATAATTTGGAGGTACATAAATGTTGGAACGTACTAGAGTAGAAAAAAATCCTAAAATAATTGAAAATTTAAAAAATAATATTACTAAATCCTCTTCAAAAAAGTATTATGACTTAGCAAAAGCTCTCTGGGACTGTATAGAAAATAGCTCATACTATTATAGAGACCCTGAAGATAAATTCTTAAATATGATAAAAAAATACTATAATTGCTATTATTATGAGATTAAAAATATAGATGAACTACTTTCTGGACCCTTAAAAAATGCTTTGGAGTTAATACTTACTTCTGAACAAGTAGAAGAACTTTGTAAGTTAATTAAAAGAAAGATGGATTATACATATTCAGGAGGCTATTATCGTAAAGGTTATCGCTCAAATAGACTTGTAGATTATTTTAGAAGTATAATTAGATTTATTTCAAACTATGTAGATTTAATTTATTATGATTTCTCAGTTATAGATTATCTTACGCTTCCAAATAAGGTCTTATACTATGACTCTGTAATGAGTGATAAAATAGCACTGGAAATAGATAAAGGTAATCAAGAAATAATCAATGCCTTGGAAGAAGTAATATTTGGAGAGAATCAAACTGCTCTACTTACAAGACAAATGATAATTGGTATTATGAAAAGTCATAGTGAGAAATGCTATGAAATGCTTTCTAAACTTCTTTTGGCAGCTAAGCAACAAGAAGGGCTTAGACAACAAATTGTGGAGAGCTTAGATGAAGGTACAATTCCTGCATCAATATACATGTTAAAAACTATCTTGGACAATAATTTAGAGAGATTTAGTTCTGTTATAAGAGCCTTAGATACATGGACAGGACTTGGTTTTTCAGACCAAAAACCCGGAATAATACGTAAGTGCTTAGAACTTTCATATAAATCATTAACTGATGAAAATTTCCGTACAGAATCAGTTAATAGTGATGATAATCTTGAAATTTATTTTGCTTTATGGTCTACTGCAACTTACAATATATATGACTCTTACTCTCTTATTGAAGATTTACTTTCTTGTCAGGAAAAATATAAAAAACTTGTAGGTCTTTACTTCTTGTCACATACAGAAAGTACATATTTCAAACACTCAATAGCATCTAAAAATATCAAGGGAGATGATTTAGAAATTCTAGCATGGGTAATTAGAAATTTCTATGTAGAAAGTTCTGTTGGCTACTACTATAATTGGCAAAAAAGAGAAACTGACTTTGACCTGTCAAACACTCCAATTGATAAAGACTTTAGTTCTAGAAAAGAACAATTTGAAAATTTAAAACATACTTTAGAAATTTTAAATTCAAAGACTAAATCTTTTTCAGGAAGCGTATTTCCATGGACTTGGATTGAAATTTCTTCTCACGATATACTTAAATGTATGATGACATTAACAGCATACGATATGAATGCCCAATTTATAGACACTCTTATGGAAAATTGTCATCTTATGAGCTCAGACTTAAGAGCTTCACTTATAGTCAACTTTATAAATGAACCAAAAACGGATAGACAACGTGAGTTCTTACTAGAATGTTTAAGTGATAAGAGTGTTTCCAATAGAGAAACTGTATTAAGTCTACTTAGAAAGCTTGAACTAACAGATATAGAGCTAGACAAAATAACCAATCTACTTTCTTTAAAGACAAGCTCTATTAGACAAACTGTAATAAAAATTTTACTTGAACAAGATGATTCAAAATTAGAGAACATCGCTTCCTCTCTTATAAAATCTTCAAATTCACAAAAATGTCTTGGAGGTCTTGAAATTGTAAGCTTATTAAAAGACAATACTAATAGACAAAAACTATATAATAAGCTTATTTTACTGATAGAAGATATTGATAAATCTAAAAAGAATACATCTCAAGTTCAAATATTAATTGATAATTTATTAGGTAAAGCAAAAAATGATTATTGTAAAGAAAATGGGTTTGGAATATATAATCCTAAAGACAAGGTTCAAATTCCTGAACAATTTACTTTTAAAGATGATTCTTCTACTCCATCAAAACTTAATAAAATTATTTCAAATATAAGTTTATCTTCAGGTGAAGAATCTATTTCTATATCAACAAAAAAAGAAGCTAAAAAAATTCTTGATACAGACATAAATAAAATAATACAAGTTTATGAAAAATTTGATGAACTTATTACTGAAAATGCAGACTATGAATATGAAGTTGAAAGATGGTCAGGTAATGTAGAAAAAGTACTTTTAGGTTACTCTACTTATAATCTGACTCCTATTAAATATAAGACTTCTAATGATACTCTTGATAATTATCCATTGGCAGGACTTTGGAGGGGAATTAGTAAAAAACTCGATTTAGACTACAAATTAATACTTGATATTTTATTTTATAATATAAATACATGCGGATATAATGAAATAGAAAAAAGTTGGTTTTCGTCTATCTATTCAAATGTTCTTGACTATAAAAAACAAAAGAAAATATATGCAAGACTTGATAAATTAAAATTCGATGCACTTACAAGAAGACTTCTAAGAGTTTTACTAAATGAGTTTGACCATAAAGAGATATTTGACTATTGTTTAGATATATATTATAAACTAAGAAATTTATTAACTACAGAACAATGTAAAAAACAAAGAGTTGAATTTACTAAAAACTATTATAGACAAAATGAATACTGCCCTGCTTTGGATGCCCCTATTTTAAATTATTGGCTTGATAAAGCAAATTCATTTATTTATGATGATATTTCTTTTACTAAGTTTTTCTATACTACATTTTCAAATTATCAGTTATTAGAATATAAGTTTCCTTTTTATACTAGCATAGGTGTATTTGCTCGTGCTCATGAATTAGGATTAATGACTGAAGAACAAGTTAATAGAGAAATTATAAGTGGATACAATTCATCAAATATAATAAGAACACTAACAAATCCTAGATGGGCTGGCGACACATTAGAAAAGTATCCTTGGCTTAAAAACAATTTAAAAACTGTTACAAATAGAGTTATAGAAATTGAATCACGTAGAGGTGATATGCCAACAGAAGTTTCTCATCTAGCTAATAACATACAATATTTTGAAGGTATAAATTATTTTGTAAATCTATTAGTTGCTCTTGGTAAAGAAACTTTTCAAAGGGGATATTCATATGGTAACAATTATTCAAAGAAAGATGTTTTAAGTTCTCTACTTAAAAATTGTTATCCTACTAAAGAAGATGACTCAAAAGAATTAAAAAAATTGCTTAAAGACACTGATATTACTGAATTAAGATTGATAGAAGCTGCTATGTATGCTCCTCAATGGGTCAATATAATTGAAAAGTATTTAAACTGGAAGGGTCTAAAGAGTACAATTTGGTACTTCCATGCACACATAAATGAAGGATTTTCTGCGCAAAAAGAATCAGAAGTTGCTCTATTCTCCCCTATTTCACCACGTAGTTTTATCGATGGGGCTTTTGATATAGACTGGTTTTTGGATTCATATAAGACCATTGGTGAAGAAAGATTCAATCTACTTTACAAATCAGCTAAGTATATAACTAGTGGTGGAAACTCTCATAGACGTGCACAACTTTATGCTGATGCTACACTTGGTAAACTTGATAAGGACATGTTAATGAAGGAAATTGAAACAAATAGAAATCAAGACAAGCTGAGAAGTTTTTCTTTACTTCCTATGAAAAAAGGAGACCTTAAAGAAGCAACTTTCCGTTATGAATTTATCCAAAAATTTGCTAAAGAAAGTAAACAATTTGGAGCACAACGTCGTGAAAGTGAATCAAAAGCTTGTACAATAGCGCTAGAAAATCTAGCTCGAAGTGCTGGTTTTGGAGATGTCAATCGTATGATGTGGGCTCTTGAAACTGAAAAACTAAATGAAGTCTCTCATTTATTTAAGCCAAAAGATATTGATGGAACTTCAATTTGGATAGATGTTGATGAAAATGGTAAAGCATCTACTAAAGTCCAGAAAGGTAATAAAGCTTTAAAAAGTATACCAAAAGCCATTGCCAAACATCCATATGTACTTGAACTTAAATCTGTTCAAAAAGATTTAAAGAGTCAGTATTCTCGTGCAAAACAGAGTTTAGAACAAGCTATGAAAAATGAAATAATATTTACAGTTAAAGAAATCTCCAATATTTATAAAAACCCAGTTATCTGCCCTTTGATTAAGAATCTAGTGTGGGTGTGCGATGATAATATTGGATATGTTTATAATGATAAGTCTAAGTTCTTTATTTGCAATATAGAGGGCGAGACTTCTAAATTAACAGCAAAAAATAAATTAAAACTTGCACATCCGGTTCATCTTTTTGAATCTGGTAAATGGAGTGAATTCCAACATGACTTATTTAATAAGCAAATTGTTCAGCCATTTAAGCAAGTATTTCGCGAGTATTATAGAATAAATAGTGATGAATTATCTGAAAAAACTATATCTCGTAGATATGCTGGACACCAAATCCAGCCAAAGAAAACTGTAGCACTTCTTAGAAATCAGCTTTGGACTGTTGATTATGAAGAAGGTTTACAAAAAGTGTTTTATAAAGAAAATATAGTAGCAAAAATGTTTGCACTTGCTGATTGGTTTTCGCCAGCAGATATTGAGCCCCCTACTATTGAAACAGTAGAATTCTTTGATAGAAAGACTTATAAAAGCTTAGAATTGGCTTCAATACCTCCAATTTTATTTTCAGAAGTTATGCGTGATATAGACCTCGTTGTAAGTGTCGCTCATGCTGGTGGTGTTGACCCTGAAACAAGCCATTCTACTGTAGAGATGCGTATAGCAATTGCTAAAGAATTGCTATTATTGTTAAAGATTAAAAATGTCAATTTTGAAGGGTCTCATGCTCTTATAGTAGGCAATTTAGGTGAGTATTCTGTACATATGGGTTCTGGTATCGTACATAAAAAAGGAATGGGTGCTTTAAATATACTTCCTGTACATTCTCAAAGTAGAGGAAAGATATTCCTTCCTTTTGCTGATGAAGACCCTAAGACTGCTGAGATTATGTCTAAAATCTTATTACTTGCTGAAGATAATAAGATTAAAGACCCTAGTATCTTAAGCAACTTATAAATATAAGATTTATCTCTAAAACATATTGGGCTTTCTAATTTTCCATGAAAGTCCAATATGTTTTATATTATATTTTATACGAATTAATTTATAACTATAGCAAATTTATATGATATCTTCATCGTACATATTGTATATCACTGAAAATTTTTTTCTTCATTAGAACCTTTTAACCCTATAAAATCTGTATAGAAAATCTTTTTCTAAAGATTTATTTAAAGTAGCACTTTCTTGAAAATTTATAAATTTTATTTCTAAAGAAGACTTATTTATAGGTATAACCTTATGTATAAGTCTTAAATTTACTATGTATTGTCTATGAGTCATAAAGAAATTAGGAGGTAGGCGTTTTTTTAAATCATCAAAGTTTTCATAAAATTTTATCGTATCTTCATCTCTAGTATATAAATTAATAGCTCTTGAATTTTTCTCAAACATGACTATATCATCAAAATTAATCATATGTATCTGTTTCCTTATTTTATATACAAAAAGAGTATCTTCTATAAAATTATTTTTTGCAATTTTATGAGAGTTAATGTGGTCTATTGCTATATTAATTGAATCAAGTATTTTTTCTTTTTTAAACGGCTTAACTATAAAATCTATAGGATGTACTTTAAAGCTCTCAAGACTATAGTCAGCAAAACCTGTTACAAAAACTATATGTATATCTTTATCTATAGAAAGAATTTCTTTTGCAGAATCAATCCCATTTTTATATGGCATATCAATGTCAATAATCAATAAGTCTATTTTCTCACTTTTTATAAATTCAATTGCTTCTATACCATCCTTGACTTTCTTAACATAATCTACATATCCAGACTCTTTAACTATATTTGCTATATCATCTCTTACAACTTTATCATCATCACAAATCAAAACTTTTATCACAGACTTCTCTCCTCCTAACTAATAATATTTTGGTATTAAAATTACAAATTCAGTTAAAAAATCGTCACTATTTACAAGTATACTATAATCATACTTATCTAGTATATTTTTAACTAGATATAACCCAAAACCTCTGTCTTGCCCTTCTTTAGTGCTAAATCCATCCAAAAATATACTTTCGACATTATGTATTTTAGGACCATTATTTTTTATGGCTATAATATACTGAAATTCATCTTCATATGCATGTAATCTTATATACTTCTTTTCCTTTTGTATAGCAGACAAAGATTCTATTGCATTGTCTATTATGTTTAATAGCACTGAACTCATATCATTAGGTTCAATCTCTAAATTATCCATAAAATCTTGGATATATACATCAAAAGATATGTTCTTTTCAAGACATTCCTCATATTTTAAGGAAGCTATAGCATCTAAATAAGATACTTTCCCATATCTTGAATTTTTTGATTTAAAGCTATTTGATATATTCGCTATATATTCTTTTGCATCTTCAGCTAACCCAGTATTTAATAGAGAATATACTACTTGTAAATGTTTTAAATAGTCATGTTTTTGACTTCTTAATTTTACGATTATATTGTCCTTATGATTTATTTTACTGTCTAATTTTTGTAGCTTATACTCTTGTTTATTGTTATTGTCTAGTAATCTTATAAATTTAAATCCTATATAAAAGCTTAAAATAATTAAAATTAAAAAAAGTATAATATTTAATACTCCTTCAAGTAAAAAATTATATCCTAAACTTAATTGTATATACTCAATACCCTCCATGAATAAAATCCATACAAAACACGATACAAAAAACGTTAATATTCCTCTTTTTAATATGTCTAATTCTTTATAAAACCTGTATTTATTCATTATAAGATTACTAAATATAAACAAAGTTAGTATTACTATAGGAAATATAAAATTATTCTCCATAATTCCCCTCCCATCTACACTTTATATGAGGATTATATCATTTTAGAAAAATTATGTAAAAAGTCAAATTTTACATGTACATTAATTAAACTTGCAAAAACACATATAAATTTGTACAATTAAGTACTCAAAACTTGAAGATACTTACTTTGCTATATATTTTAAATAAACATATAATTGAGTTAGCTAAGAAAGGAAGTGGTAAATATGAAAGATAATTTGAAAATAGTACTAAGATACATAAAAAGTTATAAAGCAAGATCTTTAGCAATTACTCTGAGTATAATTCTTGCTACATCACTCATTGTCGGTATTGGTACCCTCTCAAGAAGTGCTCAACAAGCAGAGGTAGATAGATCAAAGAGAGAGCTTGGAACTGACCATGCATACTTTAAAGATATAAAGAGAAATCAATTAGAATCCATAAAATCTGGTAAAGATATTAAAAACCTAGGTATAACATCTTATTATGCATCTACAGATGTTAATGAAAAATTACCTATAAACATACAATATGCAAATAAAAATTACTTAACTAATCAATCTAAACTTATAAAAGGTCACCTCCCAAAAGCTAACAATGAGGTGGTGGTAGAAAAATGGGTTTTAAATAGTATGGGTTTAAAGCCAGAAATAAATCAAAACCTTACTTTTAAATTATATCAAAAAGAAAAACCAGAGACCTTTAAAGTTGTAGGAATACTTGAAGATAGATTTATAGAGAAACAAAAGGGGAAATGTGAAATTTTTTTAAACCTACATGAATCAAAATTGAATAAGTTTACAGCTTCTATTGAATTTAATGAAGGCAGTGATATAAATACAAACATAGACAATATAGTAAAAAATGCTATGTTGGATGAGAAAAGCGTAGGAAGAAACTCAATGCTTATAGACGATACTATGGAAAATGGTACTTTAGATAATTCAAGTAAATATGTTGCAATTGCTATGAGTATATTTTCTGGTATTGTAATCTATAGTATCTATGTTATATCAATATACCAAAGAGTACAAGAATATGGTATCTTAAGAGCTATTGGCTCCACTAACTTTAGGATTTTCAAACTTATGTTTTATGAACTTTTCATACTTGCTCTGATAGCAATGCCTCTAGGTATATGTACAGGTATGGGAGGTGCACAAATATTTAATAGGTTTGCAGGAAATATTCAATTTGAAGGAAATATAAATGTTACCCCTTTTGTTATTCCAGATAAAATAATCCTCTTATCAATTGCATGTATAATACTGACAATACTCATTATAAGTTTCTTTACATATTTAAAGATAAGAAGAATTTCTCCTATTGATGCTATAAGAAAAACTTTTGGAACTGATAAAAATATAATCAAAGTTAATTCTTTAATATCAAAATTGACTTTAAATATGTCAGTAACAAAATCTATATCTGCAAAAAACATCTTTAGAAATAAAAAGGGATTCCTTATAATTGTATTATCTATGAGTATAGGAGGTATAATTGTCATAAAAGACAATTATAAATATTCTTTTTTAGATGTCAAAAACAAAAACATTCAAGAGCAAGTATATATGAATGCAGATTTTATTCTATCAAATACTTATCTCAATGAAATTGGTAGCAATACCTCTTTTAAAGATATAAGGGGATTTAATGATAATCAGATAGATAAAATTAAAAATATAGATGGAATTGACAAAGTCAAAACTGCTAGCATCTTAAACACGAGAATAGAGGTAAATAAAATAAATAGATTAGATTACTACGAAGCTATAAATTCAGCTCCTTATTATAAGAAAAATCCTTTATTTATAAAAAATAAGACTACTGGAAAATATACATTAAAACAAAAGTTAAAAGGTTATAATGATGAGATGATAAATTCATTAGAAGATTACTTAGTAAGTGGAAGTATAAACTTGAAAAAAATGAAAAAAGAAAACTTAGCTATAGTATATGTACCAGAAATTTCTAAAACACAAAAATATACAAAGACCTTTACTCCTGGTGAAGGGACACCAGCTATAGATATAAAGGTAGGTGATACTATAAAAGTTAAATACCCGAAGGCTGGAATGGATACAGGACTTTATGAAAGTTTAAAAGATAATTATGAATACTTAGAATATGAATTTAAAGTTGGAGCTATTATAAGTTATCCTTTTGCAGATAATGGTATGTACTCTGGAGATGATGGTGTAGATGTAATAACGAGTAGCGAATATCTAAAAAAATTAACTGGTGTAGATAAGTATAACTTAGTTTATACAGACATTAATGAAAATGCAAACAAGAAAAAAATAAATAGACTTCTAGGTAAAATTGGAAGTGAAGTTCCTGGAACTACAACAGTAGATATGATGGTAGAAAAAGAAAATTCTGATAAGATGACATCTAGGTCTTTGATTTATAGTTATGGCATAGTAACAGTAATGTTTATAATTAGTGTACTTAACATAATAAATAACATAAGTTATAACTTAACTTCAAGAACTAGTGAATTTGGAATGTTGAGAGCTATTGGTATTTCTGAGAGAGGCTTTAAAAATATGATACTCTATGAAGGAATATTATATGGAACACTCTCAAGTGTAATTACCATCATTTCAGGACTTATAATACAGTTTAAAATGTATTATATGCAAGGCTTTGTATCATATGGCTTGGGATTTTCAATAGATTACAAAATATATATCCTAGTTGTTTTAGCAAACATAATTGTAGGTATCCTAGCTACATATATTCCATTAAGGAAAATAAATAAAATTAGTATAGTTGAAGCTATAAACATTACAGAATAGGAGGATTAATTATGCCTATATTAGAGATTCTTAACTTAGGTAAGATTTATGGAAAAAAGGAAACAGCTGTACATGCACTAAAGGATGCAAATTTAAAAATAAATAAGGGTGAATTTGTTGCGATAATTGGTCCAAGTGGAAGTGGAAAAAGCACATTTCTACATTTAGTAGGCGGTCTTGAGAGACCAAGTAGTGGAACTATAAAAGTCGATGGTAAAGATATATGTTGCCTTTCAGATAAAAGATTAGCAAAATATAGAAGACAAAAAGTAGGATTTGTCTTTCAACAGTATAACCTAATTCCAGTATTAAATGTAAAAGAAAATATAGAATTACCACTAAAGTTAGACAATAAAAAAGTCGATGAAGAATATATCGAAGACATTATAAATTTATTGGGTCTTAGTGAGAGGAAAAATCATCTTCCAAATCAATTATCTGGTGGTCAACAACAAAGAGTTGCTATTGCACGCGCTTTATCTGCAAAACCGAGTATAATACTAGCAGATGAACCAACAGGAAATTTGGATAGTAAAACTACAGAAGAAGTCATGGATTTACTAAAAAATTCTATAAAAAAATATAACCAAACTCTTATAATAATAACACATAATGAAAATATTGCTAGAAAAGCAGATAGAATTATATCTATAATAGATGGAGAGCTTAGTTAAACTAATACTCTAAAACTACTTATAGAAAAGAGGATTTAAATGTTATTGGTTTTAGGTAATTTAAATTTAGACTTGGATTTTGACTATAGAATAATAAGAGAAGAAAACGATGATGTAGATGTATTTATAGATATTAATTATCGTAGCTTAGATATAGATACTGACGGTTCTAACTTATTTAATTCTAGAATCCAATTTCCCTTTGTAAGAGCATTGATTCTAAGGGTAAATAAGAACAATCAATGTATGACAATTCATTTATTAAGGGACATAGATTTATTCTCTGCTTTTGCTAACTTTGAAGTAGATTATACTGATTCTATAATAAATATAAAAAATCAAAGTGAGAAAGTTATTCTAAATAAATCTATCAAAAAGTAGTAAGGGGGCCTTAATAGGCCCCAATTCTTTTTGTTTTCTAAACTTATTATATCATGATAAATAAATTAGTCAATAGAATTTTCTGAATATTTTTATAATTTTTTCATAAAGTTTTTTATATATTCTGCTTTAAAATTATATGTAATAAAAAAATTTTCCGACTAATTTTAAAGTTAATTGATTAAATACACATATTCAAAATCAATATGAATTTCTTAACTTTTTATCATTTCCGTTTAAGATTTAAGTTATAATGTATTATTAAAAACTATTTATATACGACTCTAATAAAAATCTATTTATATTCAAGTCTAATAGAACCTATATTGTACAATAAATATTATTTACCATAATAAACTTTTAAATATATCTCTTTTAATTCACTCATCAATGGGTATCTAGGATTAGCTCCTGTACATTGGTCATCAAAAGCTTGTTCAACCATAGCATCTAATCCTTCTAAGAATTTAGATTCTTCTACCCCAGCCTCTTTTATAGTTTTAGGAAGTCCTACTCTTGCCTTTAATTCATCTATTGCTTTTATAAGGTTATCTACTTTTTCTTGGTCTGTATTTCCCTTGATTCCTGCAAAAGAAGCAAATTCAGCATATCTTTGTATACAATCAGGATATCTGTATTGTGAGAATGCACCCATCTTATTTGGAGCTTCTGCACAATTGAACTTAATTACTTCATTTATTAATAATGCATTTGCAACACCATGTTGAACGTGGTGGAATGCACCCAGTTTATGTGCTAGAGAGTGACAAATTCCTAAGAAAGCATTTGCGAAAGACATCCCAGCCATAGTAGATGCCATTGCCATTTTTTCTCTTGCTTCTTTATCATTCTTTCCATTTTTATATGCACGAGGTAGATATTCAAATATTATTTTACCTGCTTGAAGTGCTAATCCATCAGCTGGTTCAGTTCTTAACATAGACACATATGCTTCTAGTGCATGTGTTAAGGCATCAACACCTGATGCTGCTGTTAATCTTGGTGGCATCTCCATCATCATGTCAGCATCGATTATAGCCATGTTTGGCATTAATTCATAATCTGCTAATGGATATTTTACACCTGAATCTTGGTCAGTTATAACTGCAAATGGAGTTACCTCTGAACCAGTACCTGCTGAAGTTGGGATAGCAGCAAAGTATGCTTTTTCACCCATTTTAGGGAATGCATATACTCTTTTTCTTATATCCATAAATCTCATAGCCAAATCTTGGAAGTCTACCTCTGGATGCTCATACATTACCCACATTATCTTACCAGCATCCATTGCGCTACCTCCACCTACAGCTATTATTAAATCTGGTTGGAAATCAGCCATAGCCTTAGCTCCTTCTCTTGCACAAGCTAATGTTGGGTCTGGAGCAACATCAAAGAATGTAGTATGCTTAATTCCCATCTCATCTAACAAATCAGTTAGCTTCTTAGTGTATCCATTATTGTAAAGGAAAGAATCTGTTACTATAAAGGCTTTCTTTTTATCCATAACATCTTTAAATTCTCTTGCTGCTACACCTAAACAACCTTTTTTGAAATAAACCTTTTCTGGTGCTCTAAACCAAAGCATATTCTCTCTCCTTTCAGCTACTGTCTTGATATTAAGTAAATGTTTCACTCCTACGTTTTCAGATACTGAGTTTCCACCCCAAGAACCACAACCAAGAGTAAGAGATGGTGCTAATTTAAAGTTATATAAGTCACCTATACCACCTTGTGACGATGGAGTATTAACTAATACTCTACAAGTTTTCATAGCATTTACAAACTTCTCTACTCTATCTGGATGATTTATAGAGTCTGCATATAACGAAGATGTATGGCCATATCCACCATCTGCAACTAATTTTTCAGCTTTAGCAACTGCATCTTCAAAACTTTTAGATTTGTACATTGCAAGTACTGGAGAAAGTTTTTCATGTGCAAAAGGTTCTTCTACTTCAACAGATTCTACTTCACCAATTATTATTCTAGCTGTTTTTGGAACTTCTACATCAGCCATTTTAGCTATCACATGAGCTGGCTGACCAACTATCTTAGCATTTAATGAACCATCAATTATTACTACTTTTCCTACTTTTTCTGTTTCTTCTTTATTTAAGAAATGTGCTCCACGATATTTAAATTCTTTTTTAACTTCTTCATATATTTTTTCTGGCACTATTACTGCTTGCTCAGAAGCACATATCATACCATTATCAAATGATTTTGATACTAATATTGAACTAACAGCCATTTTTACATCTGCACTCTCATCTATTATTGCAGGTACATTTCCAGGTCCAACTCCAACAGCTGGCTTTCCTGAAGAATATGCAGATTTAACCATTCCAGGTCCACCAGTAGCCAATATAAGGTCTGCCTCTGCCATAACAACGTTAGTAAGTTCAATTGAAGGTACATCTACCCAACCTATAAGTCCTTTTGGGGCACCTGCTTTAACTGCTGCATCATGTACAACTTTAGCTGCTTCTATAGTACAGTTTTTAGCTCTTGGATGAGGAGAGAAAATTATACCATTTCTAGTTTTTAGTGCTATTAGGGACTTAAATATTGCAGTCGATGTAGGATTAGTTGTTGGTATAACTGCTGATAAAACACCTACTGGTTCAGCAATTCTTGTGAAACCAAATGCTTCATCTTTTTCTATAACACCACAAGTTTTAGTGTCTTTATAAGCATTATAAATATACTCTGAAGCAAAATGATTTTTTATAACCTTATCTTCAACAATACCCATACCAGTTTCTTCTACTGCCATTTTTGCTAGAGGTATTCTTTGTTGATTTGCTGCAGTTGAAGCAGCTAAGAAAATTTTATCTACTTGCTCTTGTGTAAATGTTGCAAATTCTTTTTGTGCTAGTCTGATTTCTTCTAGCCTCATTTTTAATGTCTCAACACTATTGACAATTTCAGGACTACATACTTCAACATTTAATTTTTCTACAGCTTTTTCTTTCTTCTCCATACTAAAAACCTCCCTAAATAATTATGTATCGCCTATTTTTATAAATCTTAAATACATCATCTATATTTTAACTTATACTTAAAATATTTTTATAGATTTCATGTCTATACCTTAGATTTTATTTACTTTGTCTCTCTAGGTCAAGAAGTTTTTTTCTGAATATTTTGTCAATTTATTTTTTAACAAATACATTATTTTTTTTACTTTTATTTAAATTTTTTATTTAAATGAGATATTTTTCATTTGAATAATTTACTTTGACTAAATAAAATACTAAAATGATAATTTATATCTTTCACTTTTTTTACTTATTAAATTTTATATGTTATTTATGTATTATTTGCATAAATAACATATAAAATTTTTGTCATATTTTCATAAAATAACACTTATCTTTGACTTATATGCAATTTTTCGTTCTACAACATCCGTATAATTTTAAAAAATATATAAACTGAAATTAGTATAGTTTATATAAGTTATTTTTAAATCAATACATACTTAGTATACTTTTCATATCTATAAATAATTTTTATGTTAAATCCGTTAATTTTTTACTTATAA
>NZ_JAGWCW010000012.1:0-117240 GCF_020657835.1 Clostridioides sp. ZZV14-6387
TTATAGAGGGATATATAGATTACATAAAAGATAAAAAAAGATTATCAGAGAATACAGTGGCATCATACTTTATGGATATAAAAAAATATATGGAATATATAAATCAAAAAAGTATTAAACTAGTAGATATAGTTGAAAATGATATTATAAGTTATTTAATAAAGTTGGAAAAAGATAATGTGTCAATAGCTACAATAGCGAGGATGATATCCTCTATAAAATCTTTTCACGATTACTTATTTTTAAATCATGTATGCACAAATAATCCTGCAAAGGACATAAAAAAACCTAAAATAAAAAAAGAAAATATAAATATACTTACAGAAGAAGAAATTGAAAGATTATTGAAGTTTCCAAAGTTAACAACACCTAAGTTGGTTAGGGACAAGGCTATTTTTGAAGTGTTATATGGGACTGGTATAAAGGTGTCTGAATTAGTAGATATGAACATAGAAGATGTTGATTTGGATATTGACTATATATATTGTAATTCATGTTGTAAAAGTCAAAGAGTGATACCACTTTGTGATATCACAAAACTTTATTTGGAGAAGTATTTAAAAGAAGTAAGACCTAAAATGGCTGTAGAAGGTGAAAATTCATTATTTGTAAGTTCATTAGGCCAAAGATTTACACGACAAGGTCTTTGGAAAGTCATAAAGAAATATTCTAATTTAGCTAATATAGATAAAAATATAAATCCTACAATGCTTAGACACTCATTTGCAATTCATTTGTTAAATGAAGGGGCTAACATTGCTGTTGTAAGTAAAATTTTAGGAAACGTTAATCTATCTAGCCTTCAAGTATATTTAAATCATATAGATAAAAACGTGAGAAGAGAAATAAAGGAAAAACATCCTAGAAATGATATTGATATAGAATTACAAAAAGCAGAGGCTAAATAGACTGTATAGCAAATTTTATAATTTAAAAGGAGCGTATTTATATGAGCAGAGTGATTTGGATTGTAATTGACAGTGTTGGGATAGGAGCGTTGCCTGATGCCGAAAAATTTGGAGACAGTAAGGATGTAAGTACTCTTGGAAATATATTTAAAGAATATCCAGATATACAAATTCCTAATATGAGAAAATTAGGCATAGGAAATATAGATGGTGTAGATTTTTTTGAAAGTATAAAAGAGCCAATAGGTTGTTTTGGAAAATGCAAGGAAATGTCTCAAGGAAAAGATACTACCACTGGTCATTGGGAAATGACTGGCATAATAGTTGACAAACCTTTTAAAACATTTGAACATGGATTTTCAAAAGAAATAATAGAAGAATTTGAGCAAAAAACTGGAAGAAAAGTAATAGGAAATAAACCAGCTTCAGGAACTGTAATAATTGATGAATATGGAGAACACCAAATAAAAACTGGAGATGTAATAGTATACACTTCAGCTGATAGTGTATTTCAAATAGCTGCTAATGAAGAGATAATCCCACTAGAAGAACTTTACAATATGTGTAAAATAGCTAGGGAGATAATGATGGGAGATAATGCAGTTGCTAGAGTAATTGCTAGACCATTTATAGGGAAGAAAACAGGTGAATTTGTTAGAACTTCAAACAGAAGAGACTATTCATTAGACCCATTTGAACCAACAGTTCTTGATAATATAAAAGAGTCAGGGCTTGACGTTTTGGCAGTTGGAAAAATAGAAGATATTTTTAATGGAAAAGGGATTACAGATGCTATCCATACTAAGAGTAATATGGATGGAGTAGATGAAACTTTAAATTATATGAAGCAAGAAAATAAAGGTCTGATATATTCAAATCTTGTCGATTTTGATTCTAAATATGGTCATAGAAGAGACCCAGAAGGATATAAGAAGGCCCTTGAAGAGTTTGACAGTAGACTTCCAGAAATAATGGATAATATGAGAGAAGACGACGTTCTTATAATCAATGCAGACCATGGAAATGACCCAACATATAAAGGTACAGACCATACAAGAGAATATATACCAGTTATGATTTATGGGAATAAAGTTAAAAAAGGATTTAATTTAGGAATAAAAGATACTTTTGCTGATATTGGAGCAACTGTTGCAGATATACTAGATGTAAAATTACCTAAACATGGCTCAAGTTTTAAAAAAGAATTATTCTAAATTAAGAGGTAAATAACAAATTAAAAAATTTAGCTTAATAGAATGGAGGGATTGGATGTTTGAAAATATAGAGCAAAGTAACAAATTTATAAATTCCAAAATTAGTATAAAACCTAAAATTGGTCTGATATTAGGTTCTGGACTTGGGGATTTGGCAAATGATATAGAAGATTCTGTTACAATTAAATATAGTGAAATTCCCAATTTCCCTGTGTCAACAGTAGAAGGACATGCTGGACAACTTGTTATTGGAAAGCTTGAAGGGAAAGAAGTAGTTGCTATGCAGGGGAGATTTCATTACTATGAAGGATATTCTCAAAAAGAAGCTACTTTTCCAGTAAGAGTTATGAAAGCTTTAGGTGTCGAAACTCTTATAGTAACTAATGCTGCTGGAGGCGTAAATAAAAAGTTTAAAGCAGGAGACTTAATGATTATAAGAGACCATATAAACTTTAGTGGAAGTAATCCATTAGTAGGTAAAAATGATGATAGACTTGGAGCTAGATTTCCAGATATGTCAGATGCATATTCTTCTAAATATATAGATATAGTCAAAGATTGTGCAAAGAAGTACAATATAGATGTAAAAGAAGGTGTTTATATGTTTTTTAGTGGGCCAAATTATGAAACACCAGCAGAAGTAAGAATGGCTCAAATATTAGGCGCTGATGCTGTAGGAATGTCTACTGTTCCAGAAGTAATAGTAGCAGCACATTCTAATATTAGTGTTATTGGTATATCTTGTATAACTAATATGGCTGCTGGTATCTTAAATCAGCCATTAAGTCATGAGGAAGTAATACAAACTACTCAAAAAGTTAAATCAGAATTTATGAATTTAGTTAAGAGTACAGTAAAAAAATTATAAATATTTTGAGTGGATTTATAGTGAAATAGTTAATGTATTATTTGAAAAGAATTAATAAGAAGCTGTCTTGATATAGAAAGTTATTTCTAATGAAAGACAGTTTTTTTATAATACTATAATATTTGAAAGTGTTTTGAAGTTTAATATTTATTCAAATTATTACAGATTAGAATGGAGATTTCAAGTATGAGAATGTATGATATTATAAAAAAGAAGAGAGATAAACTAGAACTTAGTAAAGAAGAAATACATTATTTTATAGAAAACTATTCAAAAGGGAATATACCCGATTATCAGGCTTCTGCACTATTAATGTCTATTTATCTAAATAAGATGAATAAACAAGAAACCGTGTATCTTACAGAAGCAATGATGCACTCTGGTGATATTATAAATCTATCAGGTATAGAGGGTATAAAGGTAGATAAGCATAGTACTGGTGGTGTTGGAGATAAGACTACCATAGCTCTTATACCTTTAGTTGCTTCATGTGGAGCACCAGTTGCAAAAATGTCTGGTAGAGGTCTTGGTCATACTGGTGGCACTATTGATAAATTGGAGTCTATACCAGGTTTTTCAACAGAGATGGATATAAATAAGTTTATTGATTCTGTAAATAACTCTAAAATAGCAGTATGTGGCCAAAGTGCAAAGGTAGCAATTGCAGATAAGAAAATATATGCACTTAGAGATGTTACAGCAACTGTTGATAATATATCATTAATAGCATCTAGTGTAATGTCCAAAAAATTGTCCTCAGGAGCGGATGCAATTGTGCTAGATGTAAAAACTGGAGATGGAGCATTTATGAAGACTTTAGAAGAGTCTTTTGAATTAGCTAAATCTATGGTTGATATAGGTACTGGTATGAACAAAGATACAATAGGGATTGTAACAGATATGGATGAACCTTTAGGTTTTGCAATAGGAAATTCTTTAGAAGTTATAGAAGCAATTGAAACTTTAAAAGGAAATGGCCCTAAAGACCTTGTTGAACTATGTGAAGTATTAGGAGCATATATGTTAGTTTTATCAAAGGTTGCACATGATTTTGATGATGGTATTGAAAAGATAAGAGAATCTATAAAATCTGGAAGTGCTATACAGAAACTTAAAGAATTTATAGAAAATCAAGGCGGAAATAAAAATATAGTAGATGATTATTCTTTATTCAAAAAACCAAAGTATAAACATCCAGTTAAATCAAACAAATCAGGTTATATAAGTAAAATTAAGGCTGAAGAAGTTGGTTTATCAGCAATGATTCTTGGAGCAGGTAGAGAGACTAAGGCGGATATTTTGGATTTATCAGCAGGAATAGTCTTAGAAAAGAAAGTTGGAGATTATGTAAATGAAGGTGAAGTTTTAGCATATTTGTATTATGATGATGAACAAAAGTTTTTATTAGCAAAAGACAGATTTGTTAATTCATATTCAATTGTAGATGAAAAAATAGAAAAAAATAAATTAATATATGGTATCGTAACACAGTGTGGAATTAAAAAGTTTTAGAAAATTTTAGAAAAGTGATTATAAAAGACCTAACATGTCAAAAATAGTGTTAGGTTTTTTATTTTTTTGATATATAAATAAGTTTATTCTACAAGATGATTGAAAATTACAGTATCTAGATTTATAATAGAAAATGGATAAATATACATAAGGAGTAGATTATATTATGAATTTTAAAGAAAATAGATTAAAAATAGCAGCATTAATAATTGTTATTTTAATTATCTTAGCAGGGGTGTTTATATCCATGCAAATAGGTCCTTATAATAAAAATAACAAGAATGATGTAATTATTGATATTCCAAGTGGAGCATCTGTCGGAAAAATATCTGACATATTATATGAAAATAAATTAATAAAAAATGAACTATTATTTAAACTCCTGGTAAAGGTTAGTAATAAAGCTCCATCCATAAAATCAGGAACATATTTGCTTAACCAATCGTACTCAAATAATGATATAATAACTCTTTTGGTTTCAGGTAAAATATATCAGGATGGTATAAAAATTACTGTTCCAGAGGGTGCTACATCCAAAGAAATTATAGCGATGTTAGTGAATAAAAATTTAGGAGATAAAGCTACTTTTGAAAATTTAATAAAAAAACCTCAAGAATTTTATGATAAATTTGTGTACTTGAAGGAGGATGGAATAACTTCTTTAGAAGGATTCTTATATCCAGAAACTTATTATTTTAATTCGAAAAAACAATCAGAAAAAGACATTTTAAGTGAAATGTTAAAGGTATTTGATAGTAAATATACGGACAAGCTTAAAAATAAGCAAAAAGAATTAAAGATGACTCTTCAAGAAGTAATGGAAATGGCTTCAATAATCGAGAAAGAAGCAGTACTTGATAAAGATAGACCAATAATAGCAAGTGTATTTTATAATAGACTTAAAGTAGGTATGCCTCTTCAATCAGATGCGACAATACAATATATATTTGAAGAGAGAAAGAAAATTGTAACATATGATGATTTAAAAATTGATTCACCATATAATAGTTATAAAAATAAAGGTTTACCTCCTACACCAATATCAAATCCTGGTATAAAATCTATTGAAGCTGCACTATATCCAGATAAAACTGATTATCTGTATTTTGTAGCTAAGATTGATGGTGGGAATAACTATAGTACAAACTACCAAGACCATTTAAAATATGTCAAAGAATATAAAGAAGCGAGAGATAAACAGGACAAAGATACAAAAACAACAAATAAAGAAAATACAAAAAAATAAACAATGATTATAAAAAGTCTAACAGGGTAAGAATAATGTTGGGCTTTTTTATTGAAAATTGTTATTCTTAGATTTATAATAAAGAAAGTGTAAACATATATAACAATATGAATTTAAAAAATAATAAATTAAGACAATGTTTTAATATTTATTATTTTAGGGAGTGTTTTTATGAGTAATATAGTTAATGACTTAGTTGAAGATTATATAAGAGTGACATTAAAAGAAAAAGAAGGACTTTTAAAAGACTTAGAAATTTATGCAGAGGAAAATAGCGTTCCTATAATACATAAAGAAGTCTCAGATTTATTAAAAGTCTTATTAAAGATTCAAAAGCCAAAGAGAGTTTTAGAAGTAGGATGTGCAATTGGTTATTCTTCTATTTTTTTTGCAACTATTATAGGAAAAGATGCAGATATAATAACTGTTGAAAGAAATGAAAAAATGATAGAAAAAGCAAAAGTAAATATAAAATTAGCTGGATTTGACGATAACATAACTATACTAGAAGGAGATGCAGAAGAAAAACTTAGTCAAGTCCAAGGTGAATTTGACCTTATATTTATAGATGCAGCTAAAGGTCAATATAAGTTGTTCTTTGATTTAGTTATAGATAAATTAAAAGATGGTGGACTTTTAGTATCTGATAATATTTTATATAAGGGTATGGTTGCACATGATGATTTCGTTATAAGAAGAAAGAAAACCATAGTAAAAAGAATGAGAAATTATTTAGATTATATATGTAATTGTGACTATTTAAGTACATCATTAATACCAATAGGTGATGGTGTAGCACTAAGTTATAAAGAAAGTAAAAGAGGTGACGTAGATGGAATTAAATAAAGTTGAACTTTTAGCTCCAGCAGGTGATTTGGAGAGATTAAAAATAGCTATAACATATGGAGCAGATGCTGTTTATATAGGTGGAGAAATTTTTGGAATGAGGTCTGCTGCAAAGAATTTTAGTAAGGAAGATATGGCAGAAGGAGTAGCTTTTGCACATGAAAGAGGTAAAAAAGTATTTGTAACAGTAAATATAATACCTCATAATGAAGATTTTCTACAATTAGAAGATTATTTATTGGAATTAGAAGAGATAGGAATAGATGCAGTCATAATAGCTGACCCAGGAGTTCTTAGTGTTATCAAAAAAGTAATTCCAAATATGGAAATACATTTAAGTACACAAGCAAATACAACTAACTATTTAAGTGCAAAATTTTGGTATGAGCATGGAATAAAAAGAGTTGTGGTGGCAAGAGAATTATCTTTTGATGAAATATCTGAGATAAGAGCAAAGACACCTTTAGACATGGATATAGAAGCATTTATGCATGGAGCTATGTGTATCTCTTATTCTGGAAGATGTCTAATAAGTAATTATATGACTGGAAGAGATGCAAATAAAGGTTCTTGTGCTCAGTCTTGTAGATGGCAATATCATTTAGTAGAAGAAAAAAGACCTGGTGAGTATTTCCCAATATATGAAGATGAAAGAGGAACGTTCTTCTTTAATTCAAAAGATTTATGTATGATAGAGTATATACCAGAATTAATCAAATCTGGTATAACAAGTTTAAAGATAGAAGGTAGAATGAAGACTTCATACTATGTAGCTACTGTTGTAAGAGCATACAGAATGGCAATAGATGAATTTTATAAAGACCCAGAAAACTGGAAATTCAATCCAATGTGGATGGAAGAATTAAAAAAAGGTAGCCATAGACATTTTACATCAGGTTTTTACTTGAATAAACCAACAACAGAAGACCAAAATTATCAGTCAGCATCATATGTTAGAAACTATGATTTTATAGGTATAGTTAGAGAAACAGAAGATGAAGATGGTCTTGTTGTAGTTGAGCAAAGAAATAAAATGTGTGTTGGTGATGAAATAGAGGTCATGGGACCATATAAAGAAACTATGTTCACTAAAATTGAAGAAATGTATAATGAAGAAGGAGAAGCTATAGAGTCAGCTCCTCATCCTAGACAAATAGTTAAATTAAAACTATCAGTAAAAGTTGGTAAGGATTATATGCTTAGAAAAGTTATAGAAGAGAAGGTTGAAGAATAATAAAAATTTGATAAAGATAGTATTAGCCCCTTAGAAATTGTCAATAATGAAATTATCTAAGGGGTGATTTCATGTCAAAAAAGAAGACTCCATTTTTGAAAAAAGTGGGAAAGAGAAGCTGGTATATATTTACTATAATTTTGATAATTTATAGTGCTTTAATTTATAGACTAGTTGATATACAAGTATTAAAAGGTGATAAATACAAACAGAGTGTAGAATCGCAAAGTGTTGAGAAAGTAGAGTTAAATAGTGGAAGAGGAATAATTTATGATAGAAATAACAAAAAACTTACAGATACAAGTAAAACTCAGGTATTGGTGGTTGAAAAGGAAAAATTAAATAATAACTATAAGATTTTAGAGCTGGTTAAGAAGGCTACTAAGATGAAAGATTTGGATATATATAAAGCTATACAAGAACAATTAACACATCCTATAATACAGATTCAGGCTAAAGATATCGATAATAGAATGAAAAAAGAGCTTGAGAAAAATGGAATAATGATAGAAGAAAAAACTATGCGATATTCAAAAGATGGTTTATTGTCACATACAATAGGATATATAAAAGAGGATGATAAGTCAGGACAAGCAGGAATCGAGAAAAGTATGGACAGTGTGCTTAGAAATTCAAATGAAAAGTATATAAGTGCTTTTAAAGCTGGAGATGCAGGAAATGAAAAATCTCTAAACATACTAAAGGGAAGTGTAAAAACTATTGATGATAAGGCTAAAGATAGACATCTAAAAACTACAATTGATTATGATATTCAGAAAAAATTAGAACAGATACTAGATAAAGAAGAAAACCCTACAGCAGTGGTAATTTCAGAAGCTTCTACAGGTGAAATTCTTGCAATGTGTTCTAGACCTAATTTTGACCAAAATGATATATCAAAAAGTTTGAAAGGAAAAAATGGAGAATTTGAAAATAGAGTTATAAAGGCTACATATCCACCAGGGTCTGTATTTAAGATGGTAGTTTTATTTTCTGCACTTGAAAATGGTGTTGTAGATGAGAACTATACTTATAACTGTACAGGAAAGACTAAAGTTGGAAATACTAATGAAATATTACGATGTAATAAAATAAATGGTCATGGTTTCCAAAATTTAAGACAAACTTTTTCTAATTCATGTAATCCTGCATTTTTAGATATAGCTATGAAACTTGGCAAAGAAAAGATACTTAAATCTGCTGAAAGACTGCATTTATTTGAAAAGGTTGATATTGGTCTTGATGAAGAAAAAGTTAGAGAAGCTCCCAAAAACATATCAATACGAAATTTAGCTATAGGACAAGAAAATATAGAATTTACACCACTTCAAATAAATCAAATGACTCAAATAATGGCTAATAATGGAACATTCAAACCATTATATTTATACAAAAGTCTTGTGGATAATAATATGAATACAATAAAAACTTATAAGTCTTCAAAAAAGGAAGAACTGATTTCTCCTTATGTGTGTACACAAGTTAAAGAGATTATGAAGTCTGTGTCTAAGGATGGTACAGCTAAAGACTTAAAGGATTTAGAAGGTGGATGTGGAGTTAAAACTGGTACAGCTCAAAGTAGTTTAAATAAAAAAGCAATAGACCATGGATGGATAACTGGATTTTATCCTGAAGAAAGACCTAAGTATGTAATAACTGTGTTAGTAGAAGGAACTCAAAAAGGAAGTAAATCTGCAATACCTATATTTAAAGAAATATGTGAAAGCATACAATAAAATTATATATTATAAAGTTTAAGGATATATCGTAATTTTTAGATTAAAGACTATGTCTAATACTATTACGATATATCCTTTTAAAAATTATAATATTAACTTTCTTGAACAAGCTCTTTTTCTAGTTTTTTAAGAGCTTTTTTTTCGATTCTAGATACATATGACCTCGATATATCGAGTTTTTGTGCAATTTCTCTTTGCGTTTTATACCCATAAGGAGTTAACCCATATCTTAACTGTACAATTTCTCTTTCTCTAGGAGTAAGAATTTTGTTTAGTTGCTCATAAAGTTTTCCGACTTGAACTTTTAGCTCAACCTCATCAAGAACATGGTTAGCTTCTGTACCAAGTATATCTAAAAGACTTATTTCATTACACACTACGCTTTATATGTTATTGATATCACTGCTTTTCATATAATTTCAGATGGACTGTTAACTCAAAGGAATCTAGTTTTTGTTCTTTAGATTTGTAATAAACAGCTCTATCAATGACAGATTTCAAAAGTTTATTTTTTCCAAGAGAATCTGAATCATGATAAAGAGATAGAACTGTTTTAATATCTTCTATCATTTTTGAAGTATCTTTTTTAACTATATCTAATTTATTTTTTAGTGTTTCTATTGAAATTTTAATTTCTTCAGTTCTTGAATCTATATTATTAGACCTATCAATAAATGTATCTTCATCATATATGCCACGTTCTAATAAATCATACAACTTATTTTTTTGTTTTCCTAATTCTTTTAATTCAGTTTCTAAGCCTTTCAATACTCGTTTTTGAAATTCTATATTATTATCAGTATTACTTTTCTTTAAATCTATATCAGATATTCTTAACTGGTATTTTTTTACTGCATCTTCTAATGACTTCAAAATAGCAGATTCAACAAATTCAAAGCGAGAACTCTTATTACAACCAGGATGATAACAAATTATATAATCATGGTCTGTATATGGTCTATATACTAGAGGTCTACCACAGTTTTTACAGATTACTATGCCTGCAAGTGGATTCTTTATTTGATTACCATAACTAACATGACCATTTTTATTAAGTATATTCTGAGCTTTTTTCCAAACCAATTCACTTATTAGAGGTTTATGTTTACCTTTCGCTTCAATCCATTCGTCTTTAGGTCTTAATTTAACTGTTTTCATTTTATTTGGATTTTTGGATTTTTTATAATCTTTCTTTCGCCATTGTATATAACCACAATAAACTTTGTTTTTTATTATATTTGTTATTGCAGAGTTATACCAACTAGCACCTGTAGCAGTTTTAATTCCTAGATTGTTTAGATATTTAGATATTTTACTACAACCCATATCTTCATTAATATATAGGTCAAAGATAGTTCTAACTACATCAGCATCTTTATTTGGTACAAGAATTCTTTCTTTTCTACCTGTAGTTACAGCGTCATATCCAAATGGGGCAGAAGTACCTATAAAATTTCCTTCCTCAACTGATTTTATTCTTCCTCTTTGCATTCTTCTTGATATAAGTTTTAGTTCTTTTCTTGCCATAAATGCTTCAAATTCTGAGTATTCTTCATCAAATTCATCTGTTAAGTCATACGTTTTTCTAGGTGTTATAATTTTAGTTTTACTTTCTTTAAAAGTTTCTAAGATTATACCTTGGTCTTTCATATCTCCACGACCAAGTCTGTCTAAATCCATTACTAATACTGAATCATATTTATTTTCTTCAACTTCTTTTAGAAGTTCAATCATTTTTGGTCTATGTATTATACTTTCTCCAGATACCAGTTCTTCTTTTATTTCGAGTACATTTAGATTTTGGTCTTTTGCTAGTTTTAATAGAGTTGATTTATGTCTGCTTAGAGTTTCAAATTCTCCTTGCTTTTCTGCCTCTTCATCAGCACGAGATTTTCTTAAGTATATAGCAACACTCATATAAGTAATCACACTCCTTAAATATAGTATATTAGTTATATAAGGAGATATTTCATGTTAAGCAAAATTAGTTAAGATTGTAAAAATAGTATTAAAATATCGCATGAATTGATAGCATATGTTGGTATAGTCTAAAGTTTACTTATAATATTTGCTGTAAAGCCATTATCCGCTCTAGTCAGTTATTACCTTAAACAGGTGTTTTTAATTATATAAGTTACCAGAATATGTTATAATAATTCTAGCAAGAAGTTGTAACCTACAATCTAAGAGTGGAGTTCATACAAACAAAGGATTATTCTCCCCATTTTAAGAAGGGAGGTGATTATGTATGGATAATTTTTTACTAAGTATATTAGCCAGTATTATGGCTAGCTATATAGTTTACTTGATGAGTAAGTTATTTAGAAAACGTAAAAAACCACTCAAAGCTGGCACTAAGAGTGGTTGGGAATTTGACTTTAAAATCAAATTCCATAAGTTTAAATAATTTCTAGTTTTTTAATCACGAACTTCACTCTACACCACATAGATTGCAGTTCTTCTTGCTTTTATTATATCACAAATTGGTATAAATATTCAAAAATAATAATTTTACTACATAGTAAAAGTATATAGTATAGTTTTTATACCATTAGTTCTCCTAGAAATTTGTTCTTTTCCTTCACCTATTAAAGTGACTATATCTATAAATATTAAGTATCCTTTCATTTTTCCATAATATTTCTCACTCATGTATTATTTTGTTATTATTAAGCTCTGTTTAATACATTTATCTGTTTTAATTTAATAACATTTCTTTCTCAATATCCACCAACTCCTGCAAAATAAGGTTACAACATAAATTGAATACAATGTATCTATGATTGTAGTGATTGTTCATAGTACTATATTTCTAATTTTAAAATCTAAATTAAGATAGTAAATACATGTCAAATTAAAATTCTAAAAACAAGATATATATTGAGTATAAGACAAGTATATGAACTCATATTTTATAACAAGGGGTGATATTGTGAAAATACTACAACAATTTAAACCATTTAAATATGATACAGAAAAAGATATAGAGTATGATGAAAAGATTATAGCTAATCAAAGTACAGAAGTCTATATAATATATCCGCGTATTTCTAATGAAGAGAATAAAAGAAGATGGGAAGACTTTGATGCTGTAGCTAAAGAAGTAGCCATTAATATATCAATGAAAAAAGCTGAGACAGTAGAATATTAATAAAGTATAGAAGTTGCTACTATTTAGCGCTTCTTTGGCATAAAGTTGGACAAGTATTTTTAAACAACTAGGATATTAATTTACTTAGTTGATATAAGATAAAAGCGAAGAAATTTAAAAGGAATTTTTATTTTATAAAAATAATTGAATCTATAATTATAAAAGAATTTATGATTCATAGTTAATGTTAGGTTATGAAATATGTAGAAGATTTAATGATAGCAATAAAACTTGAAGAAAACTTGAAGTGTAAAAAGCTTATGTAAGATGTATTATAGAAGTTGAATCATGACAATTGTAATATGCAAAAAAAATGAGCTTGTATATTATTTGCCATAAATATTGGATATATATTCTAACTGTGAGAAGAATTTTACTGAAAACATATATCATATTTGTAGTAACAAATAAAATTATAATCAATAGGTTAATGTGTTATTTAAATATTAAAGGAGTTTTATATAAGATATATTAAATAATTGAAATTATAAAGATACTAGTTAAAAAAATAATATGAATATGAAATGGGTGAATTAGGAGGATTTAAGTAGTGGCTAAAAATGAGTTATTATTAGAGTTACATAAAGTTTTATATAAAATAGAGAAACACTGCAATGATTTTATGAAAAAATCAAGAAAAGGAGATAATCTAAACTGTAGTGATTGTGAATTTTATATAAATAACTATGATTTAAATAATAATAGTTGTTTATATAAAGATATTAAAAATTTTAAGGTATTTGATACTGTAGATATAATGGTTAAAGCTTTAGACATGAAAGTATCTAAGGAAAGAAAAGTGAAATATCCATATATATATAAGCATTTTAAAGGTGGTTTTTATGTAACTATAGGAATTAGTAAGCCTGTTGCTTATTTTGAACTTAATAAATCATTGTTTGAAGTTGATAGTTATTATTTGGTAGCAGAAAATGGATTTAATGCAGTACATACTGAAACTAATGATATTGTGATTATATATAAAGACTCAGATGGCAATTTCTATCATCAAAAAGAAATAGATTGTGAAGAACTAGTGATTTATAAGTCTTTATATAGTGGAACTGGAGCATTTGCAAGGCCAATAGATATTTTTCTGTCTAAAGTAGATAAAGAAAAGTATCTTAATACAGCACAAGAGTATAGATTTGAGGAGTTTGAGTAGTTAACTATGATGTTTCTACTAAGGTCATATTGATACTATAAAAAATTGTAGAATATACTATCAACTTCAACAATAAAGTATGTTTTACAAAATGCCGTAAAGCCACATAAATACTAGGTCTATGTGGCTTTGTCTTACTTCATTAGAAAGTTTAAAACTCGATTATTAAAGTCTTTTGCCTCTTCATAGGTGGCGTGGCCAAGACCTTTGTATAGAAATAATTCACTATTCTTGATTCCTTCTGCTAATTCTAAAGATGACTTTGTCCCTACAATACTATCATTGTCGCCTCCAATAATTAAGGTTGGAGATGATATTTTATCCAATTTAGAATAGGAATTATGCTCAATACATGAAGTGGCTTGTATAAGAAATCTTCTAAAATCTTTTGGTTTGCCAATATTTACAAGAAGCGGATAGAAAAAACGATATTTTTTTAAATATTTTTCTGAGTATGATTTTTCTGCTATGTCAATAATTAGACTCTTATAATCACTTTGCTCTGCCATCTTCATCCAACTACCAACGACTTCTTGTATGGTTTCATTTTGTTTTGATGAGGTAACCACCAGCATAAGTTTATTAACTAAATCTGGATAATCGGCAGCAAGATATTGTGCTATCATTCCACCTTGAGATACTCCCATAATATCTGCCTTTAAAATCCCAAGAGTTTTCATGACTTTTGCTTGGTCTCTAGCCATATCTCTTGTAGTATAACCTTCTTTCAAACAGTTTTTTCTGCTGAACATATACACCTTAAACTTTTGAGCAAATTGCTTATAACTCAATGCAAAAGCGATTGCCTGTATCTGCCCATGAATTGGGGAAAGTCCATCCCCCAAACCTGGCAAGATAATCAGTGGTTTTTGGCCTTTTCCAAACTCAATATAATTCACTGTTTCCTTGTCTACTACTACTTGATGGAATCGAGAACCATAAAACATATTTTACACCTCTTTCTTTTCACTAATAAGTCCACATTTTAAGATTGTTATGTGGTCTGTAAGGCTATTAACATATTCCTGTCGTATGTTATCAATATTTGTATTTTCTTGTATCTGAATATGAGACAAAAAATCCTCATTAAACCCAGTTAAAAACCATTTTAAAATATCAATACTCTTTTCCTTATCAAATCTAAGTACTGATGTGTCTACATCATACAATAGCTTATAATAAATGCTTTGGCCTTCCAGTCCATACTGTGCTTCAACTTTTTGATAGATTTCAGTATTACTTTTGGTAAATGCAGTAGCAATCAATTTATATTCATTGGGGTGCTTAATATACCAATCAAATTCCAATTCTGAATATTTAATGATTCTTTCGAACAACTCTTTTGGAAGAAAATCTATTTCCTTTGCTAAACTCACCATAAGCTCTTGTGTAACAGAATCGAGTATATAGAAGTACAATTCATCCTTATTTTTAAAGTATTTGAAAAGACTTCCCTTGCTAATACCTGCATTTTGGACAATTCTATTTGTTGAACTATTTTCATATCCATATTTAGCAAATTCATCAATACTAACCCTAGTAATCTTGTTACGTTTTTCTTCACCTAGTTCAAGAAATATATTAGTAGGCATAATAACTCTCCTTTTTAAATGACCATATGGTCACTGATTAGTTTTAAAGTGGTGACCATGTGGTCACTATAATGAGTATATCCTGTATATATTTTTCTGTCAACATACTTTAAAGAAAATCTATCAATGTGTAAATAGTATGATTCATGTAATTTTATAAGGACTAAATAAAGAGTTGACATACAAATTGTATTATTATATTATTGTATTAAGAACTTAATACAGTAGTATGATAAGGAGGCAATGAATGAAAGCTAGAAAATATAATATTACAAAAGGATTGTTTATAGTATATATAATCATTTTGACATGGATAATATTATTTAAGATGCAATTTGATATTTCATCACTTGAAGCAATGAATCTTAGAAATATAAACTTAGTGCCTTTTGCTAGTTCGCTTATAGTTAATAATAGAGTAGACATATCAGAGATTATATTAAATGTAGTTGTATTTGCACCATTTGGGATATATTTATGTATGTTAAAAGAAGAGTGGAGTTTTATAAAAAAGGTTGTACCTATTTTTTTAGCAAGTTTAGTTTTTGAAACACTTCAATATATATTCGCAATAGGTGCAAGTGATATAACCGATTTGATAGGAAATACATTAGGAGGAATAATAGGAATAGCAGTTTTTGTGTTATTGTCAAAAATATTTAAGGACAAGGCAATAAAAATAATAAATATACTAGCATTGATTGTGACAGTTGTTGTGATATTATTTTTAGGATTGCTTATTATTACAAACTTATAAAGACAATTAAAGTGTATATTAATAATGATGATGTGATTAATCAAAAGTAATAATAAACTTATAATAAATAGTAAAATACAATTGTATAAGAATTTAATTATAAATAAAAGCACATTAAATGGCGTGGGTCCAGTTGAATATCGTACTCATGCCATTTAATGTGCTTTTTATAGTATTTACTTGATAGGGTCATATCTATATATAGGTATTTTCATAAATTATCATGGAAGTATTATATCTTAAAAATTTTGGATATTTAATTCTTGATTTTCTTTTGTCTTTTCTAATAAATCTAAAGCACAATTAATACAAACCTTGATGTCTGCACTGGTACTTTTATCATAATAAGTTATATATTTATTTCTATATTCATCTATTTCTTTTCCACAACAACTACATAATACGATTACGCTCATATTTTAATTCCTCCGTCTCTGATTATTCTTAATATATTCAATAGTGTAATTTTTCTGAAAATAATAATTGTTAAAACTCTATCAACTTGACCTTTATTTTCTTATTATAATGCATTTTAATAAAAAAATAAAGGCTATATATAAAATATTTATAGAAAAAAGTATAATATGGAATATTTTATAAAATTTTATTATTTTTTATAATAATAAAATATACATTAATATCCATAAAATGACAAAGATGAAAAAACTATTAAAATAGAATATTTTTAGTTTTAATATAAAATACTTGTTTGCTATATGTATAACAATTTATTTAAGAGTATGATTTTGGTATTATATAGCGGTAAGGTAATACCTAAAAAAATTAGCTGATTTAGTTAGATTTTTAAAAGATTAAAAAATATATGCTTATACTTAACAATATAATTGATATGTATTTTTGTTTGATATAATTAAGAAAAAATTTTGATATGAGCTTATTTTACACAACAGAGTAATACATATAAAGAGTAGTATTTATTTCATTACCTTCTTTATCTGTTCCGATAGGGTCTTGTAGAGATACTTGAGTTTTATTTTTTTTGTTGGATCTAATATTCATTAAAATCTCATTTTCAATACATCTAGAAGCATATGTTGCTAATCGAGTTCCTTTATCTATGTTATAAGTTTCTATAGCTTTTATTAATCCTATTGTACCTATGGATATTAAATCATCTTGGTCTTCCGTCGAATTATTATATTTTTTTGCTATATAAGCTACTAATCTCATGTTTCTTTCAATCAATGTATCCTTTGCACTTTTATCATTTTCTATTTTAAATTTAGTTAAATACTCAATCTCTTCTTCAGGGGTTAAGGGTTTTTCAAAAGATTTAAGAGCTGCCAATAGGTCACCCCCTTTTCAACGGTCACTTTAAATTATATGAAGAAGACTTATCCAAGTTGACTGTTATCTAATAAAATAATATGTATACTTTTAGAATTTAAAACATATATTTACAAACTTTTGACCATAATATAACATAAAAAATGAGAACTTAAGTTTAAATTTTTGTTGTATATATATGAAACAAGACGAAGGAATTATTAACTTATTCAGTATAAATTGAAATTTAAATGTCAATAAATATAAAGGAGAAAGGATTATAAACAGTGAAACAAAGTTTTTCACTAATCATGCATAATTGTTTATTTGGATGATATTGATTACAAAGCTAGATTAGTAGGGGTAGTTAATATTATTAAAAATGAAGGTGGTGTACTAAAATGAAAAAAATTATATAAGATATTTATAAAGAAAATTTATAGTTAAATTTTTATATACTTTTTATATACAAAAAATTATTGAGAGGTTTTTATTATTGAAAACAAAAAAGAATGGTTTTATATCAATCGAATGTATAATGAGTATTGCTATATTATATGTTACTGTTTATTTAGTGTCGACATCTTTATATAGTTGCTACAGTTTTGTATGTAGAAATGCATCTGATAGAGAAATGTTAAGCACTGTAAAAAAATATATGGAAGATGAAAAGTACAGAATAAAAAATAGTAAATATGAGTTGATTGAGAATGGAACAAATAAAAATTACATAAATGGATATGAAGTTATCAGTACAGTAAAACAAATTTTAGATTATTATCAATGTTATGAAATAAATATAGAAATAAAAAATAATTTTAAAAAATTGAGGTTTACTAGTTATGTTACTAGACAATAGAGGTTCTATATTAATAATGACATTGATAATATTTTCTATTATAAGCACTGTGTGCATTATGTCTATAGGATTAATTTATACACATAATAATATATATGAGTTAGAATGTAAGGACATTCAATTAAAAGAAACTTCTTTGAGTGGAATAGAATTATCAATAAGTAATGTATATTCTTGTGTAAAGGAAGCTATTAATATATCAAATAATGAAGACGAATTTAAAACATATTTCTTAGGAAATAATATGATTAATTGTATAAAAAAAATAAAAGATACATCTTATAGCAACTTAGACAAAGTTTCTTTAAAGGTAGAGAATAATACTATATATGATAGAGGAGATTTTTTTGAATTAGATATAACAAGTACAGTTAAAGAGAAAAACTTTTTAAAAGTCATAAAAGTGAGGGTGAAAATTAAAAATCCATGGGTAGGGATTGATATTGAAGATTATATGGATGAGTCTCATAGTAAGGTGTTTAATGAATATAAGTTACTTGAAGAAAATGAAATCTTAAATGAATTTGAAGATGCGAGTGAAAATATGAATAATCAAGAACGTGAAGAGTCTACAGACAAAGAAATTAAACAAGATATAATTGAAAATATAAAAAAGAATTTTGATGAAAAAAATTTAGTACATGTGTATAAGTATAGAGGTGTATAACTTTGAAAAAAGAAGGAATGTGACTGTAGTAGAATTAGTGGTATCTATTAGTATAATATTATTGATAGCTACATTATCGTTTCCAAAAGATAATCTTGAAAATCAAAAGATAAATTTATTTGCACATCAACTCTGCTCAGATATAAGATATGTTAGAAGAATTAATATGTTTAGTGATTATGATACATATATATATTATATAAATCAAGATAAACAAGAAGGATATGTATTGAGAAAAGATGGTAAAAATGTTAAATCTATAGTACTACCTAAAAATGTAAAGATAGCAAGAAGTATAGATATAATAAAATTTAAATCTGATGGCTCACCTCAAAAAGCATCTACAATAGAGATATATAATCATAGACTAAGAAAAACTATAACAATAACACCCGTAAGTGGAAGAGTACTTCTGAAAGAGGGAAAATATGAAACGTAAACATGGTTACTTACTTTTAGAAAGTATAGTATCATTAGCTTCAATTGTAATATTGATAATGGTTTTATATTCTGTATTTGTGATTACAATAAATTTAAAACTTAAAATAGAAGATAACATAGAATTACAACAACAAAGTCTTGAAATTGTAAAATCTATGGAAGGAATTATTAGTAATTCTATGGGAATAATAAATCTATCTAATAATGAAGAAAGTTTTAAAAGAACAACATCTATAAAATGCAGATATGTGGATGAAGGTTTAACTGATAATGAGGAATATATAAGTAACAAAGAAATTATATTAAATGAAAGAAGAAATAAGCTATTTGTAAATTCTTTAAATGGTGAAAGTAGTCAAGCAGGTGGTTATGAAATTGGAGATTATGTAGATGAAATGTATGTGTCGATGTCCAATAATGGCCAATATGTTAATATAAAATTGAAATTATCAAAACGTAGTCAAAACTATGAAACTAAATTCAAAATAAAAATATGGAATTTTAGTGAAAGCATATGAAAACACATAAGTTTGAGAAAAAGAAATAACATCAATAAATTATATAAAGCGTAATTATTGAGAACTATATAATTAAATAATATCAATATATAAAATGTATAGACTAAGATTGTAGAGGAGAATAATAAAAATATAGAATAAGTAATTTGCCAAATACTTGTTTATATTGTATAACTTATGATATTATGATATTAGTAAAAATTTGTAATCCTGACTTGACAGAATTCAAGTAAGAGATATAATTTTAAAGGCATAGTAATGTAAAATTTACTAAAAAATAAGAAATTTATTTTAATATGGAGGAACAAGAAATGGTATCAGCAGGTGATTTTAGAAAAGGTGTTACATTTGAAAAAGATGGACAACCATGTTTAGTAGTTGATTTTCAACACGTTAAGCCAGGTAAAGGAGCTGCTTTCGTTAGAACTAAATACAGAAACTTAAAAACAGGAGCTATAAGAGAAGAAAGTTTCAATCCAAGTGAAAAATTCCCTAAAGCTGTTATAGATACAAGACAAATGCAATATCTATACAATGATGGTGAGTTATATTATTTTATGGACCAAGAAAATTTTGAACAAATACCATTAAACTATGAGCAAGTTGAAGATGCAATTAAGTTCTTAAAAGAGAATGAAGTTGCTACAATAAGATTTTATCAAGGGCAACCATTCCAAGTGGAAGCTCCAAACTTTGCAGAGTTAGAAGTTATAGATACAGAGCCTGGTATAAAAGGTGATACAGCAAGTAATGTAACTAAAGCAGCTACAGTTGAAACTGGAGCAGTTGTTCAAGTTCCATTATTTATAAATACTGGAGATAAAGTAAAGATAGATACGAGAACAGGTGAATATTTATCAAGAGTATAAAACTTTATGTATATAAAAGCTTATATGTCTTAATAATATAAGATATATGAGCTTTTAGTTTATATATAAAAAAGAAAGCGAGGGGTGTTACATGAAACATTTATATGAAGAAGTTGCATACTTAAAAGGCCTAGCAGAAGGACTAGAAATAAGTGCTGAAAGCAAAGAAGGGAAAATGATACATAAAATAGTTGATGCATTAGAAGTATTTGCAGATGCTATTGTAACATTGGATGAAGAGCAAGAAGAACTTCAAGATTTTGTTGAATCTATAGATGAAGATTTAGCAGATTTAGAAGAAGAAATCGCTGACATGGAAGATGATCTTTATGAAGACGATGAAGATGATGACGATGAGGACTTCAGCTATATAGAAATGGAATGCCCAAATTGTGGAGAGTTAGTAGAAATAGACGAAGATTTATTATATGATGATGAAGTGGATGTTGTTTGTCCTGATTGTAAGGCTGTAATATTATCATCAGAAGATGATTGTGATGATGATTGTGCATGTGGTGGTTGTTCAAGTTGTGATGATAGAGAGTAAAAATTCATAAGAAATAAAACTGCCTATGATGCCTATGAGATAATTTTGTTTCATAGGTAGTTTTATTTTTATGAGGAAGGGTATTGTGTATTTTGGTTTTGCAATACTTGGACAAAAATAGTACACTAGAATTTATAGAATAGGATTTTGGAGGGATGTAGTTATGAAAATAAGTAAAAAATTACTAGATAATATACAAAGATTTGAAAATGTTATAAATTATAAATTTAAAAATAAAGAATATATACTAGAAGCTCTTACTCATAGTTCATATTCTAATGAAAATAAAAAATATAATTTTAACGAAAGATTGGAGTTTTTAGGGGATTCAGTTTTAGGTATAGTGATAAGTGATTATTTATTCAATGAAGAAACTAATCTACCCGAAGGGGAACTAACTAAACTTAGAGCAAATATAGTTTGTGAAGATTCATTGAGTGAAGTAGCTAATGATATAAATTTAGGTGTTCACATGTTATTAGGCAGAGGAGAAGAGGCAACTGGAGGAAGACATAGAACTTCAATACTAGCAGACGCATTTGAAGCTGTAATAGCTGCGATATATCTTGATGGAGGCTTTGAAAGTGCAAGACAGTTTATACTGAATTATATGGAAAATATAATTTATGATTCAAGAAAAGGAAATATATTCAGAGACTATAAAACACATCTTCAAGAAGTGTTACAAGGGAATGGCGAAAATAATATTTGGTACAGGCTTATAGAAGAAAAAGGGCCAGACCATAATAAAAGATTTGTAATGGAAGTTGGAATCAATGAAGATGTTCTGGGTATAGGAGAAGGTAAGAGTAAAAAAGAAGCTGAACAATTAGCTGCTAAAGTAGCTTTAAAGAAAAAATTATGGGAAAAATAAATGTAATATGTAAAAATATAAAAAGAAATATTTATATTAGAAGGATGTTGTAGATGAAAAAGAGAATTATACCTATATTTGTTCCTCACAAAGGGTGTCCTCATGATTGTATATTTTGTAATCAAAAAAAAATAACAGGTGTGAGTACTGATGTTACAAGTGAAGATGCAAGAAAGATAATTGAAGAATGTTTAGAGACTATAGATAAAGATGCTGATGTAGAAATAGCATTTTTTGGTGGTAGCTTTACTGCGATAGATATTGATATACAAAAAAGTCTGTTATCAGTTGCCAAAGAATATGTAGAAAAAGGAATTGTGAAAGATATTAGAATGTCTACAAGACCAGACTGTATCAACGAAGAGATACTAAGTATGTTAAAAGACTATAAAACGAGCATAATTGAATTAGGAGTACAATCCTTAGATGAAAAAGTATTATTAGATAGTATAAGAGGTCATCAAGCAGAAATTGTATATAAGAGTTCAAAAATGATAAAAAATAGTGGAATTAAACTTGGTTTGCAGATGATGGTTGGTCTTCCAGCTGATACAGAAGAAAAATGTATATTTACAGCAAAGAAATTTGTAGAGCTAAAACCAGATTGTGTTAGAGTGTATCCAACTTTAGTAGTAAAAGATACAGGGCTTGAAAAATTGATGGAGCAAAATGAGTATAGTCCATTTACTCTTGATGAAAGTATAAATGTAGTAAAGAAAGTTCTTGTATTGTTTTATGTTAATAATATAAATGTAATAAGAGTTGGACTTCAAGCTACTGATGATATACAAATTGGGAAAGCTGTTTTAGCAGGACCATATCACCCTGCATTTAGAGAATTAGTAGAAGCTGATATGATAAAAGATTATTTGGAATTTATTATTTTACAAAATAAAGATGTAAAACAAATGTTGGTGAAATCAAATAAAAAGAATATTTCTAAGATAATAGGAAATAAAAAAACAAATGTGAAGTATATGAAAGAAAAATTTGGTGTGATTTTAAAAACACAAGAATCAGATTTAGATATAAATCAATTAGAAATTGTGTTAGATGGAAAAAGTTTAATTATTGCTAATATGATAGACATTCATAGAAAATTGTATGACATTTATGACCTTTAGTTTTAACGATGAAGGGAGAGAAACGATTTGTATTTAAAGAGACTAGAGTTAAAGGGATTTAAATCCTTTCCAGTGAAAACAGATATTATTTTTAAAGAAGGAATAACAGCTATAGTAGGGCCAAATGGAAGTGGAAAAAGTAATATATCTGATGCTGTAAGATGGGTATTAGGAGAACAGAGTATTAAGAGTCTTAGAGGGGATAAACTTGAAGACGTGATATTTGCAGGTACAGATACAAAAAAACCTATGAATTACTGTGAAGTTGCTCTTACCATTGATAATTCTGAGAATCAATTGGAATTAGATTTTACAGAAGTAACTATAAGAAGAAGAGCTTATAGAAATGGTGAAAGTGAGTTTTTTCTGAACAATAAGAGCTGTAGATTAAAAGATATAAAAGAAGTCTTTTTAGATACTGGTATTGGAAAAGATGGTTATTCAATCATAGAACAAGGAAAAGTAGACGAAATATTAAGTAATAATCCTTTAAGTAGAAGGAAAGTTTTTGATGAAGCATGTGGTATATCAAAGTATAGATATAAAAAGCAGGAAGCAGAAAGAAATTTAAGTAATACAAAAGAGAACTTAGAAAGAATAGATGATGTATATATAGAAATTGAAAATCAATTAAAACCTCTTTTTAATCAACAAACAAAAGCAAAAAAGTATTTGGAAATAAGTGAGAAGTTGAAGATATTAGAAGTAAATAGCTTTATAAGAGAAATCGAAGGAACAGAAAAAGAATTAAGTGAGGTTAATGAGCATAGAAAAGTTATTGAAAAAGAACTTAATGAAAAAGAAGAACAAAAAAGTATTGTAGAGAAAAAACAAGAAGACATCAATAAAGAGATAGATGTATTACAAGATGTAATTGAAAAGTCTGTAGATTATATAAACTCGATTAAAGGGGTTATATCAAAAAAAGAATCTCAAATAAATTTAATTAAAGAAAGAATAAGAAATTTCACGAATGAAATTCATAGAAAAAGTTCAGAAATAAATGATATAAAAGAAAAGCTAAATGAAAATAAGCAATACATAAAAGACTTAGAAAGTAATAAATCATCAGGAAATGAAGAACTATCTATTTTACAAGAAAATATAAAAGTGTTGGAGTCTAGTAAAGATAAACAAAAAATGAAATTGGAATCTTTAAATAATGATATAGAGTTGTTGAAAGAAAGTATAATAGATATATTAAATAAGAAACAAGAGTTTAGTAATAAGTTGTCTACCTTAAATGCAAATAAAGAAAATATGAATATAAGAGATGAAAATATAAGCTCAGAAATAGCAGAATTAAATAAGAGTATTGAAATAAAGTCTCTTGAATTAGACAACATAAGTGAAGAATTTAATATGCAAAATGATGATTTAAAGAATATAAATAATAGAAATAGGGAATTAGCAACTAATTTACAAGATACAATTAGTAAATACAACGAGCTAGAAGATGAAATACAGAAAAGTAAATATAATCTAAATGGATATAATTCAAAATTAAATGTCTATGTAGATATGGAAAATCATTATGAGGGATTTAATAGAGGTGTAAAAGAAGTCCTAAAAAATAAAAGTTTAAAAGGCATTCATGGAGCACTAGGTCAAATTATAAATGTACCTGAACAATATGAGAAATCTATAGAAGCAGCTTTGGGTGCATATATGCAGAATATAATAACTGATGATGAATTTAGTGCTAAATCTGCAATAAATTATTTAAAGCAGAATAATTTAGGTAGAGTAACCTTTCTTCCATTAAATATAATTAAATCAAACAAAATAAGTTTAGGAAATTTAAAAGCAAATACTAAATTTATAGGAATAGCAAGTGATTTAATTACATTTAATGAAAAGTATAGAAATATAATTGAGAATATACTTGGAAGAACTATACTTATAAATAATATAGATGAAGGTATAAAATTTGCAAAAGAAACTGGTCATAGATTTAAAATAGTGACTTTAGATGGTGAAATATTAAATCCAGGAGGTTCTTTGACTGGAGGAAGTTTAAAAACTAATGGTAATATACTATCTAGAAAAAGATACATCAATGAATATACAGAAAAGATAAATAACATTAAAATTGAGATTTCAGACTTAGAATCAAAAAGAGAGTCTCTAGACAAAGATATAAAAGATATAAAAAATGAAATTAATTCGTATGAGAATAAAATAAAAGATTTAGAAAAAAGTATAATAATAAAAAGTACAAGTATAAAGAACATTGAATCTGAAATTGAATCTTTAAAAGGCAGTATTACTAAATTAGATAATGAAAAGAATGATTTGAACTCTAATTTAAATTACACACTTGAAAAAAGTGATATTGTTGAAAAAGATATGGAAGAATTAGATAATATATACAATCAAAATAAAGAAAAAATTGATAGTTTAAATGATGAAATAAAAAAATATAATGATTTATATGATAAGGAAAAGTCCCAATTTGATGAATTAAACTTAACCTTAGTAAAGAAAAGAGAAGTTTATAATAGTATAGTCAGAGATATAGAAAGAATAATTGGCGAAAATTCTGAGCTAGAAGAAAAAAATAAACAATTAGAAAAATCATTGAACTATGAAGAACAAGAAATAATTAAATTGCAAGATTCTATATCTATTGAAGAAAAAGAAAAAGAAAACCTAACAAAACAATTAGGAGATAGTAACAGAAATCTTGAAACTAGAAAAATAGCTAAAGATGATTTGAAAAATAGTTTTGATGAAATCAATAAAGAATTAAAAGCTATAGATAGACAACATATAGAACTTAAAGAAAGTTTATTTAAGGTTGGTGGAAGATTAGAAAGATTAAAGACTAGTCAAGACACATATGTAAATAAGTTATTTGAGCAATATGAGCTGACTTTAGTACAAGCATTAGAAATAAAAGATGAAAATTTAGATATAGATAGAAAATTCTTAGAAAATTTAAAGAGAGAAATAAGAAGTCTTGGAAATATAAATATAGATTCTATAAAGGAATATGAAGAAATAAAAGAAAGATACGATTTTTATAGTGAACAAAAACAAGATTTAGAAGAATCTATGGAAGAGATAGAAAAACTTATACATACATTAGAAGAAAATATGAAATCTGAATTTGAGATTAAATTTGAAGAAATAAGTAAAAACTTTAAGTATGTGTATAAGAGATTATTTGGTGGAGGTTGTGGAGAATTAACTATTTTAGATAAAGAAAATTTATTAGAAAGTGATATACTAATAACAGCCCAACCACCAGGTAAAAAAATGAAAAATCTAAATCTATTGTCTGGTGGAGAAAAAGCTTTAACAGCAATAAGTATACTCTTTGCTATATTAATTACAAAACCAACACCTTTTTGTATATTAGATGAGATTGAAGCACCACTTGATGATGCAAACATATTTAGATTTGGAGAGTTTTTGAAGGATTTATCTAAAGAAACACAATTTATATCGGTAACACATAGAAGAGGGACTATGGAAGCTGCTGATTATATTTATGGAGTTACTATGCAAGAAAAAGCCATTTCAAAAGTTATTAGCTTAAAATTAAAAGAAGCTCAAGAAATAACAGATATTATATAACTTAGATTGACATAGGAGGAAGAACAGTGTTAAAAAAATTATTTGGTTTTGGAAAAGACAAAGAAAAGGAACTGGAAAAAAAGGATGCTGAGCCAGAAGAAGAAATAGAAAGTAGTATTGATAACCTAGAAAATGTAGAAGAAACTATTTTTTCAGGCCTTGAAGAAGAAGTTATAGATAAAATAGAAGATATTGAAGAAAAAACTGAAGAAGATGCCACTAATGAAAGTACTGAACAAGATGAAAAAGTAGAAGGCCAGTTAAAAATTAATGAACAAGATGTAGAAACTATTTTAAGTGATGATTCTAAAGAAGATAAAATAGAAGAATTAGAAAGCCATAATGATGAAACTGAATCTGAAGAGATGGAAGATAAAGAAGAAAAAAAGATTAACTTGTTTGAAAGGTTAAAACAAGGATTAACAAAAGCAAAGCAAGGAATAACTGATAGAATAGATGAGGTTTTAAAATCATATACAAAAGTAGATGAAGATTTACTTGAGGATTTAGAGGAAATTTTAATAACAGCAGATGTTGGTGTAAATACAACTATGGATATAATTGAAAAACTAAGAGATAAAATAAAGCAAAAAGGTATTACAGAGCCTATGAAAGTAAGAGAAGAGCTTAAATCTATAGTAGAAGAGATTCTTACAAATGAAAACTCTATATTAGATATAGAGCCAGCACCATGTATAATTCTAATGGTTGGTGTAAATGGAGTTGGCAAAACTACTACAATAGGTAAACTAGCAAATAAATACAAAAAAGATGGTAAAAAGGTTTTATTAGCAGCAGCAGATACATTTAGAGCAGCAGCTACAGAGCAATTGGAAATTTGGGCAAATAGAACGAATGTAGATATAATAAAGCATCAAGAAGGAGCAGACCCTGGAGCAGTAGTATTTGATGCTATAAAGGCAGCCAAGGCTAGAAAAACAGATGTATTAATATGTGATACAGCGGGAAGATTACACAATAAAGCTAATCTTATGAATGAGCTTGGAAAAGTATTTAAAATAGTAGATAGAGAATTTCCAGAGGCAAAACGTGAAGTACTTCTTGTAGTAGATGCAACAACAGGTCAAAATGCAGTCGTTCAAGCAAAGACATTTAAAGAAGTTGCAGACATAACAGGTATAGTGCTTACAAAACTTGATGGGACTGCAAAAGGTGGAGTAGTACTTGCAGTAAAATCAGAAGTAGATGTACCTGTAAAACTTATTGGAGTTGGAGAAAGAGTAGAAGACCTGCAAGATTTTGATGCAAAATCATTTTCAGATGCATTATTTGGTAACTAGTATTCTTTTAAAAATAATGGTTGACAAGAGTGTTTATATGATATAAAATACAATAGTGTAAAGTAGATAACCTTTACAGTATACTGCTAGGAAGTGTAAGATATGAATATAGAAAAAATGGTCGAAATTGGATTGTTATTTGAACAATATAAAGAATTATTAACTGACAAGCAGAAAGAAATAGTAGCTCTATACTATGAAGAAGATTATTCTTTAGGTGAAATTAGTGAAAATCTGAATGTATCAAGACAAGGTGTGTATGATACTTTGAAGCGTTCAGAAAAAATACTAAGAGATTATGAAGAAAAATTACACTTAGTATCTAAGATTCAGGAGCAGGAAAAAAATATTAAAATTATAAAAGATAAAATTATTGACATTAAAGAAGATTTATTGCACAATAGAGATTGTGCTAATTTAATCCCTAAGCTAGAAAATATAGAAGATGTATGTAGGGAGATGATAAAATGATATTTGAAGGATTGTCTGATAAACTACAAGGGGCATTTAGTAAGTTAAAATCAAAAGGAAAACTTACAGAAGTAGATGTAAAAAATGCTATGAGAGAAGTTAAACTTGCTCTTCTTGAAGCAGATGTTAACTTTAAAGTAGTTAAAGATTTCATAAAAAAAGTTCAAGAAAGATGTGTTGGACAAGAAGTTATGCAAAGCTTAACTCCAGCTCAGCATGTAATTAAAATTGTAAATGAAGAACTTACAAGTTTAATGGGAGATGTACAAAGTAAAGTAATGATTTCCTCAAAACCTCCTACAATTTTGATGATGGTTGGACTGCAAGGAGCAGGTAAAACTACTACAGCAGGAAAGCTGGGAGGATATTTTAAAAAGCAAGGCAAGAAACCTTTATTAGTAGCTTGTGATATTTATAGACCAGCAGCAATAAAGCAACTTCAAGTTGTTGGGGAAAAATTGGATATACCTGTATTTAATATGGGAGATAAAGAAAATCCTGTAAATATTGCAAAGGCAGGTTTAAGCCATGCAATTAAAAATGCTAATGATTTAGTTATTATAGATACAGCTGGTAGACTTCACATAGATGAAGTGCTTATGGATGAATTAAAATCAATTAAGTCAGAAGTTAAACCACATGAAATACTTTTGGTTGTAGATTCTATGACAGGACAAGATGCTGTAAATGTTGCAGAAAGTTTCAATGAAGCTCTTGGTGTTGATGGAGTAGTCTTAACTAAATTGGATGGAGATACTAGAGGTGGTGCTGCACTTTCAATAAGAGCAGTTACACAAAAACCTATAAAATTTATGGGTATGGGAGAAAAACTAGATGATATAGAGCCTTTCCACCCAGATAGAATGGCATCAAGAATACTAGGTATGGGAGATGTCTTAAGTTTAATAGAAAAAGCACAAGAAAATATAGATTTAGAGAAAGCCAAAGAATTAGAACAAAAAATAAAAAAACAAGAACTTGATTTTGAGGATTTCTTACAACAAATGGAACAAATACAAAATATGGGACCTCTTGACAAGATAATTGGTATGATACCTGGTATGGGAAATGTAAAAGACCAACTTGGAGATGTAGATTTGAATGGCAAGGAAATGAATAGAACTAAAGCCATAATTCAATCAATGACTACATATGAGAGAAGAAACCCAGGAGTATTAAACGCTTCTAGAAAGAAAAGAATAGCTAGAGGTAGTGGAACTAGTGTACAAGATGTAAATAGACTTATAAAACAACTTAATGAAATGAAAAAAATGATGAAGATGTTTGCTGGTTCGCAAAAAAGTATGAAGAAAAGGGGCGGCTTAGGCGGTTTACCTTTTTTTAAATAAAATATAAAAAAAGTAAAAATTATTCGGAGGTGACTGTAATGGCAGTTAAAATAAGATTAAAAAGAATGGGAGCTAATAAAAAACCTTTCTACAGAATAGTAGTAGCTGATTCAAGAGCTCCAAGAGATGGAAAATTTATAGAAGAAATAGGATACTATAATCCAGTTTCTGAACCTAAACAAGTAAAAATAAATGATGAAAAAGCTATAAAATGGTTAACTACTGGTGCTCAACCAACAGAAGTAGTTAAAAAATTACTTGTGAAAAATGGAGTAATAGAAAAATTCGAAGCTTCTAAACAAGCAAAATAATTTTTCTTAGCAATTAGTTTAAGTAAATACTCATTGCTGAGGTTACTTTAGGAGATGAAATATATGAAAGAGCTAGTTGTAGATATAGCTAAGGCTCTAGTTGATAATCCTGATTCAGTTGTCGTTGAGGAATTTGAAGATAATGGCGGTATAGTCTTAAAACTTACAGTTGCTCAAGATGATATGGGTAAGGTTATTGGGAAGCAGGGAAGAATAGCTAAAGCTATAAGAACTGTCGTAAGATCTGTTGCAAATAGAGAAAATGTAAAAGTTTCTCTTGAGATAGTGTAAATAGGAGGATTAGGTATAATACCTAGTCCTTTTTATATAATTATATGTAGTTTTAAGAATTTATGATGATATGAGTATATAAGATTAAATTTTTTAAGAAGGTGATAACATGAAAGAAAAAGTAACTCATTTTAAGATAGGTCAAATAGTAAATACACAAGGTCTAAAAGGTGAGGTAAGAGTTTATCCACTTACTGATGATATAGATAGATTTGATGAATTGAAAGATTTTTATCTAGGAAAAGATTTAAATAATAAGTGGATTGTTGAAAAGGTAAGATACAAAGGTTCTATGGTTATAATGAAGATAAAGGATATAGATAGTATAGAAAAAGCAGAAAAACTAAAAAATAAATTTATGTACGTGTCTAGGGAAGATAGTAGAGAACTTGAAGAAGGCGAATTTTTTATAGCAGATATGATTGGTATGGAAGTTTTAACTGTAGACGGAAAATATGTAGGAGTGTTAGAAGATGTACTTCAATACTCTGCAAATGATGTTTATGTAATAAAAGGTGAAGAGGATAAAGAATTCATGATACCAGCTATAAAAAAATTTGTACCTACAATAGACATTGATGACAGAAAAATGATTATAGACCCTATTAAGGGAATGATAGATTAGGTGGCAATATGAGATTTCATATAATGACGCTTTTTCCAGAAATATTTAATTCATATATGAATGAGAGTATAATGAAAAGAGCAGTTGAAAAAGGTGTAATTGAAGTTCATATATATAATATAAGAGATTTTTCTGATAATAAACATAAAAAAGTAGACGATTATCCATTTGGAGGAGGAGCTGGTATGGTAATGACTCCTCAACCGATATATGACACGTATAAGCATATAATAACAACTCATAATATAAATAATCCAAGAGTAATTTATCTAACTCCAAAAGGAAAGGTATACAACCAATCTATAGTGAAGCAAATGTCTATCAAAGAGGATATAATACTGCTATGTGGTCATTATGAAGGTATAGATGAAAGAATAATCGATTTAATTGTAACTGATGAAATTTCAATTGGAGATTATGTACTAACTGGAGGGGAACTTCCAGCACTTATAATGATAGATTCTATATCAAGACTAATACCAGGTGTATTAAATCAAGATGAATCTTTTGAAGAAGAATCATTTAAAGATAATTTGTTAGAGTATCCTCATTACACTAGACCTAGAGATTTTGAAGGATTAAAAGTACCAGAAGTGCTTTTATCAGGTAATCATAAAAAGATAGATGAGTGGAGAAAAGAAGAATCTATAAGAATAACTAAAGAAAGACGATTAGACTTATATAGAAAATCTAAATAAAAATAAAAATACAAGAAGTAATCAATATACATGTATACAATAAAGTACCTATAAATGGAATTAAAAACGTAAAAGTGCTTGTAATAACTATTGAAGTATAGTATAATATAAAATGTTGAAAATACGGGCGTTCCTCTGTTTACACTGGTCGGGTAGTTAAGAACGTCTATGATATTTAGGAGGAAGAAAGATGAATGAAATGCTAAGAGCAATTGAGCAAGAACAATTAAAAAATGAAGTTCCTAATTTTGGACCTGGGGACACAGTTAAAGTACACGTTAGAATTATAGAAGGAAAAAGAGAAAGAATACAAGTATTCGAAGGTGTAGTATTAAAGAGACAAGGTGGAGGAGCAAGAGAAACTTTCACAGTTAGAAAAATGTCTTTCAATGTTGGTGTAGAAAGAACTTTCCCAGTTCACTCTCCAAAAATAGAAAAAATAGAAGTTACTAGAAAAGGTAAAGTAAGAAGAGCTAAACTAAACTACTTAAGAGGTAGAGTAGGTAAAGCTGCTAAGATAAAAGAAGCTAGAAATAGATAATTAAAAACTTTACTTATAAATGGGGGGCTGATTTATCAGTCCTCTTTCTATTTTAATGAAAATTATAGTCAATAATTATATCAGAAATAAATAGAACTATTTGTTGAAATATACATTATTTATTTATGAATTTATAACTTTTAAAATGAAAAATAAAATTGATAAATATTGAATTATATTTTGAAATAATATTAAAATAAGAAGAGAATATTATGTAAAGTATGATGTTAAAAGCATGACAATACAGTGATTTAAATAAATTTATTTTTTAATTATAATTAAGGAATAGTAATATAATATTTTAAAGGAGTGATATATATGTCAAATGAATATGAAGAGTATCTTATGGATGACAATCTACATATAAACTGGTATCCAGGTCATATGAAAAAAACTAAGGAGTTAGTGAAAAACAATTTAAAATTGATTGATGTAGTTATTGAACTATTAGATGCCAGAATACCATTTAGTAGTAAAAATCCAGATATAGATAAGCTTGTAGGAGATAAACCAAGGGTAGTTGTACTTAATAAAAGTGACATGGCAGATAGAGATAAATTAAATCAATGGGTAGAGTACTATAAAAAAATTAACATAAAAGCTATACCAGTTGATACAATAAAAGGAATTGGTATAAATAAGATAATAGAAGAATGTAAGAATGTAACTAGAGAAAAAATGGACAATTTAAAAGATAAAGGTAGAAAAGAAAGAGCTATACGAATAATGATAGTTGGGGTCCCAAATGTTGGTAAATCATCTCTTATAAATAAATTAACAGGTAGAAAAAGTACTCAAACAGGAGACAAGCCAGGAGTAACTAAAGGGAAGCAATGGGTTAGGTTAAAAGGGAATCTTGAACTTTTGGATACACCTGGAATACTTTGGCCTAAGTTTGAAGACCAAGAAGTCGCTCTAAACTTAGCCTTTAGTAGAGCTATAAAGGATGAAATTTTGGATACTGAGACTTTAGCTTTAAGACTTATAGAGAAACTTATGAAGATAGCACCTGAGAATCTGAAAGCTAGATATAAATTGGAATCTCTAGGAGAAACTCCAATTGAAACTATGGATATGATTGGTCATAAGAGAGGATTCATAACAGGAAAAAAAGAGCTTGATTATGCACGTATAGCTACAACCGTTTTAAATGAGTTTAGAGATGGAAAAATAGGGAATATAACATTAGAAATACCAGAGAATGTTAAAAGATAGATTTTAAAGCCAGGTTAAAAAATTTAACATTATAAAATAAAAAAAACCTTTTCCTTAAGGTTTTTTTTATTTTTTTAAAATATAGACAAATATTGTCATATGAAAGTATAAATTAGATTAGAAAACCTTTAAAAATATTAATTTAAGACAAATATACCTAATTTTTTGAAAATTAAAATGAATGTGATTATTTCAAATTTTGGTATATTGACTTGCTTGTTTCGTATAATATATAATAAGCACAAATCAATACAATATATTAAAAATTTAATTTATTTAATTTTATTAATTTAATAATAACTTCTTATTGTTTTAATTAATTTATTTATGCAAGCGTAAACAATTGAGGCATTTTATTAATTTAATAAGGTTAAAAAGGGGGATTTTATAATGGGTAAGACCAAGGATATGATAGTATTTGGATTTGCATTATTCGCAATGTTCTTTGGAGCAGGTAACTTAATATTTCCACCATATTTGGGAATAATTACAGGTCCAGAATGGTTAATTGCCTTCTTAGGATTTACATTTGCCGATGCTGGTTTGGCACTTCTAGCAGTAATGGCTACAGCTAAATTTGATGGAAACGTAATTGAGATGTTTAAAAGATGTGGTATGAAATTAGGGATTCTTATAGGTTGTGCAGATATTTTATGTATAGGACCATTCCTAGCTATACCAAGAACAGGTGCAACAACTTATGAAATGGGTATGATGCCTCTATTTGGAACTTCGATTCCAGTGTTATTATTCTGTGTAGTTTATTTCGCGATATCATATGTATTAACAATAAGACCTTCTAAGGTCGTAGATATAGTTGGACAATTTTTAACTCCAGCTCTTCTAATAGCTTTAGCATTTATAATTATAAAAGGTGTTGTATCTCCACTTGGAGAGATAATCGATAAACCTATGATACCTAATGTATTTGCAGAAGGTATAGGTCAAGGATATCAGACGATGGATGCCTTTGCAGCAATAGCACTTGCATCAGTGTTGATAGTATCTCTAAATGAAAAAGGATATACTTCTATTAGTGAGAAGTTAAAGATGATTGGTAAAGCAGGTGTCCTTGCTTGTGGAGGTCTAGCTCTAGTTTATGGAGGGTTATGTTTCCTTGGAGCAACTGTATCAACAATGTATGGAACAGATGCAGTGCAATCGCAAGTAATAGTAAATATAACACAAGGATTACTTGGTAATGTTGGGAAAGCGATTTTAGCAATAGTAGTATCATTAGCATGTTTAACTACATCTATAGGTCTTACATCTGCTACAGGACAATATTTCTCTAGACTTACAAAAGGAAAATTAAGTTATGAAAAAATAGTTTTAGCTGTATCTGTATTCAGTGCAGTAGTAGCATCTTTTGGTGTTGGGACTATAATAAAGATAGCATCACCTATATTAAGTATAGTTTATCCACCATCAATTGTTTTAATAATTTTAGCATTCTTCAATGAAAAAATTAAGAATGACAATGTATACAAAGGAGCAGTATATATGTCACTGCTTGTAAGTATATTAACAGTTATATCTACTTATGGAGTAAATGTTCCAATAGTAAATTCTTTACCACTTGCTTCATTAGGATTTAACTGGGTGGTTCCAGTTATAATAGCTGGAATAATTGGTAACTTTATACCATCAAAGAGTCAATCTAATACACTTGGAACAAATTAAACTTTATTCAGTTAAAATGTAATTACTTTTAAATAAAAGAGTTATCTATAATAAATGAAATTATTTATATAGATAACTCCTTTTATTTTTTGTTTCTATACTAATTATTTGTTTTTAGAATATAAGAAATATAAGAAATATGAGAAAATATTGGAAAAAATATATAGTTTATTTTTTAACAATATTAGATGTTAAAAAAAGAACTTTGGAGTAATTTTATAAGTTTAGTTATAAGTATTAACTGATTTTTACAAAGATATTATATAAATAAAATTATAACAATAATAAAATAATAAAATAAAATTTAAGGCGTTTGCATATATAAATCAATTAAGCAAAGTACTAAATTGTTTTTATATAGATATATATTAAGAATTTTTAGTTAATTTTGAAATATAAGTATGTCGACGTGGATACAAGCAACTGCAAAGTTTAAGTAAGTTGGGAGTTAGAAAATAATTACAATGAAGAAAAGTAAGCTTGCAAATCATAATAAGGAATTTTCAGAAAAAACGATTTCAGAGATGGAAAAGAAGTGAAAAATCTATGAATGTAGAACAATAATTTAGTAAAATTAGAAATCGATTTAGCAAAATAAATACAAAATACTACAAGAATTAACGTAAATAAGAGTTATGATAAAAGGAAAACGATTTTCTGAATATCATAATTTTGAAAATTTAAAAAATTAAAAATCATATTGACGTCTTTTTTTTAGAATTATATAATAAACACAAAATATTTAAAATTTAAATTAAATTATTTAAATTGAATTAAAAAAATTATATGTAATATAGAAGGAGGGATATACACTACCATACAAAACAAGTTAAATCAAGAATAGTTCAAATGATGTTAAAATTAAGAATATTCAAAAAAGTGAGAACTTTTAATTTTGTCAAGAAAATTTAGAGAAAAAATAAAAAACCAATCATGTTTAAAGTATACAGGTTGATTTTATTTAATTAAGAAAGTTGTATTAAATATTGCGAAGATTTTATAAATTATGAAACATAATTGACAAGTTTAAGTCAAAAATGTATAATTAAATAAAATCTCGTCAAAAGGTTTTCATTTAAGAAGAGATTGGACTTATTTTTTAGTAAAATGTAGTAAAAAAGCAGTAAAGTAGTAAAATTCAAAATGGGGGTGCTTTAAATGGGTGAGAAACAAATCAAGTTTAAAGATGTAATTGTAATTGGATTTGCACTATTTGCAATGTTTTTTGGTGCTGGGAACTTAATATTCCCTCCATATCTAGGAGTTTTATCCGGAAGTAGCTGGTTAGTAGCTTTCATAGGATTCCTTTTCGCAGATGGTGGTTTGGCATTATTAGCAGTTATAGCAGCAACTAAGTTTAATGGAGATACATCAAAGATGTTCTCAAGAGCAGGTAAAGGATTAAGTGTTGCATTAGGATGTGCAATGGTAATCTGTATAGGGCCACTTTTGGCAATACCTAGAACAGCAGCAACAACTTATGAAATGGGTATATTACCTACAATAGGTTCAGGAATAAGCCCAGTAATATTCTCTATAGTATTCTTTGCTATAGTATTACTTCTAACAATAAGACCATCAAAAGTTGTAGATATAGTTGGGTCAATATTAACTCCAGCTTTACTTATAGCTTTAGCAGTATTAATAGTTAAAGGTATCGTATCTCCATTAGGAGAAATAAGAGATAGTTCTCTAATACAAAATGTATTTGCAGAAGGTATCACTCAAGGTTATCAAACAATGGATGCACTAGCAGCTAGTGTATTTGCATCAATCATAATCATGTCAGTAATAGCTAAAGGATACACAGGTGAAAAAGAAAAGATGAAAGCTACAGTAAGTGCAGGTGTTATTGCAGTAATAGGTATGGCACTAGTTTATGGTGGTTTATGTTATCTTGGAGCAACTGTATCTCAAGCATATGGACAAGATGTTCAACAAACAGCTTTAATAGTTGCAATAACAGCATCTTTACTTGGAACTACAGGTAAAATTTTATTAGCTATTATAGTTGCGTTAGCATGTTTAACAACAGCTATAGGACTTTCTTCAGCAGCTGGTCAATATTTCTCAACACTTACAGATGGAAAATTAAAATATGAGCATATAGTTATAGTAGTTTGTGTGTTTAGTGCAATCATATCAAACTTTGGAGTAAGTACAATAATACAATTCTCTGCTCCTATATTAAGTATGGTATATCCAGCAACTATAACTCTAGTTATATTAGCATTATTTAGTAACAAAATTAAAAATGACAATGTATTCAAATGTGCTGCATATATGGCATTATTAGTAAGTGTATTAACAGTTGCAACAAGCTTTGGAGTAAACATTCCTCTAGTTAATAGCTTACCATTTGCTTCATTAGGATTTAACTGGATAGTTCCAGTTGTAATAGCAGGAATAATAGGATACTTTATTCCATCTAAAAGCAGTAAAACTGCATAGTAACAAATAATAATTGATAATTATGGAATTGCCTTTAAATTATATAGGCAATTCCTTTTTATATTTACTACAAATATGGAATGTCAATGTAAAATATCATCACATATATTTGTAAAGAAAAAATAAAGGATTTACTATTTAAGTATTTATTAATTAATGAAGGTTAAAGTGATAAAAACATAAAAAAGATAAAGTATATAAAAGTAGAATTGGACTTTTATATACTTTTTTATATTATTTTAAAGTTTTTCAAGAATGTGTTTTACAAGTTGAGAAAACTATAAGGAGTGTTATATTGAATATAAAATAGTATAATATATATTATGCTAGATAATTAATCTGAAAAAATACAAACATATAAAAAAGTTTGTTTAGAATTATAGTTAATAGGTGTATTAATTTAATACTAATTTATTGGAGGTCTAAAGATGAAGTACATAATAAAAAGAGATGGTACAAAAGAACTTTTTAGTAAAAGTAAAATTGAAGATGCTGTCTATAAGGCTAGTATAAATAGTGAAGGTGGAGTGGATAGAGATTTAGCGTATGATATATCAAGAAAAATAGATAAAGACTATAACTCTATGGAAAAGTGTTTATCTGTAGAGGAAATACAAGATATAGTTGAAGTATTGCTTATGGAATCAAATAGGAAAGATATAGCGAAACACTACATATTATATAGAGAAAGACGTTCTGAAATAAGAACCAAAGCGTGGGAGTTTGATGAATTACAAAAATCAATATGGAAAAACAAGTATAGAAATAATGGTGAGAGTTTTGATGAATGGATAAAGAGAATCTCAAATAACAGTCCAAGAATCTCAAAATTAATAAGACAAAAAAAATTTCTATTTGCTGGAAGAATTTTAGCAAATAGAGGTCTGCAGAAAGAAGGTAAAAAAGTAACATATTCTAATTGCTATGTAATAGAGCCACCAAAAGATAGTATAGAAGATATTTTCGATACTGCAAAAAAACTTGCTAGAACATTTAGCTATGGTGGAGGAGTTGGAATTGATATTTCAAAGTTAAGACCAAAAGGAGCAAAAGTGAATAATGCTGCAAAACACACAACTGGAGCAGTTTCATTTATGGAACTTTACAGCATGACAACTGGTTTGATTGGTCAAAGAGGAAGAAGAGGAGCTCTTATGATTTCTATGGATGTAAACCATCCAGAGATAGAAGAGTTTATAGATATAAAAACGGACTTAGAGAAAGTTACTAAAGCAAATATTTCTGTAAGAGTAACAGATGAATTTATGCAAGCTGTAAAAGAAAAGAAACTTTATAACTGTACTTTTGAAGTTGAAACTACTGGAGAAAAAATAGTCAAGATAGTAAATGCATATGATTTATTTACTAAATTTGTGAAAAATAACTGGGATTATGCAGAACCAGGTATTTTATTTTGGGACAAAATAAGAACATATAATTTTATGAGTGAAGACAAAAGTTTTTGCTTTTCAGGAGTGAATCCTTGTGCAGAAGAGCCACTTCCAAGTGGAGGAAGTTGTCTTCTTGGTTCAATAAACTTGTCAGAGTTTGTAATACAGCCATTTGGTGAACATGCTACCTTTGATATTAATAAACTAAAATCTTGCGTTAGAGAAGCTGTAGTAGCTTTAAATGATGTGTTAGATGAAGGATTAAACTTACATCCATTACAAGAGCAAAGGGATAGTGTACATAAATATAGACAGATAGGTCTAGGTGTAATGGGTATAGCTGACATGCTTATAAAAATGGGAATAAGATATGGTTCTGATAAATCTTTAGAATTGTGTGATTTGATTGGTAAGACTATGCTGAATGAAGCTGTAAAGCAATCAGCATTAATTGCTAAGGAATATGGAACTTTTAGTGAATATAAATATGAAAATATCTCTAAATCGGAGTTTTTTATAGAAAATTTAAATGACGATACTAAGGAAATGGTTAAAAAATATGGGCTTAGAAACTCACAACTATTAACTATACCTCCTACAGGTTCTATATCTACAATGATAGGAATTAGTGGAGGAATAGAGCCAATATTTAATCTTTCATATATAAGAAAAACTGAGAGTTTGCATGATGAAGATGTATATTATAAAGTATATACTCCAATTGTTAAGGAGTATATGGATAAAAAAGGTATTACAGATGAAGAGTGTTTACCAGATTTTTTTGTAACTGCTATGAATATAGGATATGAAGAAAGGATAAACATGCAAAAAGTATGGCAAAAGTATATTGATGCTTCTATATCATCTACAATAAATATACCTTTTGAAACTACAATTGAAGATGTTTTCAATATATATATTAAGGCATGGGAGGCTGGTCTTAAAGGTGTGACAATATTTAGAGATGGATGCAAAAGGAGTGGAATTTTAATAAATGAAAAAAAGGAAGAAAACAATAAAGAAAATAATAAAAAAGAAGATAATAAAAAAGAATGTTATAAAAATAATAAAAAAGAAAAAGATAATAAAGATGAAGAATCCAAAAAAATAGTAAATAAAAATTTTGAAGAAGATGAGAAATTTGTGTGTCCAGAGTGTGGAAGTGAAGGAATTGCACACACAGGTGGTTGTAGTATATGCTTAAAATGTGGATATAGTGGATGCAATTAAACTTTGCGTTAGCAAAAATTTAATATATTAAAACTTATATTTTTACAAATGAAAGATGAGGGAATTGTATGCAGAATAAAAGCGTGAGGGAGATTAAAGAAATAATTGAGACTTTAGAAGTAGAAAAATATATGCAATATATAGAACTACTGAGAGTCGATGACAGAAAATCTGTTCAAAGTTTAGCTATAAAACTAGCTAAAAAATTAGATAATATTAGAAGAGAAGAAGAAAGATTAGAAACCATAAATATATTTGAAAATGAAGGTTATAATAAAGGTTATTTATATATTGGAGGAATTGATGAAGCGGGAAGAGGGCCACTTGCTGGGCCTGTTGTAGCCTCTGTAGTAGTATTTAAAAAAAATACAAAAATAGAAGGTGTAAATGATTCTAAAAAACTAAGTGAAGCAAAAAGAGATGAACTTTTTGAAGTAATAAAAAAAGAAGCATTAGACTATGGAATAGGTATCGTAAATAATGAAGAAATAGACGAATTTAACATATTGAATGCTACATATATGGCAATGAAAAAAGCTATAAATTGTTTAAAACAAGCACCTGATTATCTATTGGTTGATGCAGCGACAATACCAGGAATTGATATAGCTCAAAATCCAATTGTAAAAGGAGATTCAAAATCTATATCAATAGCAGCAGCAAGTATATTAGCTAAGGTTACTAGAGATAGTATAATGTATCAATATGATAGAGTATATCCAGAATATGGCTTTAAATCTCATAAAGGGTATGGGACTAAGGAACACTATGAAGCTATTGAAAAACATGGAATAACTCCTATACATAGAAAAAGTTTTTTGAAAAATATACTGTAAATACAATATGATATAATGTATATGATATAAATTACTATAATAAATGGGGGATTAAAGATGGAGTATAATGAACTATTAAAAAATGCTAGAGAAAATTTAAATGGAAGTTGCAAAGTTTGCAAAGTTTGTAATGGAGTTGTTTGTGCAGGGGAAGTTCCTGGTATGGGAGGTAAAGGAAGTGGTTCTTCTTTTATAGAAAATAGTAAGAGTTTAGAAAAAGTAAAAGTGAATATGAGAGTAATACATGATGTCTCAAATCCTGATACATCTATAGATATGTTTGGAAAAAAAATGAGTTCACCTATATTTGCAGCTCCAGTAACAGGAACTACATTGAATATGGGTGGAAAGATTAATGAAAGAGATTACATAGAACCAGTAGTTGCAGGATGTGCTAATAGTGGGATTTATGCAATGGTTGGAGATACAGCAGTAGATGCTTTTTTAATGGAAAATTTGGATGTAGTTAAAAAGTATAATGGTGCTGGAATTGTATTTATTAAGCCTTGGGATAATGAAAATATTATAAAAAAGATAAGATTAGCTGAAGAAGCTGGTGCATTTGCAGTTGGAGTTGATATAGATGCTTGTGGTTTAGTAACTTTATCACTACATGGAAAACCAGTACTTCCTAAAAATGTTGAACAAATAAAAGAATTGGTAAACTCTACTAAGCTACCATTTATATTGAAAGGAATAATGACTGTTGAAGATGCATTAATGGCAGTTGAAGCAGGTGTAGATGCTATAGTTGTATCAAATCATGGAGGAAGAGTACTAGATTGTACACCAGGAGCATGTGAAGTTCTACCAAGAATTGCTGATGCTGTTAAAGATAAAGTTACAATACTTGCAGATGGTGGAGTTAGAACAGGATTAGATGTATTAAAGATGATAGGTCTAGGAGCAGATGCAGTATTAATAGGAAGACCTTTTGTGACAGCTTCATTTGGTGGAGCAACTGATGGTGTAGAAACTTACATAAATAAGCTTCAATCAGAACTAAGTAGCTCTATGATATTAACTGGATGTCAAACTATAAAAGATATTGATGGAAAAGTTATATACAAATAAAATTTTATACAAAAAAGAGGAAAAATCATTTTAATGTAGAATAATTGTACAAAGGGGGAATTTATATGAGTAAAAAAGCTTATGAAGAAGCCTTAGTAGAATTAGAAAAATTTATTAATGAAAGAAAAGAAATAATTAAAAGTGCGGAGAGTTGTATTGATAAGTACATAGTTGACAGAACGCTACCTTTTGATTACAAAGATAAATGTGTGGAATGGCAACAAGAGTTACTTGATATTGCAGAGGCACAAATTTTAGAAGCAAATGAGTTAAGTGTTTTATTAGAAGAGAAAAAAGAACTTGAGAAAGAGTAAGTTTTACTACTAAGTCTAGAGGAAAATCAAGAATATGATTTACCCCTAGACTTTTTATTTAAATAAAGATGTCTATCTAATTAATCTATCTTTATCAATTTTAGATTAAAAGATTTGGAAGAATAGAGTAATTATATGAATAACTAAACAATTAAACTAGTATATAAAACTAATTTAATTGTTATTTTTTGAATTTAGTATATGGTTTTTCATTTCTTCTAATACAATTGTGTAGGATTTGCATTGTGCTGCAGCCAATTCTGACAAAGCAAATCTTTGAGCCTTATTTAGAAAATCCTTATCTGTGCTACATAGTTGTTTTGAATTATCTTGTATCATAAGCATCTTAATTAATTTTACAATCTCGAAAACATCTCCTGAGTGAAATTTATCCTGGTATAGTTTAAGTCGTTTTTTTCTATCAAGAACCCATAAACAATCTGCTTTATCAAGAGATTGTATAAAGTTATCAACTTCATTTTCATCCATAACTGGACGTATACCAATCTTATCAGCATTTAAAACAGGAATCAAAATTTTAAGATTACTATTGTAAATAACAGTCAATTCATAGTATTTTTGTATATGATGATTTACATCCTTTGTTACAAGACCACTTATATAGCAGGCTCCTTCTTTTGGATACATTACACTTTCACCGATTTCATACATATGGTTATACCTCCAAACTGAATTTTAGATATTGCAATTTGGGTACAATGCTTTAATTATCTAATAATTAATATTATATCATAAAATACTTGACAGGTCAAATTAAATGATATATAATAAAAAGTTTGGAATAATAGATATATATAATTAGATATAAAAATATAAGATAAGATGATTTAATATATTAAGATATCTAGTTAGTATTGTATAAAATAACATACTAACTAGATTTAATAAGTATTAATTTCTAGCAAAATCTCTTAATTTAAGACTTCCAGCCGTTACAAATACCATTCCAATAAGAATTAGAACAATTATATTTATTAATATATTACCATTATTATTAATAGCATCTATAGTCCAATAAAATGGTGTAAGCTTTGAAAGATTAGCCATAAAGGACAATTTATCAAGTGATGGTATCATGCTAGATATGGATATAGCTAAACCTATTAAAGAATAAAATGTAGATATAAGACTTATAGAACTCTCGTTTTTAAACACTCTAGCTATCCAAAATACGAATCCAGTAGCAACAAAACTATTTGATAGTACAATCATCAATGTATTTAGAGTTAACTTAAAATCTCTTGTAAATGTGAAACATACTAAAGTTAAGGTGTATACAATTGCTTGAGTAAAAAATAACCCTAAAAATATACTGAAAATTATTTTTATATCATTATGTTTTGTAGAGACAAGTCTTTTTAAGGTATTAGATTTTTTTAATGCAAATAAATCAGAAGCTAGATGTGCTGCGTTAATGTACATAAAATAACATATTAAGAAAACTATTAAAAACGAATTTTTATTCTTATCTGGACTGTTATCAATTATATTTGTCTTGGTCAATTTATCATCTATATTTCCATCTATTTTTAATTTTAATGAATTAGTAATAAAAGATTCTATTTGTGATTCTGCCCAAAGACTACCTCCACCATTTTCAGTTTTAAAACATTTAACCACAGGTCGTTTTAAGTTATCTATATTGTTTGAAAAATTTTTATCTAAAATGAAGACAGCAGAAACTTTATTGTTTTTTAATAGATTCATAGCTTTGTCTTGTTCGTCAAGTCCAAATGAGTTTTCTTTTAATTTAGAACTATCTATTAACTTATGTTCGTATTTTCCGGAAGAATTAGATACAATTGCTACTGGAGAAAAGTACATTGATTGATTTTCTGAGCTGCCAGTAAAAAAGTTAAGAGAAAATACTAATATAACAGGAAACAAGACCATATTAACTAAAAGAGTATGATTTTTTATATATCTTTTTATGTTTGCAATAATTAATCTAATCATTATTAAACCTCCCTCCACTTATATTTTTCTTTTATAATAGAAAGTGCAATCAATACTGTAGATGCAATTAGGCATATGAAAATTAAACTTTCTATTGAGTCTATAGTTTTAAACGTTTCATAATTACTGAACAATGTTCCTATTAAATAAGTAGGAGATAAACTTGTAAACTTAGTAAACACATCATTTACCATGCTGAAGATACCTCCAAAAACTGTTTGCAAGAAGAGTAATGCATAAACTATAACTGTACCATATTTCTTGCTAAAAAAGGCGGTTACAAAAGTAGATATTGAAGTCATAAAACAAGAAGATAAAGCACAAAGTAAAGTTAATATAGCAAAGTTACCTTTGAATGTTATACCAAGTATTCTAAAAAATAAAACATATAATAATAAGAATATAAATGAGTAAATCCATAAACCTACAAAATCATAAATTAAGAATTGTACCCTAGTTACAGGCATAGAGTAAAGTCTTTTTGAAAGCCCTTTTGATTCATTTATATAATTTGATAAAATATTATTCATTATAAAAATTATTACAAGGAATCCAAGAGAAACTAAAGCAAAGTACTCATAAGAATTTTGTTTAACATTATTTTTTATTATAGAAGCATCAATAGAATTCTTATTAAATAATTTTGAGAAATCTTCTGAACTTAATTTTTGAGAATTATTCAAATATAATTTTTCATGATAAGTATCTAAAATATCTTGAAGTAATATTGCAATATTATCACTAGATTTAAGTTTTTCTATACTTAGAGTATTTGATTTTTCATTTAATAAATTATTCTCATATCCTTTAGGTATAGTAAGTTTTAAGTCTACCTTAGAATCATCTTTTTGAACTGTTAATATAGAAGATAAATCATTTTTTAAATATCCTGTCAAATTACTTGATAGCTTTGTATTATCTTTGTCATATATAACAATTGATGTCAAATCTGTTTTTATAGGATTTTGAAACATACTTTCTGTCACCATCCCAAGAAATCCAGCTAAAACTAGAGGTAATGCTAAGAAATATATTAAATTAAGTATAAAGGAGCTTTTTAAACCTTTTAGCATAGTTTTTACACTAATGTATAATTTCATAAAATCACCTCCATTAATCCCTTAAATTTTTTCCTGTTAGATTTAAAAACACGTCTTCTAGACTAGGTTCTTCATAAGATATTCTTGTTATTTTTGAGTTGTTTTTGTCAACAACAGATAACACATCTGTAAGCTGTAATTTTTTGTCTATATCTAATTCTAATAATGAATTATTTTCTAAGATAGATATAACACCTTTAGTATTTTTTAAATCAAATATAAGTTGAGCATTTATATTTTTTATTTCCATAATTAATTTTGTATTTGTAGATACTAATGATTTTAAATAATCATTATCTCCAAAAGCAATCTCTTTACCTTCATCCATAATAAAAATCTTAGAACAAAGATGCTCAACTTCTTCCATGTAATGAGAAGTATATATTACTGTAGTTTTTTGTTTTTCAGATATATTTTTTATAAAATTGAAAATATGATTTCTCGATTGAGGGTCAACACCTACAGTTGGTTCATCCAATATTAATATTTTAGGATGATTTAAAAGTGCTATTCCAATGTTTAATCTCCTCTGCATACCACCAGATAATTTTTTGACTTTTTTCTTTTTAACATCAGTAAGTCCTGTGACTTCTAAGGCTTCAGTTATTCTCTCTTGAAGCAATTTTCCCTTTAATCCATAGTAAGCTCCAAAGTACTCTAAGTTATCAAAAGGAGTAAGGGTTTCTATAAGTGCTAATTCTTGTGGAACTAATCCTATTATAGACTTTGCTTTTATATAATCTTTTGACAAATCTAAACCATTGATTTGGATGTTGCCACTATTTGGTAACATAAGATTTGTAATTATATTTATAAGTGTAGATTTACCAGCCCCATTTGGTCCAATAAGTCCAAATATCTCTCCTTCTTTAACAGAAAAGCTGATATTATCAAGTGCTAATTTATCATTAAATCTTTTTGTTATATTATTTACTCTGACTATATCCATAATAATCCCTCCCAAAATAATTTTGTATAAGTTAAAAAGCTATAATACTATAATAAAGAATTATGAATCATAATTCTATTACTATAAGTCACTAAAAAAAGTGACTTAAGTCACTTTATATTTTTATTTATTATAAATGAGTTTGTGAGTAAGAAATTTTTTAAGGTATAGATTTCTTACCTATATATTTATATTACAATTTTATTTTTGAAGGCAAATATAACTAGTTGAGTCCTATCACGAAGTTCTAATTTACCTAAGATATTAGTAATATTATTCTTTATTGTACCTTCAGATAAGAATAATTCTTGGCTGATTTCTTTGTTGTTAAGTCCATTTGCGATTAATCTAATTATGGATATTTCTTTTTCTGTTAAATTATACATATCAGAAATATGTTCTTGTTCTATAGTTTTTTCAGGGGACATAATTTTTTCAGCTACACTTTTATCAAGTACAATATTGCCAAAAAACGAGGAACGAATCCCTTCATGTAATACTTCATCCGAGCTATCCTTTAAAAGATATCCTGAAGCTCCAAATTTCATAGCATCTTTTATGTACTCATCATCATTAAAGGTTGTCAAAATTAATAATGCTATAGAGCTATCATATTCTTTTATAAGTCTTGTGCCTAGAACTCCATCACAAACCTTCATTCGAATATCCATAAGAACCATGTCTACATCATTTGTTTTACAAAACTCTAATGCTTCATATCCATTTGAAGCATCTCCTACAATTTCTAAATCGTCATAAGATGATAAAATAATCTTAAGACCTTTTCTAATTAATTTTTCATCATCTACTATAAGAACTTTGATTTTATTCAAAAAAATCACCCCCTGAAAATTTAGGAAAAGACGCTCTAATTGTGAACCCAGTGTTAGAATTATCAAACTCAACTTTGCCATTTAATTCATATATTCTTTCACTAATACTGCTAAGTCCATTTCCTTTTTTTATATTGTTACACCCTAGACCATTATCACTTATAGTAATTATAAGATTTGAAGTATTAAATGTTATAAAGATTCTGATTTCAGTTGCTTTTCCATGTCTTGATGCGTTGGAAAGCGATTCCTGAACAAGTCTATATAAAGTGATAGATTGATTTCTAGATAGGTTCCAAGTATTTTTTGATATAGTTAATCTGACATTGATATTTGTAAGCTTAATAAAGCTTTCAACCAGTTCTTTGATTTTAATTAAATTTTGGTAATTTTCATATTCAACAGGTTTTAGTTCAGATATAGCTTTTCTTACATCTTGAAAACTTTCAGTTACAAATTCTCTAAGTTCATGTACTAAATCAGAAATGAGAGGTTTGTCTTTTAAGAGTTTTTCTATAGCATTTAATTGGATTATCGTTGTAGAAAGAGAATGTCCAACACTATCATGTATTTCTCTAGATATACGGTTTCTTTCTTTCAAAATTGCTAATTCCTCTATAGAACTTGCATAAATCTCTAAATCAGCATTAGCTTTTTTTAGTTCATCTTTAGAAACTCTGAGTTTATCATAAAGACTTTGATTGTATAATTTAGATAAATTCTCGTTTTCTAGATACATAGAAAGTAGAGTTATAATTAGTAATATGGAACTTGATTCTAGTGCTAAATATAAATTTTTATCTAAACCAATAATAAAAGAAGATATTATAACTAAAGAGAATAATATGTATTTATATTTTTTCTTTATTAAAAATGAGGCATCCAAAATTAAAGAAACAAAGTAAAGTGAATTAAAAGTATTTGTATGTGAACATAATATAAAAATTAAAATAAGCTCTAAAAAATAAGAAATAAGTATAAATTTATTCTCATTTGATAAAGAAAAAAATCTAACTTGATTATTTATTATTAGAAACAATATAATCATTGTTATAACTGGATACAATGTATTTTCAGAATTACTCAAACAACTTACAAGTAATATAGATAGAGATAAATATCGTATAAAAATAAATAATTTTTTTCTGTTCATTAAAGACATTCCTCCATAAAAATAAACTTTCCTTATGAAAACTAGCATAATATCATAAAAGAATAAAGTCAATAGAAGTATTTATTAATGTTAATGGAAATAAAATCAATCTCGAAAGATTGAATAGTTAAATTGTATACTGACAATAATTTAAAAGTAAAAATTTAATGTATTGGAGTTAATAATGAATAATAAAGAAAAAGGTGATTTTGGAGAAGAAATAGCAGTTAATTATTTGCTATCAAAAGGAGCAAAGATATTAGAAAAAAACTACAGATTGAAGACAGGAGAGGTCGATATAATTGCAAATATAGGTAATGAGATTGTATTTGTGGAGGTGAAATCAAGGTCCAATATAAAGTATGGATATCCTTGCGAATCTGTAGGTTTCAAAAAGAGAAAAAAGATAATTGAGGTTGCAAAGTACTATATTATGAAAAAAAATTTACATAATACTCCAATAAGGTTTGATATTATAGAGGTCTATTTATTGGAAAAGAGAGTAAATCATATAATGAATGCTTTTTAAAAAATATAAAGTTTTTTGAAAGGATTAAAAATGTTAAGTATTATTAATTCAAGTAATTTAGTAGGAATAGATAGTTTTTTGGTAAAGGTTGAAGTTGATATAAGTAATGGTATACCTAGTTTTAATATTGTTGGTCTGCCAAGTAAAGAAATTAAAGAGGCAAGAGAAAGAGTAAAATCAGCAATTCTTAATAGTGGATATAAATTTCCAAATACAAGAATAGTTGTAAATTTATCCCCAGCAGATATAAAAAAAGAAGGAGCTTTTTTAGATTTATCTATAAGCATAGGTATTTTAAGAGGATTAATAAAAAAAGATGAAAATTACATAGAAGAAAGTATGTTTATAGGAGAGTTGTCATTAGATGGAAAAATAAGAAAAGTAAGAGGTATATTGCCTATTATTATAGGGGCAAAAAATCAAAATATAAAACGTATCTTTATACCAATTGAGAATACAAGAGAAAGTTTATTTATAGATGAAATTGATATAATACCTGTTAAAAGTTTAAATGAATGTATTGAATTTTTAAATGAAGAAATAAAAGTCGATAAAGAAGGGATAATGTCTTTTTTGAATGATGAATTAGAAAGATATGACACCTATAAAGATTATAAACATACAAAAGTTCATAGTATAAAAGAGAGTAAATATGATGAAGATTTTAAAGATGTAAGAGGAAACTACTTTGTAAAGAGAAGTGCAGAAATTGCAGCAGCTGGTAATCATAATATATTTATGATTGGACCTCCAGGTTCAGGAAAAACTATGATTGCAAAAAGGATAAGGACAATCTTACCAGATATAAGTATAGAAGAAATGATAGAAGTAAGTAAAGTCTATAGCATATTAGGAATGATAGATGAAACTAAAGGAATAATTGATAATAGACCTTTTAGGGCACCTCATCACACAACTACAAAGCAATCCTTAATTGGTGGTGGAATAGATGCAAGGCCTGGAGAAGTTGCTTTAGCACATAGAGGGATATTATTTTTAGACGAAATAGCTGAATTTGATAGAAAAATACTTGAGACTTTAAGGCAACCCATAGAAGATGGCTATGTAAATATATCTAGAGTGAAATATAGTACAAAGTATCCTTGTAGGGTATTATTAATTGCAGCTATGAATCCATGTCCTTGTGGTTATTATATGTCAGACATAGAATGTAGATGTAGGAGCAATGAAATTGATAAATACATAAATAAAATATCAGGTCCATTATTAGATAGGTTTGATATTTTTGTAGAAGTTAATTCTATAAAATATGTTGATTTTAATTCCTCAAAACAAGAAGAAAGTTCTCAAAAAATAAAGAGAAGAGTAGAAAATGCTAGAAAAATACAAATAAATAGATTTAAGAAAGATAATATAAAAAATAATAGTGAAATTAAAGCTTCTAATTTATTAAAATATTGTAAATTGGAAAAAGAAGCTTCAAAAACAGCTGAGACAATATTTAATAAATATAATCTCAGTAGTAGAAGTTATACAAAACTTTTAAAAATGGCAAGAACAATAGCGGATTTGGAAGAGATGGAAACAATAAATTCGCAATGTATTATAGAAGCTTTTTCATTTAGAAAGGCTTATTATAGTTATTTTAAATAAGTTTTTGAGGTGGATTTTATGGAAAAAAGAGATATCTATTTATGGTTAAAATCAATTAGTGGAATAACAACAAAAACAATTGAAATAATAGAAAATGAAGTAGTAAATATTGAGGATATATTTGATTTTTCTGAAAAAGAAATATATAATTTAAAAAATATAAGCTTGAATATTAGAAAAAATATAGTAAAATATAGAGGTCACGCTTATTTAGAAAATATAAAAGAACTTCTTTATAAAAAAACAATTAAATATATTTGTCAATATGATAAAGAATATCCTGAGAAATTAAAAAATATATACAATGCTCCAAAATTATTATTTTATAAAGGTGATATAGGTCTAGTTAATGATAATTTTAATATAGCTATGGTAGGTTCAAGAAAACCTACAGCTTATGGAATTAGTTGTGCAAAAACAATTAGTTGTCAACTATCCCAGTATGGGGTTAATATAGTAAGTGGATTAGCTATAGGAATAGATGCATACTCACATATAGGTTGTATGAATGGAAAATCTAAAACTATAGCAGTGCTTGGCTCAGGAGTAGACAATCCTCTTCCAAAACAAAATTTATATTTATCAAATAAAATATTAGAAAATGGGGGATTATTATTATCAGAGTATAATATTAACTCAACAGTAGCACCGTATCATTTTTCTAATAGGAATAGAATTATTAGCGGATTAAGTGATGGAGTAGTGGTTGTAGAGGCAGCAATGAGAAGTGGTGCATTAATCACAGTGGATTTTGCTCTTGAACATGGAAAAAATGTTTTCGCAATACCTGGTAATATAAATTCTCAAATGAGTAGAGGTTGTCATAAAATTATAAAAGAAGGTGCAAAATTAATTGAAAATATAGATGATATTTTGAATGAATATAACATATTTAATATTATTGATAAAAAAATAAATCAAAAATATGATAATATAAGTTTAAATGCCAAGTCTAAGCAAATAATTGAGGCTATAAAAAGAGAAGGAAACTTGCATATAGATAGTATTTGTGATTATACTGGTATAGAAATAAAGTATGTAAATTCAATAATCAATGAATTATTACTAAATGAGTTAGTAGTAGAAATGAATAATAAAACGTACAGTTTGAATGTATAAATTAAGATTAGGTAGTGGGGGTGTGTGGTTTTATGGCCAAAACATTAGTCATCGTAGAATCGCCTGCAAAAGCTAAGACTATAGAAAAATTTTTAGGAAAAAGTCATTACACAGTGAAAGCATCAGTTGGTCATGTCAGAGATTTGCCTAAAAGTAAATTAGGTGTAGATATAGAAAATAATTTTGAACCTCAATATATAAACATAAGAGGTAAAGGCGATGTAATAAAAGAATTAAAAAAAGAAGCTAAGAAGTCTAAACAAGTCTATCTAGCAACTGACCCTGATAGAGAGGGTGAAGCTATATCATGGCATTTAGCTCATATACTAAATTTAGATGAATCTGAAGATTGTAGAATAGAGTTTAATGAAATAACTAAGGATGCAATTAAAAAAGCAATTAAGCATCCTAGAAATATTGATATAAACTTAGTTGATGCACAACAAGCAAGAAGAGTATTAGACAGACTTCTAGGTTATCAGATAAGCCCTATATTGTGGCAAAAGGTTAGAAAAGGTCTTAGTGCAGGTAGAGTGCAATCTGTTACAACAAAATTAATTTGTGATAGAGAAAAAGAAATAAAAGCATTTATTCCAAAAGAATATTGGACAATAGATGTTGAAGCAAAGACAGCAAAAGATAAAGATATAACTTTAAAATTTTATGGTAAGAATGATGAAAAAATTGAATTAGAAAATGAAGAAGCTGTAAATGAAATATTAAAAGAAATGGAAGGAAAAGATTTAAAAGTTGAGAAGATAGAATCTAAATCAAGACGTAAATCAGCTCCAAAACCATTTACAACAAGTATGCTTCAACAAGAAGGGGCAAATAAGCTATTTTTCACTACTAAAAAGACAATGATGATAGCACAAGAATTATATGAAGGTATAGACATAGAGGGTGAAGGTACTGTCGGTCTTATATCTTATATAAGAACTGACTCTAAGAGAATATCTGATGAGGCAAGAGAAAAGGCTGAAGGTTATATAGTAAGTAATTTAGGAGAAAATTACTATAAAAATAATAGTGATAAAAAAGAAAAAAAAGATACTAAAAAAGTCCAAGATGCACATGAGGCAATAAGACCAACTTCTGTTGACAGAACACCAGATAGTATAAAAGCTTCACTGAGCAAAGACCAGTACAAGTTATATAATTTAATTTGGAGAAGATTTGTGGCTAGTCAAATGGAGGATTCAGTATTCGATATATTAAATGTAGAATGTAAAATAGGAGACCTTGTGTTTAAAGCAACTGGTTCAAAAATGAAGTTTGATGGTTATACTAAAGTATACAATTTTTCAGAAAGAGAAGATAAAATTTTACCAAGTATAGACAAGGGAGATATATTAAATATAGAAAATATATTACCAGACCAACACTTTACACAACCACCAGCAAGATATACAGAGGCTAGTCTAGTAAAAACACTAGAGGAACTAGGTATAGGTAGACCAAGTACGTATGCTCCAACAATAGCTACTATATTAAATAGAGAATATGTTGAAAAGCAAGGAACAAGCCTATGTCCAACAGAACTTGGAATAATAGTTACTGATATTTTAGAAAATAATTTTCATAAATTTATAGATGTAGATTTTACTGCTGATATGGAAAGTAAACTTGATGTTATAGAAGAAGGGAATACAGATTGGAAAGAGATTGTATCTGAATCGTATGCTCCACTTAAAGAAGCTATAGAAGAAGCACTTGAAAATATAGAAAAAATAAATATGGATGAAGAAACTGATGAAATATGTGAAAATTGTGGTTCTAATATGGTTATAAAATATGGTAGATTTGGAAAGTTTATGGCTTGTAAAAACTATCCTGATTGTAAAACAACTAGACCAATTATGAATAAAATTGGTGTTAAATGTCCAAAATGTGAAGAAGGAGATATTATACTTAGAAAATCCAAAAGAGGTAAAGCTTTTTATGGATGTTCTAATTATCCAAACTGTGACTTTGTAGCTTGGAATAAGCCAACAGGAGAGTTCTGTGAGAAGTGTGGTTCATATATGGTTGAAAAAGTGACTAAATCTGAAACAAAAACAGTATGTTCTAATAAAGAATGTAACAAAGAGTCAAAAGAGCATAATGACGGAAAAGAGTGAAAATTGAAAAAAATCACATAATTCTCTTGAAAAAGGTTCCAATCTATGATAATCTTTCAAGTGTAAACAACTAATATAAAAAATAAATTTTCGTTATAAATGAAAATAATATTAGAAAATATAAAAGGTTATTAAAAGGCCTAAATTTCATGAGGAGATGATTAAATGGCAAGTGAAGTGTTACAAAAAACAAGGAAAATAAATAAAACATTACAAACAAGTGGTGGAAGTAGTGTCTCTTTTGATTTACTGGCCGGAGCATTAGGAGATGTTTTAAATTCTAATGTTTATGTAGTAAGTGCAAAAGGTAAAGTACTAGGTCTTCATTTAAATGATGCTCAAGACAGTTCAGTTATAGAAGATGAGTATACTAAACAAAAGAAATTTTCAGATGAATATACTCAAAATGTATTAAAGATTGATGAGACATTAGAAAATTTAAATGGTGAAAAGATATTAGAAATTTTCCCAGAAGAACATGGAAGATTACAAAAATATACTACAGTAGTACCAATTTTAGGTAGTGGTCAAAGACTAGGGACATTAGTACTTTCGAGATATTCAGCTTCATTTAATGATGATGATTTAGTAATAGCTGAATATAGTGCAACTGTTGTTGGTCTAGAAATATTAAGAGCGATAGGCGAAGAATTAGAAGAAGAAATGAGAAAGAAAGCTGTAGTTCAAATGGCAATAGGCACTCTGTCCTACTCCGAACTTGAAGCAGTTGAGCATATTTTTGCTGAGTTAGATGGTAAAGAAGGTTTACTTGTTGCAAGTAAGATAGCTGATAGAGTTGGTATAACTAGATCAGTAATAGTAAATGCACTTAGAAAATTTGAGAGTGCAGGTGTAATAGAATCAAGATCATTAGGTATGAAAGGTACTCATATAAGAATACTTAATGATAAACTTACAGATGAATTGAAAAAACTAAAAAACAATCAATAATCTATATTTTATAGGTTGAGATTAGAAAAGGTATCTATTTCAAATAGATACCTTTTTTAGACGAATTATTGAAATAATTATAGAGTAAGTATTTTAATCAAAAAAGGAGTGAGGATATGCCTTTAGCAGATAGAATAAGACCAAAAACAATGAATGATGTAATAGGTCAAAGTCATATAATAGGTAATGGCAAAATATTGTCTAAGATATTACAATCTAATTTTTTACCAAATATGATATTTTTTGGTCCTCCAGGTGTTGGAAAAACCACAGTAGCAGAAATAATAGCAGAAAAAAGCAATAAAAATTTCTACAAAATAAATGCTACAAACTCATCTCTAGAAGATATAAAAAAGGTGATATCAGAACTTGGAAGTATAAATAATATAAATGGAGTTTTGTTATATATAGATGAAATACAAAGTTTTAATAAAAAACAACAACAATCAATATTAGAATTTATGGAAAATGGAAGTATAACCTTAATTGCTAGTACCACAGAAAATCCATATCATTATGTGTATAAAGCTCTTTTAAGCAGGTCTACTGTGTTTGAATTTAAACCTTTAGAGAAGTTTGATATAGAAAAAGGTTTGGAAAGAGCTATTGAAGTATTAAATGAAGATAGTTATATGGATATTGAATGTAATAAAGATGCGATTGAAGATATAGCTATTCTTTCTGATGGAGATATGAGAAGAGCTTTGAATATTTTGGAAATGGTAGTTTATTCAACCAAACCAAATAAAGATAATATAACTCACATAGATTCAGATGTAATAAAGTCATCTACATTTAATAAGATTATAAATTATGATAAAAATGGTGATAGTCATTATGACATTTTAAGTGCATTCCAAAAATCTATAAGGGGAAGTGACCCACAAGCGTCTATACATTATCTAGCAAGACTTATAAAAGGTGGAGATTTGATAAGTATATGTAGAAGACTTTTAGTAATAGCTAGTGAAGATATAGGTCTAGCTTATCCAAATGCTATTATGATTGTAAAGGCATGTGTAGATTCGGCTATGCAACTTGGATTTCCAGAAGCAAAAATACCATTGGCAGAAGCTACTATTCTTTTAGCTACATCTCCAAAATCTAATTCTGCATGTATGGCAATAATGAAAGCTATGGAGGAATTAGATAAAGAGTTTGTTAAGGACATACCAAATAGTATAAAAGATGCTCATTATTCTGGTTCTAAAGATATAGGTAGGGGTTGTGGATACAAATATCCTCATAACTTTAAAAATCATTATGTAAAGCAACAGTATTTACCAGATAGCATAAAAGATAGTATCTATTACATACCACAAGAAAATAAAACTGAAAAAAATATAAAGAAATATTTAGAATATCTAGACAGTGATTTTTAAACTGGACTTTATGTATCGGGGGTAGATATTATGATTATAAAGCTTAATTCAACTTATCATAGTAGAGTTATGAAATACTTAAAAAGAGAACCTGAGTACAATTTGTTTATAATAGGTGACATTGAAAGATATGGATATGGACATAATTTTTTAAATATATGGGCAGACATAGATGAAAAGGGTGAAATAAGGGCAGTATTACTTAAATATTTTGAGTTTATGATGTTTTATTCTGATGGAGAATATGATGTTGAAGGTTTTTATAATCTACTTTGTAATACCAATTATGAAGAAATTTCTGGGAAAATATGTGCTGTGGATGCATTAGCAAAAAGATTAGGACTTAATAATCTAAAGATAGTTGATTTTTGTAAACTTCAAACTAGAAAATTCTTGGTAAATAATAACTGTAATGAAAAGATTAAAAAAATTAGGCTTGGTAATCTTAAAAAGACAGTAAGGCTTTATGATTTGATAGATGAATTTCACAGCACTACTTTAGATAATTTAAAAAATGGATTGAGGACAGGTAGAGGATATTGTATAGAGATTAACAAACAAGTAGTATCCATGGCAAAGAGTACTTCAGAAAATAAGACTCATGCAATGATAATTGGAGTAGGGACGCATCCAAAGTATAGAGCCAAAGGACTTGCTACAAAGTGCCTTATTAAACTGTGTTCAGAACTCCTAAGAGAAAATAAAATACCTTGTTTGTTTTATGATAATGAAGAAGCTGGAAAGATATATAAAAAACTAGGATTTGAGAACATTGGAAAATGGGGGATTTATTCAAAATAAAAAATTTCAAATTAATCTTGACAAAATTAGTAGGGTATAATAAAATGATGTTGAAAGTAATTCCTACTAAATCAGTATGAATTAGATTTCTATATAGAGGTGATAATATATGAAGTTGTCTACTAAAGGTAGATATGGATTAAAAGCAATGTTTGAATTAGCATTAAATCAAGATAATGGACCAGTGTCATTAAAATTTATTGCTAAGAAACAGAAAATATCAGATCAGTACTTAGAACAAATATTTTCATCTTTAAAAAAATCAGGTCTAGTAAAAAGTGTAAGAGGTGCTCAAGGAGGTTATTTGCTTTCAAAGAATGCTGAAGACATAACAGTAGGTGACATACTTGTAGTATTAGAAGGACCAGTTGCATTATCTGACTGTGTACTAGATGAAGATGTATGTGAAAACTCAAACATGTGTGTAACAAAAATAGTTTGGGAAAAGATGAAAAAGGGTATAGAAGATGTTATAGATTCAATTACTCTAAAAGATATGATAAATGACTATAACAAAAATAAATTAGAAAATGATATAACAAATATTAAAAAATAGATTTGGAGATGAATGTAATGGAAAAAAGAAGATTGTATATGGATTATTCTGCAACAACACCTGTTAAAAAAGAAGTATTAGATGCAATGATGCCATACCTAACAGACTATTTTGGGAATGCATCTAGTTTTCACACATTCGGAAGAGAAGCAAAAGATGCTTTAGATAAAGCAAGAGAGCAAGTAGCAGACCTTATAAATGCTGAACCTAGTGAAGTGTATTTTACAGCTGGTGGTTCAGAAAGTGATAACTGGACATTAGAAGGTGTAGCTTATGCTAATAAAAATAAAGGTAATCATATAATAACTTCAAAAATAGAGCACCATGCAATACTTCATACATGTGAATACTTAGCAAAACATCATGGATTTGAAATAACTTATTTAGATGTTGATAGCGAAGGAAAAGTAGATTTAAAACAATTAGAAGATTCAATAAAAGATACTACTATACTTATAAGTATAATGTTTGCAAATAATGAAATAGGGACTATACAACCTATTAAAGAAATATCTGAAATAGCTAAAAAACATAAGATATTATTCCACACTGATGCAGTACAAGCTACAGGTAATATTCCAGTAGATGTTAAGGAACTAGGAATCGATTTAATGAGCATGTCTTCACATAAAATCTATGGACCAAAGGGAGTAGGAGCTTTATACATAAGAAAAGGTGTAAGACTTCATAACTTTGTTCATGGTGGAGCGCAAGAAAAAAGTAAAAGAGCTGGTACAGAGAACATACCTGCAATAGTTGGATATGGAAAAGCAGCAGAATTAGCTAAAGCAAATATGCAAAATCATGTAGAGACTTTAACTCGTCTTAGAAATAAGCTAATAGATGGTGTATTAGAAAGAATACCTTATACAAGAATAAATGGTAGTTTAGAAAATAGACTTCCAGGAAATGCAAACTTTGCGTTCCAATTTATAGAAGGTGAAGGAATACTTTTATTATTAGACATGCTAGGAATTGCTGGTTCAAGTGGTTCTGCTTGTACTTCTGGTTCATTAGACCCTTCACATGTACTTCTTGCAATAGGTTTACCACATGAAATAGCACATGGTTCATTAAGACTTACAGTTGGAGATTTTACAACAGATGATGATATAGATTATATATTAGAAAATTTACCAAATGTTATAGAGAGACTTAGAAGTATGTCACCACTTTATGATGATGCAAAGAAACAAGGCTTAGTAAAATAGACAGAGAGATAAAGCATAAAAAATAGACATAAATTGAGTAGGAGGAAAAAATAATGCAATATAGTGATAAAGTTATGGAACATTTTATGAATCCAAGAAATATGGGAGAAATTGATAATGCAAGTGGTGTAGGTGAAGTTGGAAATCCTACTTGTGGAGATATAATGAAGATATTTTTAGACATAGAAGGAGATGTAATAAAGGATGTTAAGTTTAAAACATTCGGCTGTGGTTCAGCTATAGCAAGTTCTTCTATGGCAACTGAAATGATAAAAGGTAGAACTATAAAAGATGCATTAGAACTTACAAATAAGGCTGTTGCTGAAGCTTTAGATGGTTTACCACCAGTAAAGATGCACTGTTCAGTTCTAGCAGAACAAGCTGTAAAAGCAGCACTTATAGATTATGCTCAAAAGAATAATATCCATATACCAGAATTGGATGGATATGTTATAGATGATGCTCATGACCATGATGTAGAGGAAGAAGAATAAAAATAAGTGATTGTATCTTGAGAAAGTTTAAAATGATTTAAAAGAAGTATTAATGATATAATTAGGACATAAAAAATAGCTGTTTGTAAAATGGCTATTTTTTATTGCCTAAATTAAGTGTTTTAAATTGATTTAGAAGTTAATTAGTTAACAAAATATATCCATAAGATTCAAATAATAAAGATGATTATTTTTTTAGAAAATAGAACAAGCTATATTTTAAATAAGTACAATGCTTGCTCTATATGATATAATAATAAGTAATGCAAAAGATGAGGTGAAATTTGTTTATGAATAAAAAAGTAATGATAGGTATGAGTGGAGGAGTGGATAGCTCTGTAGCTGCATATCTTTTAAAACAACAAGGTTATGATGTCATTGGTGTTACTATGAAATTGTGGCAAGATGATGACGATGTTGAAAATGAAGGTGGTTGTTGTTCTTTATCAGCAGTTGAAGATGCTAGAAGAGTAGCAAATAAAATAGGTATACCATTTTATGTTCTAAATTTTAGAGAAGTATTTAAAGAAAAAGTCATAGATTATTTTATAGATGAATATTTAGAAGGAAAAACTCCTAATCCTTGTATAGCTTGTAATAAGCACATAAAATTTGATGATTTTTATAAAAAAGCCAGACAAATAGGTTGTGATTATGTAGCTACAGGTCACTATGCAAAGATAGAAAAGGATGAAAGTACAGGAAGATATTTGCTAAAAAAATCTGTTACAGATAAAAAAGACCAAACTTATGCACTTTATAATCTTACACAAGAACAACTAGAACATACTTTATTACCAATAGGTGATTATGAAAAAGATAGGGTAAGAGAAATTGCTAAAGAAATGGGCATGGCAGTTCACAATAAGCCTGACAGTCAAGAAATTTGCTTTGTAAAAGATAATGACTATGCAAATTATGTAAAAAAACATTCTAAAAAACGTATTGAAGAAGGTTTTTTTGTAGATACTAAAGGCAATATACTTGGAAAACACAAAGGTATACTATATTATACAATAGGTCAAAGAAAAGGACTTGGAATTACTTTTGGAAAGCCAATGTTTGTAATAGATATAAATCCAATAAATAATACTATAGTTCTTGGAGACAATGAAGAATTGTTCAAAAAAGAACTTATTGCAAAAGATGTTAACTTTATATCAATGGATAAATTAGAAGAACCATTAAGAGTTCAGGCAAAAATAAGATATTCAGCAAAACCATCACCAGCAACTATTCATAAAATAGGAGAAGATACTATTAAAATAGTTTTTGATGAAGCTCAAAGAGCAATTACTAAAGGTCAATCTGTGGTAATGTATGATGGAGATATTGTAGTAGGTGGAGGAATAATCGAGAAAAGTTTATAAAAACATCTAAAACATCTAAAAAATTTAAAAAATAAATAATAAAGTATATTAAAGTGGAATAAAGTTTATAAAATAAATTTATTGTATATGAAAATATAGTATTGATTAATTTTGTAAAATTTAGTAATATAATTAGTATATTAATTAAAAAGCAAATACAGTGATGAGGAATAGTAAAATATTTGATGTCTTACAGAGAGAGGGAAAATGCTGGAAGCCCTTAGAATATAATATTTGAAGCAGCCTTTTAGTAGCAATCTTGAACAATTTATCTTATGTAAAGAAGATATAAGTAGAGATTGACGGTAGTTACGTTATAGCTAAGGTTTTCCGAAGATATCATAATTTTTATGATAATTAGGGTGGTACCGCGATTGTCCTCGCCCCTATAAATTTATTTATAGGGACGAGGTTTTTTATTTAAACGAAAAAATAAAATTTATTAGGAGGAACATAATATGGAAAAGATGGGATTAAATGAAATAAGAAGTAAGTTTTTAGAGTTTTTTGAGTCAAAAGGTCATTATGTAGCAAATAGTTATTCTTTAGTACCAAACAATGATAAGAGTTTATTACTTATAAATTCAGGTATGGCACCTTTGAAAAACTATTTTTCAGGTGTAGAAGTACCTCCAAATGTAAGAATGTGTACATCTCAAAAATGTATAAGAACTGGAGATATAGAAAATGTAGGTATAACTGCAAGACATGCTACATTCTTTGAAATGATGGGTAACTTCTCATTTGGAGATTACTTTAAAAGAGAGTCAATCAAATGGGGCTGGGAATTTGTTACAGAATGGTTAAATATACCAGAAGATAAGATATGGGTGACTGTATATGAAGAAGATGATGATTCTTATGATATATGGGCAAAAGAAATGAATTTCCCAGAAGAAAGAATGGTTAGACTTGGTAAGGATGATAACTTCTGGGAAATAGGTACAGGTCCTTGTGGTCCTTGTTCAGAAATTTATTTTGATAGAGGAGAAGAGTATGGATGTGATAATCCAGATTGTAAACCAGGGTGTGATTGCGACCGCTGTGCGACATGTTGCTAGTTGAAAAGACTAGCCATTAATGTGAGCCAAAGAAGGAGGTATCAAATAAACTTCTTTAAAGGTGAAAGCATTAGTGAACTGATAACTTGATATGTCAAATGATAGAGTAACGTCTTGAAGGGCAACCCTAATACTCCGTTTGGCTTTTGTAGATGAACAACCTTGATACATTAGTCAAAAGCACGGTGAAGACGGCAGAGATTATGCCCTAAGACTCTATATGATTCGCTACGTCGATTGACTAGGTTCTACTGGACTGAACCTTACTTATAGAATCTATAGAGAAACAGGAAATGGGGCTAGAGGTAGTCAAGCATAAACATATGCCGGGGGTCTATAAAATACCTATGGTTAGAATGTATCCTAAAGATACTGACGAATCTTCGAATGTACGGCTCTATACGCAAACGACACAGAAATGTGTTGGGATTCCACTGAGAATCGTCTCAGAAGTTGAGTAAAATTATCGGTTATGAAAGACTTTATACTGTTACAGGCAGTATCGTTGAGACAGGGTTATAGAAGAAGCCTAAGGGTATATGTTAAAAGATAGAGTTATCGGAACGTGGAAAGCTAATGACGAGGAGGCTATTGTTCAGCTTATGATACGTTAACAAGGAAATTGGTATGAATTTTGAATAGTAATACAAGTTACAAAACGACATTTGAATCCTTACGTTTACTTCACCTAAAGGTGGAAATATAAAACGTAAGGAGGTGATAAAACATGCAAGATACAATGGTACAAAACAATGTAAGATATATATGCAATTCAGCAACAAATAGCAACACAACAGAATCTAAGATTGACCAAGATATCATAGACCAAGAAGGTAAGACACAACTCGGTTTTGGGGACAATCATAGAGGGTGTATTACAATTGGGTCATCAGAGTATATTTATACAAGAAGACTCAAAGACCCTTTCCAAGTAGATATAGGAGAAAATCCATACATATATACTTTGGAAAGAGTCAATAAATCTTTTAATATATAACACCAACAATTATATGTTATAGGTTTATTAAAATAAAATAGCAAGACAAAATTCAAAAACACCATATAACTTGTTTTAACATTAGTGAGAGTAGAGCCATAGTACCGTAGAAGCTTCTGTAATGGAAGTGGATGGGATAGGCTCAAGTCAAATAGCAAAAGATTATTAGATTAATTTAAATTCATTGGGGTTCACGGTAGGACTAAGAAAGATTATGTTCCTTACACAAATTATAGAAAGGAATAAATCGACCTAATCAATGTATAATACGGAAACGAAGGCAATACTTAATAAGGATTTAAAACCATTAAAGAGAGATATGCTTAGATTTAACGAGTACTACAATATGCAACACATATTCGATAATCTATATAAGCAGAGTCAGCAAGGAAGTAAATTTAGCAATTTATACAATATTATAGCAAGTGAAGAAAATATTTTGTTAGCTTTTAGAAATATTAAAACTAATGCAGGAAGTAGAACACCAGGGACTAATAGGCATAATATTAAATATTGGAAAGAAAAACCTACTGAGGTTTATCTTCAATATATCAAGAGAAGACTAGAAAACTACAGACCACAAAAAGTCCGTAGGGTTGAAATTCCAAAAGCTAATGGGAAGATGAGACCTCTAGGAATACCTTGCATAGAAGATAGACTCATTCAACAAAGCATTAAGCAAGTTCTAGAACCAATATGTGAAGCAAAGTTTCATCCACATAGTTATGGTTTTAGACCAAACCGAAGTGCAGAACATGCAATAGCATATATGATGAAGAAAATTAATCTTGAAAAGATGTATATGGCTATAGACATAGACATTAAAAGTTTCTTTGATAATGTTAACCATAGTAAGTTATTAAAACAGATGTGGTCAATAGGTATTAGAGATAAGAAAGTATTAAGCATCATAAGTCATATGTTAAAAGCTAAAGTTGAAAATGTAGGAGTACCAGATAAAGGTGTGCCACAAGGAGGTATTTTATCTCCTTTACTATCCAACATAGTACTTAATGAATTAGATTGGTGGATTAGTAACCAATGGCAAACTTTTAAAACTAAATATCCATATATGCATTCAAACCATAAATATAGAGCATTAAGAAGAACTAACCTAAAGGAAATGTATATAGTAAGATATGCAGATGATTTTAAAATATTGTGTAAGAATAGAAACCAAGCTAAACGAATCTTTACAGCAACCAATAATTGGTTAAAAGAAAGATTAGGACTCGAAATAAGTGAGGAAAAATCCAAGATAACAGATATTAGATATTCCAATTCTGAATTTCTAGGGTTTAAACTCAAAGCTTATAAAAAGAAAAAGAAATATGTGATACAATCCAGCATGACAGATAAAGCGAAGCAACAGACTATAAGTAATATAAAAGAGCAATATGAAGTAATAAAGCATTACCCAATTAACAAAAATATTTACACGCTTAATCGAATCATTGCAGGGTCGCATAATTATTATAAAATAGCAACAAATGTATATAGGGATTTTTCCAATATACAATATAATCTTTCTAAATGTTATAAAAATCGCTTAGATAATCTAGTTACAAAACAAGGTGCAGTTACAGAAGAATACCTGACTAAATACAAGCAATACGGCATAAAGGAACAATATATAGCTGATGCAGTTGTATATCCCTTAACAGGAATAAGAACAACAATGCCACACGTATTTAATCAAAAAGTTACAAACTATACAAATGAAGGACGGCAGATTATACACTCAACTTTGGGATATATAGACCATGAAATGTTGAATTATATAGCTAAGAATCCAATTCCAAATAGAAGTGTGGAGTACAATGATAACAGACTTTCACGGTATTCAGCACAACAAGGTATTTGTCAAATTTCCAAACGACTCTTAAATGAGGATATGGAATGTCATCATGTTATACCTAGAAGCTTAGGTGGTGACGATAGATACAGGAATTTGATACTCATACTTCCATTTGTACATAAATTGATACACGCAACAAAACAAGAAACAATTAACTTCTACCTTGAAGAATTAGATTTGAATAAGCAAGATATTAAGAGAGTCAACAATTACCGTGTGAAAGTTGGAAATGAATTAATTTAATTGATTGCCTATTTGAGGGAACGCCGTATGAGGTGAAAGTCTCACGTACGGTGTGGGTCGGGGGAAAAGACGGAGATAACATCAAACTCTTACCTATCGACATATTTGGAATTCTGGAACCATGTATTTACTCAATTTGATAGAGATGAAGAAGGAAACTATAGCTTATTAGAAAGTAAAAATATAGATACAGGTATGGGTCTTGAAAGAATGGGATGTATCATGCAAGGTGTTGATACTATCTTTGAAGTAGATACAATTAAGTCTATATTAGAAGCTGTTGAGAAACTAACTGGAGTAAAGTATGGAGTGAATCCAAAAAATGATATTTCACTAAGAATAATAACTGACCATATAAGAGCTGTAACATTCTTAGTTAGTGATGGAGTACTTCCATCAAATGAAGGAAGAGGATATGTCCTTAGAAGACTTCTTAGACGTGCTGCTCGTCATGGTAAATTATTAGGTGTAAAAGAATTATTTTTACAAAAGCTAATAGATGAAGTTATAAAAGTAAATGATAAAGCATATCCAGTTTTAGTTGAGAAAGAAAGCTACATTAAAAAAGTAGTCGGTATAGAAGAAGAAAAATTCAATGAAACTATAGACCAAGGAACAGAAATATTAAACTCTTATATAGAAGTATTAAAAAGTGAAGGAAAAACTGTTTTAAGTGGTCAAGAAGCTTTTAAATTATATGATACTTATGGCTTCCCTATAGACTTGACTAAGGAAATCTTAGAAGAAGAACATTTATCTGTAGATGAAGAAGCTTTTAATGAAGAAATGGAAAAACAAAAAGAAAGAGCTAGAAATGCTAGAGGAAATATGGATGGAGAAAGCTGGAAAGAAGACCCTCTATCAAAATTAGAAACTACAGTTGACAGTATATTTAATGGATATAGTGAAATATATGGCGAAGGAACTATTGAAGCTATAGTTAAAGATGATGAGTTAGTTCAAAGTGCAAAAGAAGGCGATAAGGTATCTATAGTACTAGACAATACTACTTTCTATCCTGAAGGTGGAGGACAAGTTGGAGATTGTGGATTAATAACTAATGAAAATTTAGTTGTAGAAGTACTAAATACTAAAAAAGGAGCTAATAATAGTATAAAACACATAGGTATAATAAAATCAGGAAAAATAAGCAATGGAGATAAAGTGAAGACACTAGTAGACAGAGAAATTAGAATGTCAGCTGCAAGAAATCACAGTGCTACACATTTACTTCATAAGGCATTAAAAGAAGTATTAGGAGACCATGTTAATCAGGCTGGTTCTTTAGTTACTCCAGAAAGACTTAGATTTGATATTACTCACTTTGAAGCTATATCAAATGAAGAATTAAAAGTAATAGAAGAAAAAGTAAATAATGTTATTTTATCATCTTTAGACATAAAATGTGATATTATGAATATAAAGGAAGCTAAAGAAAAAGGAGCTACAGCACTATTTGGTGAAAAATATGGTGATGAGGTAAGAGTAGTTTCTATGGGAGATTATTCTACAGAACTTTGTGGAGGAACTCACTTGACAAATACTTCTCAAGTAGGAATGTTCAAGATATTATCTGAAGGTGGGGTAGCAGCAGGTGTAAGAAGGATAGAAGCGATAACAGGAAAAGCTGTTTATGAATATCTAAAAGAAAGAGATGGAATTATCTCTGAAGTTTGTGTAAACTTAAAATCTAAGGAAGATAATTTAATTCAAAGAATAAGCTCTTTATTGGAAGAGAATAAAAATTTATCTAAAGAATTACATGATATGAAAGCTAAGATGAGTTTACAATCAGCTGATTCTATTTTTGATTCTAAAGTTGAAGTAAATGGAGTTAATTTAATAACTAATAAATTTGAAGGTATGGACATGGATACACTAAGAGAAACAGCAGATAATTTAAGAGATAAGCTTGGTTCTGGTGTAGTGGTACTAGCAAATGTAGTAGATGATAAAGTTAACTTTGTAGTTACTGCCACTAAAGATGTATTAGACAAGGGAATACATTCAGGTAATATTGTCAGAGAAGTTGCAAAAATAGCTGGAGGAAAAGGTGGTGGAAGACCTAATATGGCACAAGCAGGAGCTAGTGATGTATCTAAGGTTGACCAAGCTTTAAGCTATGCAAGTGAGGTTATTAAGACACAAGTTAAATAACATTCACTTAAGGAGGTTTTTAATTTGGAAAAAGATTTAGACTACACTATGAAATTTGAAGGGATACCAGAGGATAGAATGAGTGTAGGAGACACTATTGATTTTGTATATAAAGCACTAGTTGAAAAAGGATATAACCCTATAAATCAAATTATAGGGTATCTCCTTTCTGGTGATTCTAGCTATATAACTAGTCACAAAAATGCAAGAGCTATAATTAAAAAATTTGAAAGAGATGAGATACTTGAAGAAGTAATCACGCACTATCTGAATAGAAAGTAGGTCAAATAAATGAGAAAAAAGATTATGTCATTGTTTGCAGTAGTCATTATGATTTTTGTATCGACTGCCAGCTATAGTTTTGCTGAAAAAAAAGGCAAGGTTATATTTATTGATATGAATAGGACTAATCTTGGAAGTATGATGAATATTCCAATCTTAAAAAACGAGTTAGAAAAGAGAGGCTATATAGCTCTCATGAATATAAGAGGGGATCAAGGTACTGACGATAGAAGGTCTTATGCAAGTATGGGTGCAGGAACAAGAGCTAATGTGACTACTGAAGACTATATCAATTTTCAAAAAGTAGACCAAGATACTGCTAAAGTTTTTGAAGTTGCAACAGGTCAAAAAGCTAAAGAAATAAATGATTTAAGTATTAATAAATCAATAAACGAAAATCTTGAGTCTGGAGAATATGGAGCAAACTTAGGGTCATTAGGAAAAACTTTGTCAGAAAATGGCCTAAAGACATCTGTGATTGGAAACTCTGATATCATTGAAAATAATCAAGTAATTAAAAATAGAAATCTATGCTTAGTTGCTATGGACCAATACGGAAGAATTGATTCAGGAAATATTGATGATATTAATAAAAAAGATTCTAAAATGCCATTTGGAATGTCTACAGACTACAATAAGTTATTAGATGAGACTAAAAAATCTTATAATAATAGTGATGCTATATTTGTGGAACTTGGAGATACATATAGATTAGATATGTATAGATTGAATCTAAATGATAATACTTATTCTACAATGAAGAAAAACATTGTAAAAAATATAAATAAGTATCTTGAACAAGTATTTTCTATGGTTGGAGAAAATGACACTGTTTATATATCAAGTGCGTTTCCAAGCGATTTAGATTATAAAAATAAAAGAAGACTTTCTCCAATAATAAAATTTAGTGGAGAAGGGAAAGGTCTATTGGAATCTGCAACAACAAGAAAAGCTGGAATTGTTGCGAATCTAGATGTTGGAGTAGATATATTAAATGAATTTGGTCTTGAGAATAAAGAGATGGTAGGTAGAAGTTACTCTTTGGTAAACAAAGAAGACAATGCTAGTTATCTGAAATCACTTTATGAAAGGATAGTATCTATATCTTCAATAAGGTCAAGTATTATAAATGGATTTGTAGGAGTAATATCTGCTTCTTGGGTAATTGCAATGTTTGCAGTTTTCTTTAGAAATTATATGCCACATAAAGAGCGTGTATTCAAAGTACTTAAAGAGTTTATAAAATTAGGTATAATAATGCCACTATCATTTATGTTAGCTCCTTTGATGAATTTTAAAACTCCACTTTCAATATCTTTAGGGATATTTGCTACTACATTAATATTGTACTTACTGGGTAGAAAATTATTTAAAGACAATGATATAAAACACATGGGATTTTTTGCGGCCCTTACTATTTTAGTCATAGTTATAGATTCCGTATTTGGAACATATTTAATGCAAAATAATATAATGAGTTATGATGCTGTTATTGGAGCTAGATACTATGGTGTAGGGAATGAATATGAAGGTGTAACTATTGCAAGTGCAGTATTTGGTTTAGCAGTATTATTACATTACAAGAAGGTATCTAAGTTACTTGTTGTAATTTTTTCATTAATAATACTTATAACTAGTGCATATCCTTCAATGGGTGCAAATGTTGGTGGAGCTATATCAGAATGTGTAGCGTATTTATTGTTTATAATGCTTATATATGATATTAAAATAGATTTTAAGAAAGTTATATTACTGGTTATTTCAACTGTGGTTGTGGTTTGTGCATTTGCAGCTTTAGATATAGTTTCAGGTAGTGAATCTCACTTAGGTATGTTTGTACAACGAATTTTCTTAAATGGGCCAGGAGAGATATTACAGACATTTGGAAGAAAAATTCAAATGAATATGCAATTAGCACAGACAAGTGTATGGGTAAATATTTTACTTGTAGGAATTGGAGTAATTGCAGTACTTATATTCAAACCATCTAGACACTTTAGGAAGATAATGAACAACTTCCCAATATTATTTAAAGGTTTTATTGCATCTATGGTTGGTTGTATAATTACTCTTTTAGTTAACGATTCTGGTATAGTTGCTGCATCTACAGCATCTATATATATACTTATACCACTTATAATAATAAGTATAAATATGATAATATTTGAAAAAAATAACTAAAGAATTTTTTACTGTTTATATATTATTTAAATAAAAAATGCAATATGATTACTAATGTAAACTGAATAGCTTACATCAAAAAATCATATTGCAATTTTTATGATTGATAATATGTATTTAACTTGTAGAATATAAATAAACAAAGGAGGAATTATGTTAGACGGAAGAATAATGGGGCTTGATGTTGGTGATAAAACTATTGGAGTTGCTGTGAGTGATTTAATGGGATTAACAGCACAAGGTGTAAAAACGATAAGAAGAGTTGGAAAGAAAAAAGATATTGAAGAAATAAAAGCAATAATAAAAGAAAAGCAAGTAAATAAAATTGTATCAGGATTGCCAAAAAACATGAATGGAACTTTGGGTCCACAAGGAGAAAAAGTAATCAAGTTTTGTGAATTAATAAAAGAAGAAACAGGTCTTGATGTAGATTTCTGGGATGAGAGACTTTCTACAGTAGCAGCGGAGAGATCTCTATTAGAGGCAGATGTAAGTAGACAAAAGAGAAAAAAGGTTATAGATATGTTAGCAGCAGTAATAATTTTGCAAGGATATTTAGATTTTAAAATAAATTCATAAAAGAGCTATAAAATTGAATACTTATGATATATAATATAAATAATAAAAATAAAAATAAATTTGAGGTGAATGACATTATGGAAGAAAATATAATAAATTTAATAGACGAAAATGGCGTTGAAAGCCAATTTGAAATAATATTAACATTAGAAGCAGAAGGAAAAGAGTATGCAATATTAATGCCTTTAGATGATGAAGAGGCTGAAGAAGCTTTAATCTTTAGAATTGATGAGGACGAAGAAGGTGAAATATTAATACCTTTAGAAAGTGATGAAGAGTATGAAACTGTTGTAGCTGTATACACAGCTATAATGGAAGAAGAAGGTTTAAATTATGACGAAGATGATTCAAATGGACTTAACTAGATAGAAAGTTAAGTTTGTATATAAAAATTCAGGTATTTATTATTTTTGCTTTAATTAAGATTTATTAATTGTAAAAGCATTTATAGTATATATCTGTTTTTTTTATTTTTATTAAAAATATTAAAAAATTTATGGATTTTGGTGAATAATATATCTTTTATGGGTATATATTTATATTGTGAGAATAAATTAAATTTTTTCAAATGTCTTGACAAAAAATGAATTATCAATTACAATATTATTTAATAAAGATTATCAATTGAAAATAGTAAGGGTGATGTTATGGCAAACACAATGGATTTATTAAAAGACAAGTTAAAAGAAACTGGTTTTAAGATTACGCCACAAAGAAGAGCAATAGTTGAAATATTGCTTAAACATGACCATTCACATCTAAGTAGTGAAGAAATCTATGATTTGGTTAGGGTTGACTGTCCTGAAATAGGTTTAGCTACTGTATATAGAACAATGCAGTTGTTGGATGAAATAGGGTTAATATCAAAACTAAACTTAGACGATGGATGTATAAGATATGAGATTAGTCTACATAAAGAAGACTGTCATAATCATCATCATCTTATTTGTAAAAATTGTGGAAAGATAATGGAAGCTAAAGAAGACCTTTTAGACAATATAGAAAAAGAGATACAATCATTGTACAAATTTAAAATACTTGATCATGATGTTAAATTTTATGGATTATGTGATGAGTGTAATGGAATAAGCGACTCAGAAGAATAACCTTCTATTGCTTAATGTCAATGGAAGAATAGTATAGAACTTTTATATTCTATGCTATTCTTCCATTTTTTATTATGAGTTGGTTATGATATACAAATATATAGTTTTCAAAGTATTTATAATTTTAATACTGAAAATATAATTAATCCTATAAGGATGAAAATAAATGATTTTTCTATAAAATTACTGAATGGACCTCCAACAGTTAAAAAGCCTAAAGAAATTTTTTTCTCACTTAATGGATAAAAAATTGGTATTCCTTGTTTTGTAAATAAATCTCCTAAAAACATATGGCTTGCATAACCAAGAGTCCCATAAAAAGATAAATTATTAATACTAGTGATTAATTCTATCTGTTTTAGTAAAAAATATATTATTATAGTTGCAAATATGCTATGAGAAAAACTTCTGTGCTTCAGCCAGGGAAAAATTGACAACATTAGACAAAAAATTATAAAATATATTTCAACTTCTATGATGTATAAGCATATAGCTAATAGTATAAATATTAATGATAGAAAAACTTTTCTAAGAAACGTATGTGTTAATTTTGCTTCAATAATTATAATTGCAATAAATGTAATTATTGCACTTAAATAAAAATTATCATTTATATTTATTGAAATAAAGAAAATAATAATATTAACAGCATATATAAAAATTCTATATATGTATTTGGATATATTGTTTTTTAGAATGAAATTTGAGACCATAGAATTAGATTTATCCAAATCGGGCAGTACGGCAAAAGTAGCTGAAACTAAAATGTCAACTAAAGATATAGGAATTTTAAATATTAAAGACGTTTGGATAGCTGTTAAGATTCCTATTGCACAATGAGTTTTACCACGCATAAATCCTCCTAAAATATCCGATATTAAATCATATAATATTTAGAGGATATCAAAATAAAATAGGTTTGTCAAAATAATACGTTAAATGTATTTTAAATATAGCTTAAAATATGATACGAATTATGGTACAATAATAATAACTGGTAGCGAGTGCGTGATTTGATATTATTTAGGATTGTAGAACGTGTTAAAAAATTAAATAGACAGAAGGAGATGATGCAATTGTTCAAAAAGAACACCAATAAGATAAAGGTAATGGCCTTAGGTGGACTTAACGAAGTTGGAAAAAATATGACTGTTGTTGAGTATAAAGATGAAATAATTGTTATAGATGCTGGACTTAGTTTTCCAGAAGATGAAATGTTAGGGGTAGATATAGTTATACCAGATATAACTTATTTAGTCAAAAATAGGGATAAAATAAAGGGTATATTTATTACACATGGACATGAAGACCATATAGGGGCTCTTCCATATATATTAAAGAAGATAAATGTACCTGTGTATGGAGCAAGACTTAGTATAGGTCTTATACAAGTGAAACTTAAAGAGCATAAGATGAATAATGTTAAGTTAAATGTCATAACTCCAAGACAAGTTATAAAACTTGATAACATGGAAGTAGAGTTTTTGAAAAATAATCATAGTATACCAGATGCTTACTCTATTGCAGTACACACAGACCAAGGTATAATATACCACACAGGAGACTTTAAGATTGATTTGACTCCTATTGATGGTGATGTTATGGATATGCATAGACTCTGTGAGTTAAGCAAAAAAGGAGTACTTTTAATGCTGGCTGATAGTACTAATGCAGAAAAACCAGGATTTACTATGTCTGAAAAGACTGTTGGAGTAGGTCTTGATGAATTATTTGCAAAGGGAAATGGCAGAAGAATCATAGTTGCTACGTTTGCATCCAACATACACAGATTACAACAAATAATAAACACAGCTGAAAAGTTCAATAGGAAAGTTGCTATATCAGGTCGCTCAATGGTCAATGTAGTTGGAGTTGCAAAAGAATTAGGATATCTAGATATTTCTGATGATATGCTTATAGATTTAAATGATATATGCAAATATGAAGATAGTGAGTTAGTGATAATAACAACTGGTTCACAAGGTGAACCTATGTCAGCTCTTGCTAGAATGGCTTTTTCAGAGCACAAAAAAGTAGAGATAAAGAGTGGCGATTTAGTTATAATATCTGCTCATCCAATACCAGGAAATGAAAAATTAATATCAAGAGTAATCAATTTCTTATTTGAAAAGGGAGCAGAAGTAGTTTATAGCGACATAGCTGATATACACGTTTCTGGACATGCCTGTCAAGAAGAATTAAAACTTATACATGCATTAGTTAGACCTAAGTTTTTTATGCCAGCTCATGGTGAATATAGAATGTTAAAAAAACATGCTGAGATAGCTGAACAACTTGGTATGGACAAAGAAAATATTTTTGTCATGCAAACAGGAGATGTTTTGGAATTAGATAAGAATTCTGCTAAAGTAGCAAATCGTATACAAACAGGAAACATATTAGTCGATGGATTAGGTGTAGGCGATGTAGGTAACATAGTCTTAAGAGATAGAAAGCATTTATCAGAAGATGGTCTTATGATAGTTGTAGTAACTATTTCTAAGGATGAAGGTAAAGTTTTAGCAGGCCCAGACATAATTTCTAGAGGATTTGTATATGTAAGAGAGTCAGAAGATTTAATGGATGGGGCAAAAGATATAATTAAGAATGTCCTAAATGAATGTGAAGAGAAAAATATTAAAGAGTGGGCTTATTTAAAGAATAACATTAAAGAAAACCTAAAAGAATATTTATATCAAAAAACTAAACGAAATCCAATGATACTTCCTATAATAATGGAAGTGTAGTATATAAAAAACTATAAAATTGAAAATTAGACCTCTTGTAATTTTTAAGATAATATCAAAAATCTAGTTGATATTATCTTAAGAATTGCAGGAGGTCTTTTTAATTTGTGATATTGAAAAACATATATTACATAAAATACCAATTATAACAATCTTTTATTAGTAAAAACTAATTATATATAAATTTTACTAAGAGGAGGATTCTTATGGATAATATTTCAAGACAAAATGCTATAAAAGCCTTAAAACAAACCAAGATGGAAATAGCAGGAGAATATGGCATGAATTATGAAGATGCTTTTGAAATAATAGAAAATGCATCTAATAAAGGTGTTTTAGAAGGTTATTTTAAAAAGCTTGAGAAGAAAAAAAATTTAGGTCAAGGTATATCTAGGCATTTAGAATAAAAAAAGTTAAATGTGAGAAAATAAGTTTAAATAAACTTTAAGAGGTGACATCGATGAAAAAATTAGCTAGTACTGCTTTGGCTATATTACTTGCGCTTACTCCTTTAAGCTTTTCTTTTGCAAATAATAAGGAAAATGCTGATGCCAACCAACTAAATATATCTTCAAAATCAGCAATTTTGATGGATGTTGGTAGTGGACAAATTTTATACGAAAAGGATGCTCATAAAAAGCTTCCTCCTGCTAGTGTAACGAAGGTAATGACAATGCTACTTATAGTAGAAGCTTTGGATTCAGGTAAGATTAAGCTTGATGACGAAGTTCAAGTAAGTGAAACTGCATCTAGTATGGGTGGTAGTCAAATATTCCTAGAGCCAGGAGAAACTCAAAAGGTTGATACATTATTAAAAGGTATAGCTGTTGCTTCTGCAAATGATGCTTGTGTCGCTATGGCTGAACATTTAGCTGGAAGTGTTGAAGGATTTGTTGACAGAATGAATGCTAAAGCAAAAGAATTAAATATGAATGATACTCATTTTGCAAATACAAATGGACTTCCAGTTGCAAACCACTATACATCTGCTCATGATATAGCTTTAATGTCTAGAGAACTGTTAAAACACGAAATGATAAGTAAATACTTAACTACATGGATGGATAAAGTTGTGGTAGGTAAGAAACAAGTTACAGTAGGTCTTGCAAATACTAATAAACTTATAAAGCATTACCAAGGAGCAACTGGTGTTAAAACTGGATTTACTCAAGAAGCAAAATACTGTTTATCAGCAGCAGCAAAGAGAGGTAATACTCATCTAGTTGCAGCAACTTTAGGAGCAGAGACTTCTCCAGAAAGATTTAACGATGCGTCTAGTCTTTTAAACTATGGATTTGCTAACTATGAAAGTGTTAAGTTATGTAGTAAAGGTGATAATGTAGCAACACTTACATTGGATAAGGCAGATGAAAACAAAGTTAAATTAGTTGCTAAGGAAGATTTAAATGCTCTTATTAAAAAAGGAAGCTCTAAAGAGTTTGATAAGAAAATTGAAATAGTAAAAAATCCTAAAATGCCAATTAAAAAAGGAACTGTTTTAGGAAAGATAAAGATATGTAAAGATAAAAAAGTAATAGGTGAAGTAGAATTGATAAATACTAAAGATATAAATAAAGCAAGCTACCTACAAATGCTTCAAAGAATAATTGATAATATGATATAAATAATTGCCAAATGATATATAATTACAATCCACATAAAAAATACCCATATAGAATTATTTACTATAGGGGTATTTTTATTTGTTTTTATAGAAGGATTGTCTAATTTTATGTTTTTTATAGAGAACTTGATAAATATATAAAACTTAGAATATTATTTTATATTTAGGTCTATTTAATATTTATCTAAGCAAAGGCATACTACCAGTAAGTTTATTCACTTTCTTTTTGTTTCCATAGATTGCTATACCAAAATACTGTAAATCATCTTCTGGTACATTAGCAATTCTTTGAACAAATTCATCATAAACATTACAACCCTGTGCAACATCTGAAAAATCTACAACAGTTAATTCTTCAAATTCAGTACTATATAATTTTTTTCGTAAATCTTTTATAAGTTCTTTGTTCCCTTTTAAAATAGGAACAGGAAGCTCAACTATTCCTAGGTGTATGTTTCCTGTTTTATCAAGCACATCTGAACCAACAGTCTCTGGTGCAAATTTTCCTAGTGTAATTCCCATTATAGCAGCAGTATTTGATATGATTCCCATTGGTAAAGTTTCATCTATTACCATAACACATTTTGAATTTTTAGTTTCCATTTTTATTTCTCCTTTTTATTTAAAGTTGTTTTTGTCATTGTTTGTAAATATGTTTTGATATTGCTTTGGAGTAAGACCAATAAAATTCTTAAAGAAATTTGTAAAGTGACTTTGGTCTACAAAGCCTGTCTGTATGGCAGCATCTATAGGTTCTACACCGTTTTCTAAAAGTCTCTTAGCCTTATTTACTCGTATATTTTCTAAGTACCTATATGGTGTAATACCTTTTAATTTTGTAAAGTTGCGAAGTAATGAGTACTTGTTCATTCCTGCTATAGCACTTAATTCATCAAGCAATATACGTTCAGCATAATTGTCTTCTAGATAATCACATACTGCTTGAATTTCTATACTTGTTTTTTCTAAGTTAAATTGCAAATTTGGTTCAGTATATTCTTCAATTAATTGTTCAATGAGAAAGAAAAAAAGTTCTTCCTTTTTAAAATCTAACTCTTCTTCCATGATTATATGATGTAATTCTTGTAGTAGAGGTACTAGCTCACTACGAAATATCACAGATTGATTAAACTTAGGTAAATAGTTTTCTCCTGTAATTTCAAATACAGTTTTTTTCATTATTTCTGGTTTAATATTTATACATCTGTAATCAAGTACTTTATTATCTATCTGTTCACAAGTATGGCTATCAAAAGGGTTAAAAAGTAACAAATCTCCAGTACTTGTGGTATATTCTTTATTTTTACAAGATAAATATCTTTGACCTTTTTCTATAAAACCAATTACATAATGTTCATGAAAATGGTTTGGGAACTTTTGCATTATACCTTTAAATCTATATGCTTCGATTTTCAATTCCTTATCAAAACATACTGTGCGTTCTTCTTGCTTCACTTAAGTAACCTCCCTTCACATTATATAAAGTGTAACACATATTTTTTTGTACTTCTTGTATGATATTGACTAAAATCTAAATATGAATAAAAAAATAGCAACTTTATCTATCTCAGTTGCTATTTTTATTTATATGTAATTTATTTTGCTAAATTATTAAGTGTATCTCCAGCAATTCGATATACTGTCCAATCCTCCATTGGTTCTGCACCCATTGATAGGTAGAAATCTATACTTGGTTTATTTGAGTCTAAACACCACCATTCCAAACGACCACAGCCACGCTCTATAGCAATATTTGCTAGTTTTTTTAGAAATGTTTTGCCATAGCCTTTGCCACGAAATTCTGGTTTGATATATAAGTCTTCCAGATAAATTCCTGCACGACCAAGAAAAGTCGAAAAATTATGAAAAAATAAAGCAAAGCCTATAGCTTCATTTTCATATTCACCAATCAGAACCTCAGCCTTTTTCTTTACAAATATCCATTCATTGAGTATCTCTTCTGTAGCGATAACTTCATCTAATAGATTCTCATAAGAAGCAAGTTCTTTTATGAAGTTTAATATAAGAGGTGTATCTGATTCAACTGCATATCTAAATTTAAGCTCATTTTTTTCTGCAAAATTGTTCATTTTATTACTCCTTTCATTTGTAATACACAAATAAAATAACAATAATGTCAATTCATGTCAACATAATATTATATTTACAGTAGGCGTAATTATTATATTTTCACAATGAATATGATATAATAATAAAAGTTATAAAATAAAAAGTGAATTTTAATTTTATGCTGATATGTTAAAATTATTATAATATAAAATAATTTTGATTATAAGTTATTTAATTGTTATAATAGTATTAAAAATTTAATTTAGGAGATGTACATTAATGTTAAGTATGAATATAGGAGAAATAGTAGCAAGTTTAGTTGGTATAGCTATGGCAATATCAATACATGAGTTTGGCCATGCTTATTCAGCTCACTTATTGGGAGATGATACAGCTAAATCTTATGGTAGAATGACATTAAATCCTGTAAGACATGTTGACCCAATTGGTCTTTTGGCTATGTTTATTCTTAGAATAGGATGGGCAAAGCCAGTACCAGTAAATCCAAATAACTTTAAAAACTACAAAATAGGAAATCTGATAGTTTCACTTGCAGGTGTTTTTTGTAATCTTTTGACTGCCATACTTTGTGTAATTATAAATAAGTATGTGCATATGTATGCGATAAACACAATAGCTGAATATGTGTTTTTATATAGTATTGGATTTGCAGCGTTTAATTTGCTTCCAATACCACCACTTGATGGATGGGGAGTTATATCTACATTTGTACCATATAAATGGAATGAATATGTGTACAAATTTGAAAGTATGAGTTATATAATTTTATTAATTGCTTTATTTACTGGTATATATAGAATAATATTAACTCCAATATATGCTGTACTACTAAAAATAGTATATTTATTCGTTTAATACAATAAATAGATTAAAGAGGGATTGGTATGAAGTATAATATACAATTGCAAGTCTATGAGGGGCCATTAGATTTACTGTATGATTTAATAACAAAACATAAAATAGACATAAAGGATATATCTATAATAGATATAACCAAGCAGTATCTAAATTATCTGAAAGTGTTAGATAAAATGGATTTAGAAATAACTAGCGAATTTATAACTATGGCATCAAAACTCCTAGAGATAAAATCCAAATATCTGCTTTATAAGCAAAAGGATGAAGAGGAAGACCCAAGAATAGAACTTATGGAAAAGTTAGAAGAATATAGAAAGTTCAAGATGGCATCACAAGATATAAAAGAAAATATAACTTATATCAATGAGAGATTTTATAGAAATAAAGAAGAAATAATTATTGATGATAATGTAGATTTAGAAGATATATCAATAGAAGCAATAAAAAATATACTTCCATACATATTTAAAGTTAAAACATCACAAATTGAAAATTCTAATGATGAGAAACTAGATAAAATAGTAAGGAAGAAGATAATATCTGTAGAAGAAAAAATCTTATATATAAGAGATATTATAAAAGAGAAGCTTGAAGTTACTTTTACAAATATCATAAAATCATATGAAAATGATGAAATAATTGCTACTTTTTTATCTATATTAGAACTTATAAAAGAAAAAGAAATAGTAGTAGTACAAGATATATTTTTTGATGATATTCTAATAAGAAAAAGTTCGGAGTGTTAAAATGAAAAGAGAAGATATAAAGTATATTATAGAGTCTGTTATGTTTGCATATGGAGAACCAATAAGTATAAAAGAATTAAACTATATAATAAATAAAGAACTTTCATCAAAAGAGATAGAGATTATGTTAAATTCACTTATTGAAGAATATAGAGAAAAAAATAGAGGTATCCAGATAATTAAATTAGAAAACAAGTATCAAATGTGCACAAATAAAGATTATGCGGAATATATAAAGAAGATTATTGAACCAAAGAAAAAGAAAAGTCTGAGTCAGGCCACATTAGAAACTCTTACTATCATTGCTTATAAGCAACCAATAACAAAAGTTGAGATAGAAGATATAAGAGGAGTAAAGTGTGATAAGGTACTACAGACCTTATTTGAAAATGAACTTATAAAAGAGGCTGGTAGACTTAACAAGATAGGTAAACCTATAATTTATAGAACAACGGATGAATTTTTAAAATTGTTAAATATAGAAACCCTTGAAGAGTTGCCTCCTATAGAAAATTATCAAGAAGTAGCTACAAATGAATAAAATGTTGTACATGTATAGTGATAGCATTAAAATTAAAAACACAATAATTTAGTTTGCGATTTTAAATTTTTAAGGATTTAAAATGCTCTAAGTTATTGTGTTTTTTTGTGTAAATATAAAATTAAAATTATATCGAAATAAATATGGATAATTAAGTATAAATAGTAATTTTTTGATGATAATATAAACATGGAGTTTAATGAATTATTTAATTTTAAGTATTTAATAATAGCTATAATTTTTATAATAAGTATACTTATATTGATTTTAATATCTCATATAAACATCTTATTAGTAGCTGATATAAATAACAACGATATTATTCTAACAATTAATATAAAATACATGTTTAATTTAATAAATATAAATAGACAACTTTATCCAGCTGAAAATAGTAAAAATAATGATAAAAAAGAAGGGATGAAGAATAATATAGATTCAAGTATATTATTAGCTGATGACCTTTTAAGCGTTTATAGACTATTAAAAAAAATAAAAATACATGAACTTTATTCAAATATTAATTTTGGAACTGAAAATATCGGCTTAACATCTTCTGTGTATGTATTAATAAATACTCTATATGGAAATTTATTTAATATAATTGATGCAGAAAAAATGTATTTAAATGTAAATCCAGATTTTACAAAAAATTATGTTTTGGGAAATATAAGGATACATATAAGGTCAAGAATAAAAGATTTATTTCGTACTATAATAATGATTAATAAGATTATGAATAAGAATAAAGGAAATTATAAGGAAGGTGATAGTAATGAGAGCAACAGGTTCGATACAAAGTCTTATGGAAACAACTCTTGAAACAATTAAAGGTTCTATAGATGCAAATACTATTATAGGAGACCCTATAAAAACAGATACTACAGTAGTTGTACCTATATCAAAAGTTACGATTGGATTTGGTATAGGAGGAGGAGAATACTCAAAAGGATATGATGAGAAAGATAAAGAAATTGAATCAAAAAATGAAAAAGCAGATACGAACTTTGCTGGAGGTAGCGCAGGTGCTATATCTGTGCAACCAGTAGCATTTGTAGTTGTTGAAAGTGGAGAGACTAGAATAATGAGTTTAGATAGCAATATTAATCTTGTAGATAATATATTATCTATAACTCCTAGAGTATTGGAGAAAATTCAAAACATATCTCAAAGTAATAAAAATCAAGACAAAAATAATATGCAAGAATAAGATAAAATATTTACAAATATGGTTGTAGTTTTAAATAAGGTAGTGGGATTAGTTTAAATCCCACTATTTTGTTATGTGGTTTAAATGTTTATATATAGTAAGATTTTAGCTTAAAACAATTTAAATAGATAATAAAGTTGATATATAGTATAATTATAAAAAGAAAAGTAGTATTATGTTATAGATATATAAACGTATTTGAGATATAAGAGGGAGTTATAAATCATTAGTTTTGAGGTGAGTGTTATGAGTGATAAAGAGTTATCTATTTTGTTGTTAGAAAGTATGAATAACTTTCATAATTTGATAAAAATTATTAATAATGAAAGATATAAAAAAAGTAAGATTCTTACAGAAAGACAATTTTTTGCTTTAGTAAAGATAAGGAAACATGATAAAATAGAGCTTAAAAATTTAAGTAGGGATTTACATGTATCCACTTCTAGTTTGTGTATATTACTTAATAAATTAGTTGAGCAAGAGTATGTATATAGGGAAGAAGATATTAGAGATAGACGAAATACATTTTATGGAATAACTAAAAATGGAGAAAAGATACTAGATGATGAAATATTAAAATTTGTATCTATAATAAGTGATAAAATGGATTGTTTAGATATAGATAATAAAGATAAATTATTTGCTTCTTTAGAAGAAACTAAAACTATAATAGAACAGTTGTTTTAAAAAGGAGGCTTTATTATGAAGATAAAATGTTCTAAAGAAATATTAAAAAGTTTGGAAAATACTATAACAGTAATAGCTATGTTTGATGGTGAAGATGTTTCTACACCTTTTGATGAATTAAATTTAGTAAGTAGAGATTTTAAAGCTAAAGAAAATAATATAGACACTGTAACATTGTTTAAAAATGATAGTTTAGTGAATGTTTGCTTTGTTGGTTTTGGTAAGAGAGAGTTATTAAATACAGAAAAGATTAGAATAATAGGTGGAAACTTATGTAAGAAGTTAAAAAATATATTGAAAAATAAAGAATATAAGAGTAATGACATTAATATACTGAATCTCGACTTAAGTAGTCATGAAATAGGCGCTTTTACAGAAGGGGTATTACTTGGAGATTATAAATTTAATAAGTATAAGTCAAAAAACAATGATTTTGAAAAAAAGGAAATAGATAATATAATTATATTTACTGAAAAGGAAGTGGAGTGCCAAATTGAAAAAGCTAAGATATTAGCTAATTCAAATATAATAGCTAGAAATCTAGTAAATGAACCATCAAATATAATCTATCCAGAGACGTTAGCAATAGAAACAGTTAGACTTGGAGCAGAGTTTGGGTTTAATGTTGAAGTATATGAAGAAGAAAAAATAAGAGCATTAGGAATGGAAGCTTTTTTTGCTGTTTCAAGAGGTTCTATTAATAAACCAAGATTCATAGTTATGCGATATTTTGGAGACAAAGAAAGTAAAGATATACTTGGTCTAGTAGGTAAAGGATTGACTTATGATACAGGTGGATATTCTTTAAAATCAAATGCTTCTATGTTAGATATGAAAACAGATATGGCTGGTGCTGCAAGTGTCATAGGCGCCATGTGTGCTATATCTCAAAATAAATTAAAGAGAAATGTTATAGCAGTAGTCGCTGCATGTGAAAATGCTTTATCAGGAGACTCATATAAACCTGGAGATATAATTAATTCTATGGCAAAGAAAACTATTGAAGTTTTAAATACAGATGCAGAAGGTAGACTTACATTAGCTGATGCAATATATTACATCATAAATAATGAAAAGGTAACAAAGGTGGTTGATGTAGCTACATTAACTGGTGCTGCTTTAACATTATTGGGTAACGTCGCAACTCCTGTAGTGACAAATAATGATGAATTTTATTATGAACTAGAAAAAGCATCTGCTTTATCAGGTGAAAGGGTATGGAAGATGCCAATTTATGATGAATTTAGAGATATGATAAAAGGTGAAGAAGCAGACCTTAAAAATACAGGAGGTAAAAATGCTGGATGTATAACAGCAGGAGCTTTTATTGGTGAATTTGTTGGTGCTACTCCATGGATACATATGGATATAGCTGGCACAAGTACATCATCAAAATCAATTGGATACAAAGCAAAGGGTGCAACAGGAGAACCTGTTAGAACATTGTACTATTTAGCAGAGATATAAAACAACAATCATAAAATATATAACCTATAAAGCCACATGGATAATTACTTAGATTTAAGATTATCCATGTGGCTTTATTTTTAAATTTAAATAAATTATTTACTCTTTTTCTTTTTTTCAAGTATAAAAGTATCTCTATTAGACAAAAGAGCAGGTATGTACATAATACTAGTAACAAAAATAAATGTAAAAATAGCAGTTGTGCTATGGCTTAAAAAACCATAATAGTATTGAGAATTGGTAAATGTGTTTAGTAAAAATATGAATGAAAAATAAATAAAGCAAATAGCTAAATTATCTCTAAGCGCATATCTGTTAACTTTAAATTTTCTAACATCGACCATATAAATATTTGCATAAATTATAAGACATTTAGAGAAGACAAATATAAAATATATCAAGCTAGGAAATTCATAACCCAAGTTTTTAGAAAAAATGAGTTCTCCAACTGAACAAACCAAACTCCATGAAAAAAAGATATTAAAAAGATGATACTGTTTAAAAATAAGTATGGCTATACACAGGTATATACAGATATAATTAATTCCAATTGGCAAAGAATTTAGAGTACTATAATTACCAGAAGAAATAATTAAGAATTGCTCTAAAGCCATAACTATTACCATTAATGTACAAATTATCTTCTCGACTGTGTAACTATAAGGCAAAATATTTTTTGTTAGTTTTGGACAATAGTATAGAAATAATCCAAATATAAAGAGGCTTACAAATTGTTCACTAGAAAAAAGGAAAATTTTAAACATATAATATTCTCTCCTATAATAAATTTAATATGTATCTATATAAATATATTCATTATCTCTCAATTTAATATATAAAAAATTTAATAATAGTTAGATTTTATATAGGAATTTTTGCAACTAAAAATATCCTATTGTTTTGTGTATATATTCTAATTATGTCAAAAAATAAAAAAATCTTTATTTACTAGAGTTTTTGGAAATAATAATAACAGATATTAGAATTAATTAACATTTTTTGTAAGTATTTGACAATAGAGAGGGTGTAACAAATGGGAATAATAGAGTCAGCATCAAAATTAGCTGAAATGGTTCATTTATTAGCTGTTGAAAAGGGGATAACTGATATAGAAGCATGGGATGAAGCTGTAGAAGAATACAGTAAACTTTATGAAGAAAGAAGAAATGAATAGATTAATAAAACTTTATTATAAAAAAGTAGCTTTACTTAAAGAATTTAGACTTTTTATAAACTATTAAAAATAAAATAAATAAAAAAGATGGTACTTCAAATGTAATTAAAAATCATTTTGTGATACCATCTTTAATATTTATTTTAATAATGTATAAGTAATAAATCTTACTTATCTATATTTTTTATGTAGCCTCTTTTTTCTAATTTTTTTATATGTTCTTTGCGTATTTCATCAAGATTAATACCATATTGTTCTTCTAGTTTAAACATCATCGTAACACATGTCTGAGCTACATCCATTAGCTCCTTAGCAGTTTTCTTTATAATATCAACTTCATCCAAGTCATTATTTTCTCCACTTAGATTTCTGAATTTACCTATACATTCAGCCAATTCACCTTGTTCTTCGCCCATTTTGATAAATGTAGATTCTAGTGTTGGGTCTAAATTATTAAGTTCTGGTAAAGATATAGTTTTTAGTTTCATAAAAAGCTCCTTTCAAGTTATTCATATTTATACTAAAACATCATAACAAAGATAATACTAAAAATAAACTTTAAATTCAACATAAAAACTCATATATAGAATAAAAATAGTGAAATAAATCTACATTTGTCTTAATACAGCATCATATAAGACTTCTCCAATAGGTTTATTTATTACAAGAGAAGCTGATTTATCATAAACTGTGTTTGCTTTATTAATAAGAGCAATGTATTTACCTTTATAATAATCTATAAAACTTGCAGCGGGATATACAGCTAGTGATGTACCTCCTATAATTAATAAATCAGCATTACTTATAGCAGAAATTGTTTTAGTAATAACATCATTGTCAAGAGCTTCTTCATAAAGTACTACATCAGGTTTTACTATAGAACCACATTTGTCACAATAAGGAATATTACCACCTAGGTTTAACATAGCTTCTAAATCAAAAAATTTACCACACTTAGTACAATAATTTCTGTGCACAGAACCATGTAGTTCTAAGACATTTTTGCTTCCAGCCATTTGGTGAAGCCCATCAATATTTTGAGTTATAATAGCTTTAAGTTTGCCCATCTCTTCAAGTTTTGCCAAGGCTATATGAGCATTGTTTGGCTTTGCATTAGGATATATTAATTTATCTTTATAAAATTCAAAAAAATCTTCTGGGTATCTAACAAAAAAAGTATGTGAAACTAATTGTTCAGCAGTAAATTGTTTATTGAGTTTCTGGCTAAACAGTCCAGTAGAACTTCTAAAGTCTGGTATATTAGATTCAGTTGACACACCTGCTCCACCAAAAAATACTATATTGTTATGATTAGCTATCAATTCTTTTAAGTTATTTGCATCCATAGTTACACCTCCAAATTATTATATATAAATTGTACTACATATTAGGATATTTATGTTACTTTATTAGAGCCCTGTGTTTTTAAAATAAATTTATGTAGTAATCACATGTAACATTATAAGTATTATAAAAAAAATCTATTTTCATATTTAAAAAACCTATAGCTTAATAAGACGAATAAAGAATTTATAAATAGAATGTATACAAAATGTAAATAGACAATATTTACTAAAATCACAAGTTGTCGTATAATTATATTAAAATTGTTTTAGTGTATAAGAAGGGCGGGGGAAGTACGTGAAGAAAAAAGCAGCGTTAGCAACATTAGCTGTATTACCCTTAAGTATGATAAATGCACATGCTGATGGGGATGTAGGTATAGTGACTATAAATTATTTAAATGTAAGAAATGAGCCAACTGCCGAAAGTAGTATAGCCTTTGTTGCTAAGAAAGATGACAAGGTTTTAATTAAAGACTCTTCTGATGGATGGTATAAAATAAAAGCTGAATCTGGACAAGAAGGTTGGGCTTCGTCAAAATATATAGCAAAATCAAATGGTGATTCTTTAAGAACATCTACAAATAAAGAAAAACAAGTTACTTCAAATAGTTTAAATATGAGAAATGGAGCAGGCACAAGTTATAGAATCATAACTGTACTAAAAAAAGGACAAAAAGTAGAGGTAGTATCAGAGAGTAATGGATGGTCTAAAATAAAATATGATGGAAGATTAGGATATGTATCTAGTTCTTACTTAGGAGATATCTCGAACTCAACCAATAGCTCAAAAACTAAACAAGTAAATACAACTTCATTAAATGTAAGAAGTGGTCCAAATACAAGTTATGGTTTATTAGGTAAGTTGCCAAAAGGAAGCAAAGTGGAAGTAATATCAGAAAGTAATGGATGGTCTAAAATAAAGTATAATGGAAAAGATGCGTATGTATCAAGTATGTATTTATCAGAGGTAGGTCAAAGTAGCTCAGATGACTCTAGTCAAAGTAATGACAAAAAAAATACTGATAAGGTTGTAAATACAGCTTCATTAAATGTAAGAAGTGGGCCAGGTTCTACATATAGTAAGTTAGGGAAGGTATATAAAGGAAGTAAAGTAACTGTATTGTCAGAGAGTAGTGGATGGGCTAAAATTAGCTTTAATAATAAAGAAGCTTTTGTAGTAGGTAATTATTTATCTACTTCAACAGATGCATCCAATAATAACTCAAATAGTAATTCTAATAATAATTCAAATAGTAATGGAAATAATTCTTCATCATCAGGTCAAGTAAATGGTATGTCTGGTATAAGTGGAGCTAAAATTGATTACAAATCTTTGAATTATACTTTGGAATCTCACATAAGTAAACAAGTTGAGAAAGCGGCAGCAGGGGGAAATGTAATAGCACCAGGGAATAGAAAAAGTACTCCAAGTCCTGAATTTAGTACTTTTTCAGCTCAAAGAACAAGTTCATTTGTAAATGCAAGTTCAAGTGATATAGAATATTATTTAAATCCTAAAAACTTTACAAGTACCACTAAAGGTATGATGCAGTTTTTGAAGATTAATAGCTATAAGGGAGGTATTTCAGAATCGAGTTTAAATTCATATCTTAATGGTTTATCTTCTAGTATCTTTAAAAATCAAGGAGCAGCATTTATAAATGCCGCTAAGAAGTACAATATAGACGTTGTATATTTGGTATCACATGCTATGTGGGAAACTGCATATGGTAAATCTACGCTTGCTCAAGGTCAGACAATAACATCTTATAAGGGTCAACCCCTTAGTAAACCAGTTAAAGTATACAATTTTTTTGGAATAGGAGCAATAGATAAAAGCGCTAATGTTTCAGGGGCAGAAGCAGCATATTCTAATGGATGGACTAGTGTAGAAGCTACTATAGATGGTTCTGCAAAGTGGATATCTCAAAATTACATAAACAGCTCTAAATATAATCAAAACACTATCTATAAGATGAAGTGGAATTATGATTATACATGGCATCAATATGCAACTGATGTTAATTGGGCTAATGGAATTTCTGGAATTATGGAAAATCTAATTGGTCTTTATGGAGGAGGAAGTAGTTTAGTTTTTGAGGTTCCTCAATACAAGTAATACATAAATAAAAAATACAGACTATGGGTAGTTTTCATTTATTTAAATTATCTATAGTCTTTTTGTATATAATTTACAAGGTCTAAAATTAATATTAACAAAATTTTTATGTTATAATATTAATTCTAAGTAAATATAAGTGAATAACAGATAGAAATAGATAAAAAGTGGTAATAATATATATAAAGATAATTTTGAGAAAGGAGGATATAGATGGAAAGTGTTAAGGAATATTTAGATAAATTGGAAATTAATAATAGTGGCCTTGGAAAGCAACTTAAAGAAGTTTACATAAATAGAGTAGTTTATTTTAAAGAAGACAAGATAGTTTATTTTTATCTAACTTCTAAGGAGATTGTTTCTCATGAGCTCTTAGATAAATTTAAAGAAGAATTGATGTATAAACTCGATTATTTTAAAGATATGAGAATGAAGATAAGATTCACTGGATTTGAAAGAAAATCTAATAAAGATGTTATAAAAAAATATTGGAATAATATATTGTATATATTAAAGTATCTTTGTCCATCTATAGCAGGTTGGTATAAACAAGTAGAATTTCTTTGTTTAGATGAAGAATTAAAAATAAAACTTCCAAAAGGTATATTTTATGAGCGATTAATGAAAAAAAATGTAATTTATGTACTTAGAACTGTGCTTAGTGAAGAATTAGGATTGGATTTAAATATAACGATTGAAAAAGCTGTTGATGAAAAAGTGAATAAAGAAAGACTTATAAGAATTAATGATAGAGAAATGGAAGAAAAAATTAGAGCTTTAGAAATTGGAAAAATTAATAATTGTGAAGAGCGTGAAGAAGAAAGTTATGTAATCAAGTCTGAAGTAGATGAAAATTTAGTCTATGGAGATAATGCAAATGCTATGATTGAAAATATAGCTGAATTAAATGCATCTTCTGGAACAGTTGCAATTGTTGGAGATATATTTGATGTTGAAACTAAAGAACTTAAAAATGGAAAAATACTTATGATAGCATCAATTACAGACTATACTAGTTCGATAAGCTGTAAATTATTTTTAACAGATACAAATAAGGATGGAGTACTTGAAAATGTTAAAAAGGGTGCATATTTAAAAATCAAAGGTGACATAGTTTATGATACATATCAAAGAGAAATTAGTATGATGATTAGTGGAATAAGAAAAGAGGTTAGACCAGAGAGGGAAGACAAATCAGAAGAAAAAAGGGTAGAACTACATGCACATACACAAATGTCTTCTATGGATGCAATCTGTTCTGTTAAAAAGCTTGTAGAACGTGCAGCTAAATGGGGGCATCCTGCTATTGCTATAACAGACCATGGTGTTGTACAAGGATTTCCTGATGCTATGAATGCAGGTAAGGCAAATAATATTAAAGTACTTTATGGAGTAGAGGGATACTTGGTTGAAGATGATTCTCTCATTATAGAAGATGCAAATGACAAAGAACTTTCACAGACATTTGTTGTATTTGATATAGAGACAACAGGATTTTCTAACACGAATGATAAAATAACTGAAATTGGTGCTGTAAAGATAGAAAATTTTAAAATTGTGGACAGATTTAGCGAATTGATAAATCCAGAAAAAGATATTTCTTATAAGATACAGGAATTAACAGGAATAACTAATGAGCTAATCAAAGACAAGCCAACCATTGAAGAGGTTCTTCCTAGGTTTATGGAATTTGTTGGAGATAGTGTATTAGTAGCACATAATGCAGAGTTTGATACGGGATTTATATCACAAAAGTGCAGAGAACAAGGTTTATTATATAATAACAAAAAAGTAGATACACTTATGCTGGCAAGAGTAATGTTGCCAAAATTAAAAAGACATAGATTGAATCTTGTTGCTAAAGAACTTGGTATACCTCTTTTAAATCACCATAGAGCAGTAGATGATGCTGAGGCTACAGCACTCATATTTAATAAATTCTTACAAATACTTACAGAAAAAGGAGCAAAGACTTTAAGTGATGTAAATAATGTGCTTGGAAAAATTGATTATACAAAACTTAGCACAAATCATATAACCTTAATAGCAAAAAATTCTGTAGGCATAAAAAACTTATATAAAATAATTTCAGATGCACATGTAAATCATTTTTTTAGAGCTCCAAGAATACTTAGAAGTGTATTAAATGAATATAAGGAAGGTCTGATAATTGGTTCGGCATGTGAAGCAGGAGTGGTCTTTCAAGCTGTAAAGAAGAATGTTTCTGATGATGAAATGAAAAAAATAATAGATTTATATGATTATATTGAGGTAATGCCTATAGATAATAATAGATTTATGATTGACAAAGGAGAAGTTAAGGATGAAGAAGAGTTAAGAGAACTTAATAGAAAGCTAATTGATACAGCTAAAAAATTTAATAAAATTCCAGTAGCTACTGGAGATGTTCATTTTTTAGATAAACATGAAGCTGTTTTAAGAAAAGTTCTTAAATATTCTCAAGGTTTTAAAGTAGATGAAGAAGAAACTTATTTACATTTTAGAACAACAGATGAAATGTTGGAAGAGTTTAGTTATCTTGGTGAAGAATTGGCATATGAAGTTGTAGTGGAAAATAGCAATTTAATTGCTGATATGGTTGAAGATATAAAACCTATACCAGATGATACTTATCCACCGATTATAGAAGGTTCAGACGTGGAATTAAGAGAGATGTGTTATGAAAAAGCTAGGCGAATCTATGGAGATCCAATACCAGAAATAGTTCAAAAAAGGCTAGATAGGGAGTTAAATTCGATAATAAGCAATGGGTATGCGGTTATGTATATTATAGCTCAGAAACTAGTTGCAAAATCGCTTTCAGATGGTTATCTAGTTGGTTCAAGAGGTTCAGTTGGGTCATCTTTTGCGGCTACAATGAGTGATATAACAGAAGTTAATCCTCTCCCAGCACACTATATTTGTGAAAATGAAGACTGTAAATACTCATTTTTTTATGAAATAGGTGAGTGGGGTTCAGGGGTTGATTTACCAGATAAGGACTGCCCAAAGTGTGGAAGAAAGCTTGCTAAGAATGGCCATGATATCCCATTTGAAGTATTTTTAGGTTTTGAAGGTGATAAAGAGCCAGATATAGACCTAAATTTCTCAGGAAATTATCAGCCAATAATTCATAAGTATACAGAAGAATTATTTGGGGAGGGGTATGTATATAGAGCAGGAACTATAGGTACTGTAGCAGAAAAAACAGCGTTTGGATATGCAAGAAAATATATAGAGGAAAATAATATAAGTGTCCCAAATGCAGAAGTACTGAGACTTTCAAATGGTTGTACTGGAGTAAAAAGAACATCAGGACAGCATCCAGGAGGAGTTATGGTTATACCAGATTATAAAGATGTGTATGACTTTACCCCTATTCAATATCCAGCAAATGATACTTCTTGTGGTGTAATAACTACTCATTTTGATTATCATTCAATAAGTGGTAGAATACTTAAATTAGATATACTTGGACACGACGGTCCTACCATAATAAGAATGCTTGAAGATATTACTGGAATAAACATAACAGAAATACCATTAGATGATGAAGAAACGATGTCTTTGTTTACATCCACAGAAGCATTAGGAGTTACTCCAGAAGAGATAAATTGCCCAATAGGTTGTCTTGCTGTACCTGAGTTTGGTACTAAATTTGTACGTCAGATGCTACTTGACACAAAGCCTACTACATTTGCAGAACTTGTACGTATATCTGGTCTTTCTCATGGTACAGACGTTTGGGTAAACAATGCACAGGATTTAGTTAGAGAAGATATAGTTGGGCTGAAAGATGTTATATCAACACGAGATGACATAATGAACTATTTAATATTTAAAGGATTACCTCCAAAAATGAGTTTTACAATAATGGAGAGTGTAAGAAAAGGTAAAGGTCTAAAACCAGAACATATTGAAGAAATGAAGAAAAATAATGTCCCAGAATGGTATATAGGTTCATGTAAAAAGATTAAATACATGTTCCCAAAAGCACATGCAGTTGCTTACGTTATGACATCATTCAGAATTGCATATTGTAAAGTACACTATCCAGAAGCATTTTATGCAACTTACTTTACTACAAAAGTTGAAGATTTTGATGCAGATTTAATTGTTAAAGGTTTAGAATCTATAAAATCAAAAATAAATGAAATTGAAGCATTAGGAAACGATGCAACTACAAAAGAAAAAGGTATGTTAACAGTGTTAGAAGTTGCTCTTGAAATGTATGCTAGAGGAATAAAATTATTGCCAGTTGATATATATAAATCAGATGCAACTGATTTTATAGTTGTGGGAGAAAAGACATTACTTCCACCAATGGCAGCAATACAAGGTCTTGGAGGAAATGCGGCCATAAATATTCAAAATGAAAGAAAAAATGGTGAATTTATATCAAAAGAAGATTTGAGAAAGAGAACGAAAATATCAAAAACAGTAATAGAAACTCTTACCAATCATGGTTCACTTGAGAATATGAGCGAGAGAAATCAATTGTCACTATTTTAAGTTAGTCCAAAAAGTTGCAAATAAAAGAATTTTATGATATCATGGTATAGAAAATAGTATACTTTGCAGAAACTAAGAGTGAGACAGCTGTTCTCACTCTTTTATTTTAAATATATTATTAAGAACCAGTTTAATTTTTTAAATATATTTTATTTGGGATTATAGGAACTGGTCATTTACAATTGAATAGGAGGAAATTTAATGAAAAAAAATTTAGAAGCTACAATTGAAGAGATTGTAACTAAAATAACAGATGAACATGGATTTGAAATGGTTGATGTTGAATATGTAAAAGAAGCGGGAGAATACTACTTAAGAGTATACATAGATAAAGAAGAAGGAATATCTTTAAATGAATGTGAATTAGTTAGTAGAGAATTAAGCCCAATATTAGATGAAAAAGACCCTATAAAGGAGAATTATTTTTTAGAAGTATCTTCTCCAGGACTTGATAGAGCATTAAAAAAAGATAGAGATTTTGTAAGATACAAAGGTAGAGATGTAGATTTGAAATTATATAAAGCATTAAATGGGTGTAAACAATTTGAAGGTGAACTTGTGGGACTAACAGAAGATAATAATATAAAAATCATTGTAAATAGTGAAGAAATGGAATTTAATAGAAAAGATGTTGCTATTGTCAGATTAGCAATAAAGTTTTAGTGGTATATTAAATAGGGAGGAAATAAAAAAATGAATCATGAATTTATGGAAGCACTAGATGAATTAGTAGTTGATAGAGGTATAGATAAAGAGATACTTATAGATACTATAGAACAAGCTCTTTTAACTGCATATAAGAAAAACTTTGGTTCAGCACAAAACGTTAGAGTTGAGTTTGATAGAGATAAGGGAGATATAAAAGTATTCTCTCAAAGAGTCGTTGTTGATGAATCAGATTTATATGATACTTTCTTAGAAATAGAGTTAGCAGATGCTAGAGAGATAAATCCTAATTATGAATTAGGCGATATCATAGAGCATGAAGTTACTCCTAAAAACTTTGGAAGAATTGCAGCTCAGACAGCAAAACAGGTAGTTGTTCAAAGAATAAGAGAAGCTGAGAGAGAAATAGTGTATAATGAATTTATAGAAAAAGAAAATGAAATAGTTACAGGAGAGGTTGCTAGAGCAAATAAAAACATTGTTTATGTTAACCTTGGAAGAATAGAAGGTATAATGACTCAAAGTGAGCAGATACCGTTTGAAAATTATAAAGCAGGTCAAAAAATAAAATTCTATATACTTGAAGTTAAAAAGACTAACAAAGGACCTCAAATAGTTGTATCAAGAAGTCATCCAGGTCTAGTAAAGAGATTGTTTGAAGAAGAAGTTCCTGAAATATATGAAGGGATAGTTCAAATAAAATCTGTAGCAAGAGAAGCAGGGTCAAGAACTAAAATGGCAGTAAGATCTATAGATGAAAAAATAGACCCAATTGGAGCTTGTGTTGGACCAAAAGGACTTAGAGTAAAAAATATAGTGGATGAACTTGGTGATGAAAAAATAGATATAATAAAATATAGTGAAGACCCAGCAGAGTTTATATCAGCTGCACTTAGCCCATCAAAAGTTGTTAGAGTAGATATAAATGAAGAAGAAAAGTCTGCCTTAGTAATTGTTCCAGATTATCAATTATCGCTTGCTATAGGTAAAGAAGGTCAAAATGCAAGACTTGCAGCAAAATTGACTAACTGGAAAATAGATATTAAAAGCGAATCTCAAGCAGAACAAGAAATGTTAAATCTTGAAAATTCCAAAGAAATAGAAGATGAGGATGTTAAAGCTGAATTTATCAACCAAGAAGAGTTAGATACTTCAGATGATAATTTTAGTGAAGAAGAGTAAGGAGGGATGATTTTGAAAAAAGTAAAAAAAGTGCCTCAAAGAAAATGCATAGCATGTCAAGATAGAGACTCTAAAAAAGAGCTTATAAGAATAGTTAAAAATAAAGAAGGAAAAATATTTTTAGACCCAACAGGAAGAGCTAATGGAAGAGGAGCATATGTGTGTAAAAGCTCTGAATGTCTTAAAAAAGCCATCAAAAGCAAAGCATTAAATAAAGCTTTTAAAATAGATGTTCCTGATGAAGTCTATGATAATCTACTTATGGAGTTAGAAGAATATGAAAAATAATAAAGAAAAAATACTTTCATTCTTAGGGCTAGCAACTCGTGCAGGGAAAATAGTGTCTGGTGATGACTCCACTTTGCTTGATTTAAAAAAAGGAAAAGTAAAGTTGGTTTTAATAGCAGAAGATGCATCAAATAATACTAAAAAACTTTTTAAGGATAAATCAACTTTTAGAAATATTCCATATCTATTTTTTTCAACAAAAGAGGAAATAGGATTTGCAATAGGAAAATCTCCAAGAGCAGTTATAGGAATAAAAGATGAAAACTTTTCTAAAAAGATAATTGAACTAATAGAAATTTAAAATAAAATAGGGGGTGATCTTGTGTCAAAAACAAGAGTATACCAAATAGCAGAAGAATTAAATATATCAAATGAAGAGCTTATGAATAAGTTAGCTGAATTAGATATAAATGTAGCTGATAAAGATTCAGTATTAGAAGGTGAAGAATTAGATTTAGTATTGGAATTATTAGAAGCTTCATCTAAAGAAAATGAAAATGTTATAGAGATAGATGGAAAGCTAACAGTTCAAGCATTAGCAACACAGTTAGATAAATCTCCATCAGAAGTAATTATGAAGCTTATGAAAATGGGAACTATGGCAACAATAAATCAAGAGATAAGTTTTGAAATTGCCGCTTTAGTTGCTCAAGACTATGGATTTGAACTAACAGTAGCTGAAAGTGATGATACAGAAGCTTTAGAAATAGAAGCTTTAATGGAAATTGAAGAAGATAAAGAGGAAGATTTAAAGGCTAGACCACCAGTTGTTACAGTTATGGGACATGTTGACCATGGTAAGACATCTCTACTAGATGCAATAAGAAAAACTGATGTGATTTCAGGTGAAGCAGGAGGAATAACTCAACATATAGGTGCTTCAGAAGTTAAAATTAATGGACAAAAAATAGTATTTTTAGATACTCCAGGACATGAGGCTTTCACATCAATGAGAGCAAGAGGAGCACAAGTTACAGATATAGCAATATTAGTTGTTGCAGCAGACGATGGTATAATGCCTCAAACAGTAGAAGCTATAAACCATGCTAAAGCAGCAGAAGTACCTTTAATAGTTGCTATCAATAAAATAGATAAACCAGGTGCAAATCCAGATAAAGTAAAACAAGAATTAGCAGACCAAGGTCTATTAGTTGAAGACTGGGGTGGAGAAGTAATAGCAGTTCCAGTATCAGCTAAGAAAAAAGAAGGAATAGATACACTTTTAGAAATGGTATTATTGGTTGCTGAAATGGAAGAATTAAGAGCAAATCCAAATAAAAGAGCAGTAGGAACTGTTATAGAAGCTGAGCTTGATAAAGGAAGAGGTCCAGTTGCAACAGTACTTGTTCAAGGTGGTACTTTAACAGTAGGTGACCCAATAGTTGCAGGTGTTGCATGTGGTAAAGTTAGAGCAATGATAAATGCAAAAGGTAAAAGAGTAAAGACAGCAGGACCATCTACAGCAGTTGAGATATTAGGTTTATCAGAAGTTCCACAAGGTGGAGACCAATTTGTTGAGGTTCCAACTGACAAGATTGCTAGAAGTGTAGCAGCAAGAAGACAGCAAATAGTTAGAGATGAAATGTTAAAATCAACTCAAAGATTATCACTGGATGATTTATTTAGTCAAATGAGTGAAGGTTCTATAAAAGACCTTAATATAGTTATAAAAGCAGATGTACAAGGTTCAGTACAGGCAGTTAAACAATCTTTAGAAAAATTATCAAATGAAGAAGTTCAAGTTAAAGTAATACATGGAGGTGTTGGAGCTGTAACAGAATCAGATATATTACTTGCAGCAGCTTCTAACGCAATAATAATAGGATTCAATGTAAGACCAGTTCCAGGTGCAGAATCTCTAGGCGAAAAAGAAAATGTTGATATAAGAACATATACTATAATATACAAGGCTATAGAAGATATACAAGCTGCTATGACTGGTATGTTAGACCCTGAATATGTTGATGAAGAAACAGGAAAAGCTGAAATAAGAGAAATATATAAAATATCTGGTGTTGGAACAGTAGCTGGATGTTATGTAACTAATGGTAAGATATTTAGAAATTGTAAAGTAAGATTAGTTAGAGATAGTATAATAATACATGAAGGTGAGCTTGCAGCACTTAAGAGATTTAAAGATGATGTAAAAGAAGTTAATTCTGGATACGAATGTGGTATGAGTTTTGTAAATTACAACGATATAAAAGAAGGCGATGTAGTAGAAGCTTATATAACTAAAGAAGTAGAAAGAAAATTATAAATTCGTATCAAAGAAAATCAGTTAGTAAAGAAGGTCGATGGTATGGCATCATATAATAGAACAAGAAGAATAGCAGAAGAAATAAGAAAAGTAGTAAGTACTATGCTTATAAATGGAGTAAAAGACCCTAGAATAACATCTATGGTGAGTGTAACTGATGTAGAAGTTACAAATGACCTAAGATATGCTTATGTATATGTAAGTATTTTAGGTGGAGATGAAGAATCTACACTAACAGGACTTAAAAGTGCTGGAGGGTATATAAGAAGAGAAGTAGGAAAAAATATAAAACTTAGATATATTCCTGAAATAATGTTTAAAATTGATGATTCAATAGAAAAAGGAATGTATATGGATAGCCTTATAAAAAGAGTTAATGAAAAAAATACTCAAAAAAATGAGGATGAAAATTATGATGAATAATATTGATAGTATTATAAACTATATTTATGAGGGTGACTATTTTATAGTTACCTCTCATATTAGCCCAGATGGAGATAATATTGGTTCTACACTTTCGATGTATTATACACTAAAAAACTTAGGAAAAAAAGTATATTATGTACTTGATGATGAAGCTCCATTAAATTTAAAGTTTTTGGTTGAAGATGTAAAAATTTATAAGTCTAATGAACTTGATATGAATCAGTATTCCCTAATAGCACTTGATTGTGGAGATGAACTAAGAATATGTGTAAGTGATGAAATCAAAAATAATGCATCAAAATTAATCTGTATAGACCATCATGCAAGTAATGATTCATATGGAGATTTAAATTATGTAGATAAGGATGCATCTTCTACATGTGAACTAGTTTATAATTTATTGATTAGATTCCAGCAAATAAAAGATATTAAGATTATAAATAAAGATATAGCGACATGTTTATATACAGGTCTTGTAACTGATACTGGAAACTTCTCATATTCAAATGTCCATGCAAGTAGCTTTGAAATGGCAAAGAATTTACTTGTTTTAGGTGCACAAAAAAATACTATAATACAAAATATATATCAAAGTAATTCTTCTGATTATTATAAATTATTAGGAGAAGCCTTGAAATCTTTGGAAATATTTGAATCAAAAGTATCTAGTATAGTTTTGACTCAAGATATGCTGAATAGAAATAATACAAGTTTCAACGATGTTGATGGAATAACAACATATACAAGAGACATAAAAGATGTTGAGGTTGGAATTTTATTTAAAGAGAAAAAACAAAATGAAATTAAAGTAAGTTTTAGGTCAAAAAATTATGTTGATGTAAGTGAAATAGCCAAGTTATTTGGTGGTGGTGGTCATGTAAGAGCTGCTGGATGTACTATTAAAGATAGTATTGATAATGCAAAAAAAATGGTATTAGAGGCAGTGTTAAAATCAATTTAAGGTGACAGAAAAATGAATAAGATTATAAGTATATTGAAACCTACAGGCATGACATCTCATGATGTTGTAAGTAGAGTGAGAAAAATTTTAAATATAAAAAAAGTAGGTCATACAGGTACTCTTGACCCAGATGCTTCAGGTGTTTTACCAATCTGTATAGGAAAAGCTACAAAAGTATGTGAAGTTATTTTAAATAAGGATAAATCATATATATGTGAGCTTACTTTAGGTATTAGTACAGATACTTATGATGCATCAGGTGAAATTTTAAAAAAAGTTGATAATTTCAAATTGAGTAATGAAGATATAGAAAAAGCTTTTGATACACAAAGAGGAGAAATAAGTCAACTTCCTCCAATCTACTCAGCTTTAAAAGTAAATGGAAAGAGAATGTGTGATTTAGTAAGAAGTGGTAGACAATCTGAAATTACTTTAAAAACTAGAAGAGTGAATATAAAAGACATAAAAATACTCAGTATAAAAGGTAACAAGGTAATGTTTTATGTTGAATGTTCTAAAGGGACTTATGTAAGAAGTATTTGTCATGATATAGGAGAATACCTAGGTTGTGGAGCACATATGTCATTTTTGAATAGGACATCTTCTGGTAAATTTGATTTAGATAATTCGATAACACTAGAAGAACTAGAACTATTTTATGAAAATAAAACTTTAGATAAATACTTATACGATATAGACTACGTACTAGATTCGTTTAATTATATTGTACTAAATCCTAATGCCATAAAATATTATAGTAATGGTGGTTCAATAGATGATAAAAGATTTTTGAAAAATAATCTCAATAAGAATGATGAATTTGTAAGAGTATATAGTACAGATAACTTCTTAGGATTAGGAAAATTATCAAAACACAATAATACGATAAGTGTTAAAAGTGATAAGATGTTCATATAATTAATGTATTTAAAAGAATGCCAAAAGAGATAGTACTATAATAACTTCTATAGTCTATCTCTTTTACTTATGCTATAATAGTTTGTGAATAAGTTAAGAGTAAATTATAATTTTAGCGGGGAACATTTATTATGGTGATTATAAAATCTATAGCAGAAATAGCAAACATAAAAGAAAGTGTCATTACCATAGGAAACTTTGATGGTGTGCACAAAGGACATCAAGTTCTTATAAAAAAAACAGTTGAATATGCAAAAAAAGAAAATATACAGAGTATTGTATTTACATTTGCAAATCATCCTGTAAATTACTTTAGACCAAACTCAACAAAAAATATCATAAGTAACAATGATAAGATAAAATTATTAGAAGACTTGGGAATAGATATAGTTGTAATCATACCATTTGATGAGTATATGACTAAAATACCTGCAAAGGATTTCGTAGATGAGATACTAGTAAAAAAATTAAAAGCCAAAAAAATAGTAATTGGACATGACTTTACGTTTGCAAGAGCAAAAGAAGGCAATGTGAATCTATTAAAAAGCTTAGAAGATGAATATGGTTTTGAGGTGGAAGTAATAAAGCCAATCAAAATAAATGATGTAAGAGTGAGTAGTACTTATATTAGAAGTTTAGTATCCCAAGGTGATATGACTAATGTCAAAGAGTATTTAGGTCGTAATTACGAGTTAGAAGGTTGTGTTATACATTCTAAACACCTTGGAAGAACTATGGGATTCCCAACAGCAAATATTGACCTTAAGAATAACATGCTCGTTCCTAAAAGAGGTATTTATGCTTCTATTGTACATATTGGAGATGAGACTTATTTTGGCGCTACAAATGTAGGTTATAATCCAACAGTCAATGGAAAATCTTTATCTATTGAAACCAATATTTTAGAGTTTGACAGAGATATTTATGGTAAAAATATAATTGTTGAATTTTTGGAAAGAATAAGGGATGAAAGAAAGTTTAATTCAATAGATGACTTAAAAAATCAATTGTTTAATGACACAAATTACGTATATGAAAACTATGTTTGCAAAAACAAGTAATGTATGATAAAATGATTAAGGAAAATAACCGTTACTCGGCATTTGAATACTCCAATCAATGCTTAGTAATAGGCGTTTCTAAAAAAATACGGAGGTAATCTAAATGATAAACAAATCAGAAATAATCAAAGAATTTGGAAGAGTTGAAGGAGATACTGGTTCTCCAGAAGTACAAATAGCTTTATTAACAGCTAGAATAAACGAGTTAAATGGACATTTAAAAACTCATAAAAAAGACCACCATTCAAGAAGAGGACTATTAAAAATGGTTGGTAGAAGAAGAAACTTATTAGCTTACTTAAAAGAAAAAGATCTTGAAGGATATAGAGCATTAATAGCTAAGTTAGGATTAAGAAAGTAATTTCATTCTTTATAAAAAAGCAGGTATAGTGTATACCTGCTTTTTTATAGTTAATTCATTATAAAGTAAAATAGTTAATAATAAAAGTAGTTTATATATTATAAAAAATTATAAAATGAATAATATTGGGTAAGAATATTAGAGAAGTATATAAATACATAATCAATTTAAGAGGAAAGACAAGATAAATATAGAAACTTTATAACAGTATAATTAGTTGGAATAAGGAGGATATTATTTTGAAAATAAAGTTAGTATGTGATAGTTTATGTGATATTCCAGATGAAATATCAGAAAAAGATTATATAGAAATAGTTCCACTTACAGTTATTTTTAATGATAGAGAATATATAGAAGGAGTAGATATAAATAAAGAAGAGTTTTATAAAAAGGTAAAAGAAATCAAACAAATACCTAAAACATCGCAAGCTACATATATGGAATTTAAAGAAGTGTTTGATAAGTTTATAGAAGAGGGTTATCACATAATCTGTATGACAGGAGCATCAAATGCCTCAGGAACTTTTCAAAGTGCTATGATAGCTAAAAATGATGTAGCTGGAAATGAAAAAATACATATATTTGATACTCGAAACTTATCTCTTGGTAGTGGGCAATATATTATAAAAGCATGTGAACTTCTTGAAGAAGGATTAGCATTTGAGGAAATCATAGATGAGTTAGAAAATACTCGTAGTAGTGTGAGATTACTTTTTGCACCATATACACTTGATTTTTTAAAACAGAGTGGAAGAGTTCCAGTTGCAACTGCTTTGATAGGAAATATGTTAAATATAAAGCCTATATTTTTCTTTGATAATGGGGAAGCTAAGTTGGTAAATAAGGTTAGAGGAGTAAAGAATATAGCAAGCAAATTGGTTGATATAATTTTAGAAATGAATGAAGGTTCTTTAGAAGGAAAAATTGTTACAATCGGTTGTGGAGACAATCTACATGATTGTGAAATATTAAAAGAAGAAGTAAACAAAAGAATAAAAGCAAGAAGAGTATTATTTACTCGAGGAGGAGTTTCTATTTGCTCTCATACAGGACCAGATATATTAGCTATAAGTTGTTCTAATTAGCAGTAATATAAGCTTTTTGCATATATGTGCAAAGATAATTTTATATTGTTAATTTATAGTATTTTTGATAATATAGTAAATAGAGTGATATACGTGTTTTTAATAAGAGGAGGACAAGCATTAATGTTTGAACATAAAATATTTAAAATGGATTTTGCAGGAAGAGAACTTTCTGTAGAAATAGGAAAAATTTGCGAAATGACTAGTGGTAGTTGCATAGTTAGATACAGTGATAGTATGGTAATGGTAAATACAACTAAATCGGCTAAACCTAGAGACGGAATAGACTTTTTTCCTTTAAGTGTAGATTATGAAGAAAAATTATACTCTGTAGGTAAGATACCAGGAGGATTTTTAAAAAGAGAAGGTAAGCCTTCAGAAAAAGCGATACTTACATCAAGATTGATAGACAGACCAATAAGACCATTATTCCCAAAAGGATTTAGAAATGACGTTCAGGTAGTTGCAACTGTTTTATCAGTGGACCAAGATTGCACACCAGACATAGTAGCAATGATAGGTTCTTCTATAGCCCTTTCTATATCAGACATACCATTTAATGGACCAACTGGTTCAGTATGTATTGGTCTTGTAGATGGTGCCTTTGTTGTAAATCCAAATGCAGAACAAAGAGAAAAAAGTTCAATGCACTTAGTTGTTTCAGGTACAAAAGAAGCTATAATGATGGTTGAAGCTGGAGCAGATGAAGTTCCTGATGATGTGATGCTAGAAGCTATCTTATTTGCTCATCAAGAAATAAAAAAAGTGGTTGAGTTTATAGAAGGTATAGTTGCAGAAGTTGGGAAAGAAAAATTAGAAGTGGAATTGTACCATGCAGGGGAAGAAATAACTCAATTGGTTCGTGAATTTGCAACTGATAAAATGAAAGAAGCAGTTCAAACTTTTGAAAAATTAGAGAGAATGGAAAATATGGATAGAGTTAAAGAAGAAACTTTAGCTCATTTTGAAGAAACTCTTGAAGATTTTGAAGATTACATTGGAGATATAGAAGAAGTATTACAAGATATAATAAAAGAAGAAGTAAGAAAACTTATAGTACATGAAAATGTAAGACCAGATAATAGAAAACTAGAGGAAATAAGACCTATATGGTGTGAAACTGGTATGATACCTAGAGCTCATGGTTCAGCTATATTTACTAGAGGGCAAACTCAAGTACTTAATGTGGCTACTTTAGGTGCTTTAGGAGATGTTCAAAAGCTAGATGGATTAGATGAAGAAGAAAATAAGAGATATATGCATCATTATAATTTCCCTGCATATAGTGTTGGGGAAGCTAGACCATCAAGAGGACCAGGAAGAAGAGAAATAGGACATGGTGCTTTAGCAGAAAGAGCTTTATTACCAGTTATACCATCTCAAGAAGACTTCCCTTATGCTATTAGATTAGTTTCTGAGGTATTAAGTTCAAATGGTTCTACATCTCAAGCAAGTGTATGTGGTTCAACATTATCTTTACTTGATGCAGGTGTACCTATAAAAGATATGGTTGCAGGTATAGCTATGGGACTTATAAAACATGATGGTAAAGTTGCAGTACTTTCAGATATACAAGGTATGGAAGACCATTTAGGAGATATGGACTTTAAAGTGGCTGGTACAGAATATGGTATAACAGCAATACAAATGGACATAAAAATAGATGGTATAGATAAGGAAATTCTACAAAGAGCTTTAAAACAAGCTAAAGAAGGTAGAATCCATATATTAGGAGAAATGAGAAAAACTATATCTCAGCCAAAACCAGAACTTTCACCATATGCACCTAAGATTGTTAAGATGCAAATAAATCCTGATAAAATAAAGGATGTAATAGGACCTGGTGGAAAGATTATAACTAAGATAATAGATGAAACTGGAGTTAAAATAGATATCGAACAAACTGGAGAAGTATTTATATCAGGTATTGAGATTGATATGATTAAGAAAGCTCAAGAGCTTATAAATAACATAGTAATCGAGCCAGAAGTAGGAAAGACTTATAAAGGTAAAGTAAGTAGAATAATGAACTTTGGAGCATTTATTGAAATACTTCCAGGAAAAGAAGGATTACTTCATATATCTCATATAGCTCATGAAAGAGTTGCTAAAGTTGAAGATGTATTAAATATAGGAGATGAAGTTGAAGTTAAAGTTACAGAAATAGATGAAAAAGGAAGAGTTAATTTATCAAGAAAAGTTCTTTTACCAAAACCAGAACATAAAAATAAATAATATAATAAATAATTAAAGGCAAAATCTTATGATTTTGCTTTTTTTATTGTAAATATATATCTTCTTAAATGATACAAATTATATTGACATTTAAAAAAGTATTTACATTATATTTAGTGCATAAATAAAGCTTTCTTTTAATAGTATTAAATAAGAAACAATTTGTACATAATTAGGGGGAGTTTTAATGATAATGATGGTACTTAACAAGAGTAAACTCAAGAAAATAATAATACTGATTTTAGTTTTATTATTGGGGTTATCAGGAGGAGTAATGGTATTAAAAATGTTCAATAATAAACCAGTATTCAACTTCTTTAATGGGGTAGATTTACCATATGAAAGAGGTACAAAAGATAAAAGTGGATATGTTGCATTAACTTGTAACATAGACCTTGGATGGGAAACAGAGTATGTAGAATCCATTTTAGAGACACTTAAAAAGGAAAATGTAAAAATTACTTTTAATGTGACTGGTAAGTGGGCAGAAAAGAATAAGGATGAATTATTGAAGATAAAAAAACAGGGACATGAAATAGGCAATCATGGATACAAACATTTAGACTATTCAACACTATCATACGAAGACAATTATGAACAAATAGAGACATCTAAAAAAATAATTGAAGAAATAATAAATGAAAAAACTAAATTTTTTCAAGCACCATCAGGTTCTTTCGGTCCAGAGACAGTAAAAGCAGCTAAAGCATTAGGATATACATCAATAAAATGGGATGCTGACACTATAGACTGGAAATATAAAGACCAACCAGAAGTAATAATTGATAGAATGAAGAAAAAAGATATTAAAGATAATAGTATAATATTAATGCACCCAACAGATGCAACAACAAAATGTATAGATGATATTATAGCAATTGTAAGGGAAAAAGGACTAAAACCAGGTAAACTCAGTGATGTGTTTAAGTAGACAAAGTATAAATATTTGATTAAGATTGTATAAGTTGTAGTTGAATTAATTAAAAGACTGACTTATAATGTAATACATATAAAAATAAATATAATTAAAACATAGTGTTTTCAATAATCCAATATAAAACAAAGAATAAATTTTTAGGAGAATGTAATGTATAAGACAAAAATACTGGAAAATGGGCTTACAATAATTGGTGAAGAAATACCATATCTAAAGTCAATAACATTAGGTATTTGGATAAATGCAGGTTCTAGAATAGAGGAAGAACAGGTGAGTGGAACTTCTCATTTTATAGAGCATATGATGTTTAAAGGAACCAAAAATAGAACATCAAAAGAGATTGCTAACTCAATAGACAATTTAGGTGGGCAAATAAATGCATTTACAAGTAAAGAATGTACATGTTATTATGTAAAATTAATAGATGAGCATATAGATACAGGAATCGATGTATTAAGTGATATGATACTAAACTCTAGATTTGATAAAAATGATATAGATAAGGAAAGACTTATAATATTGGAGGAACTTAAGATGTATGAAGATTCTCCAGATGACTTATCTTATGATTTGTTAGTAGAAAATATATATGCTAATGATGGTTTAGGAATGAATATAATTGGTACAAAAGATTCTCTATATAATATAACTAGGGAGTCTATGTTAGAATACCTAAACAAGTATTATATTCCAAATAATGCTGTTATTTCTATAGCTGGAAACTTTAATTTTGATGATATGGTAGAAAAAATCAAATCGAAATTTGGACACTGGGAAAAGAAAAGGTTGAATATAGAAATAAGTGAGGCTAAATTTAATCCTTGCTTTATATCAAAAAACAAAGATACTGAACAGGTAAACTTAGCTATGTGCCTAAAAGGTATTCCATTTGAAAATGATGATGAAGTGTATTCAATGGCAGTAGTGAATAATATTTTTGGTGGAAGTATAAGCTCAAGACTTTTTCAGAAAATAAGGGAGGAAAAAGGTTTAGTATATTCTATATACTCATCACAGACATTGTACAGAAAGTGTGGTGAATTAGGCATATTTGCAAGTATGAGTACAGAAAACTTGCCAGATGTTTATAATTTAATAAAGAAAGAAATTGAAAATATAAGGAAAAACTATCTTACAGAAAAAGAAATATTTGAAAGTAAGGAGCAATTAAAAGGCAATTATATATTGGATTTAGAAAGTACTAGCAGTAGAATGATGTCTACTGGTAAATCTATGTTACTTAGCAAAAAAGTAAAAACTACAGATGAAATACTTGAATGTATAAATAATGTTGATATTAATTCAGTAAAAAAAGTTGTTGATAAGGTATTCAATATCGAAAATATTGGTACATGTATAGTTGGAAGAGATGTAGAAAAGATTCTACATCTGGATTAATATCTTAAAAAGTAAATCTCTGGAGGTATAAAAATATGAATTTATCTGAAATAGCAGGTAAGGAAATAGTTAACTTGGTCACAGGAGAAAGATTGGGGGTCATTGGAGAATGTGACCTTATATTAGATGAAACTACAGGCGGTATATTAGCGCTTTTAATTCCAAAAGAAAAAGGTTTTTTTGCCAGAAGAAAAGATAAGTCATTTTTAGAAGTACCATGGAGAAATGTGAAAAAAATAGGTAATGACATGATAATTATAGAATATGAGGGATATATTTAGGAGGAAAAAATGAGTATTTTAGTGCAAAAGTTTGGTGGGACATCAGTAGAATCATATGAAAAAATGAATGAAGTATGTAAGATAGTAAAAGCATACAAAGAGAATGATGAAGAATTACAATTAGTACTAGTAGTTTCAGCAATGGGTAGAAAAGGAGCTCCATATGCAACAGATACACTTATAAATTTGTGTAGTGCAGTAAATGACGAACCAAATAAGAGAGAACTTGATTTAATAATGTCTTGTGGTGAAATAATATCAGGAACAATTCTTGCTAACTTATTGAATGCACAAGGTATAGAATCTGTTTTCTTTACTGGTCAACAAGCAGGTATAATTACAAGTGATGAATATTCTAATGCAAAAATAAAGTATATAAATCCTAAAAAGGTAAAAAGAGCTTTAGACAATGGCAAAGTTGTAGTTATAGCTGGATTCCAAGGTGTAACAGATGATGGAGAAATAACTACCCTTGGAAGAGGAGGAAGTGATACATCAGCAGTTGCTATTGGGAAAGCTTTAGAATGTGAAACAGTTGAAATTTACACTGATGTAGATGGTATAATGACAGCAGACCCTAGAGTAGAACCAAATGCTAAAGTATTAAGTTTTATAGATTATGAAGAAGTATTCCAAATGGCTGATAAAGGTGCAAAGGTAATACACCCAAGAGCAGTACAATTAGCTAAAAGTGGCAATATAACTTTAGCTATAAAAAATACAATGAACCCAACTTTTGAAGGTACAAAAATAGGTTCTTTATGTAGACACTTAGAAGAAAATATAGAATATGAACAAGAAAAAGACTTTAATGTTGCTGTTGCAAACAAAGATAGTGTAGCCCAAGTTAAGATTAAATCAGCAGAAGAAGTGTTTACAGAAGTATTAAATGAGATAGAAGATAAACTTATAACTATAGATATGATAAACTTCTTTATATCAGAAAAAGCATTTGTTATTGAAGATGCTGATATAAAAGCTTTAAAGGAAATACTAGATAAATTTGAATTGGATTATGAAGTAAATAGAGATTGTGCCAAAGTAACATTGATATGTTCAAGAATTGCAGATGAAATGTCTGGTATCATGTCAAAGGTAGTTAGAGGATTATCAAAGGCAGGAGTATCTCTTTTACAAACATCAGACTCAAACATGACTATATCTTGTTTAGTTAGTGAAGAAGATATGCACACAGCAGTACATGCAATACACCAACAATTTTATGTAAAATAAACACTATAATACAACTATTTTTATTCAAATTTTAATAATTTTACGTATATCTTAATATATTTGATTTATTTGGTAAAACTAAGTTAAATATGATTTTGATAGGAGTTTTTTTATGAAAGATTATAGAGAAGACAATGAACCATTTGATAAAGATAGTTGTAGAAGAGAATCTAGTTGTGAAGAAAGAGAGTGTATAAAGCAATTTGGTACTAATGAAATGCCACCTCAGCCTCCTAAGGATACTCAGTGTCTGACAATAATTGGAGAAATTGAAGGTCATTTTATAGGAAATCCTCAAAAAAAAGCCACAAAATATGAACATATAATTCCAATGTTATATTCAATTGAGGAGAGTAATGAGGTTAAAGGTGTGTTAGTTGTTTTAAACACTGTTGGAGGAGATATTGAGGCAGGTCTAGCTATTGCAGAACTCTTAAACAGTACATCTAAGAAAGTGGTTACTCTTGTTTTAGGAGGAAGTCATAGTATAGGAGTTCCTCTTGCTACAGCAGGAGATTACTCATTTATAGCACCAACAGCAACTATGATTATACATCCTGTGAGAACTACTGGTCTTGTGATTGGTATAAATGAAACTTTTGAGTATTTTAAAAAGATGCAAGATAGAATAATTCAGTTTATAATAAGAACATCAAATATCAAAAAAGATGTACTTGAGAAACTTATGCATGAAAAAGATGAGCTTGTAAGTGATGTTGGTAGTGTATTGATAGGAAAAGAAGCTGTAGATTATGGGCTTATAGATGAAGTTGGAGGACTAAAGGAAGCTCTTAAAAAACTAAAAGAGCTTATAAAAGAATCTGATGAAGAAAAAAATAATGATTAAAATTTGTTTAAATAATAAAATTTATGATATAATGATGTAATAAAGTAGGAGTGTTAGTGTTAAGGCATTAGCACTTTTTGCTGTGAAGGGGTAAAACTTGCTAAAAATAAGGAGTGATATTAATGGCCACGAAAAAGAAGAAAAAAAAGAAGGTAAATACCTTAAGTTTTAACGCAGAATATCATAATTTAATAACGATATTTATAGGTGTATTTTTATTATATAGTTTAAATTCTAACTCTATGGGATGGGTACCTGTGTTAATGCAGAATCTTTTTAAAGGACTATTTGGGGGGCTTTCCATAGCAATACCATTTATAGTAATTATAACAGGACTTTTAGGATTTTTTGATGGAAATGAATATATATATAGGCTAAGAAAGACTAAATTATACTACATAATTATTTTATTTATCTTTGTATTTTATGGATTATTAAATGCAGGAACTCTTCCTGTAGATAGTCCACTAAAAGGTAACATGTTTGATGATGTTATGAAAATGGGTGTGAGTGGACAAGGTAGTGGTTTGATAGCAACTACTATTGCATATTATATGAGTAAAATATTTGGTATAGCAGGTGGATGGTTAATAAGTGTATTTGCTCTTATACTTTCTATCATGTTTATATTTAATATTTCTATAAAAGATTTGGTATCAAATGCAAAATCAAAATCTAAAGCATCAAAAGACAGTAATTTAACGTTTAAAGATAAAATTGCAAATATGAAGAAATCTGCAATAGATATGATGACTGATGAAGTAGATGAAACCACTATAAACAAGAAACCAGGTTTCTTTAAAGGGTTAATGTCAAAAGGTCGTAATGATGAGGATGAAGAAGAGGAATATTTTGAAGAAGAAAATGGTGATGGTGTAGATGATAAGACTATTAAAATAGTTGGATTTAATAAAGCAGAAGATGAGTATTTAGAAATATTAGAAGGAACTCAGAGTATGCCAGAGTTAGATGTTTTAAAGGAATTACAAAAAGCTACAAATGAAAATTCAGTTGTAGATATTAAACCAGAAAAAAAAGTTGATATAAACAAACCTAACTTAAATATAGAAAAAACTCAACCTATGAGTATCATAGCAGAATCAGTTAATGAAGATTATTCAAACTATAAGAAGCCTAGCATTGAACTCTTAAATAAAGTAAATAAGAAATCTGATGAAAATGGTAAAAAGAAAGTGTTAAAAAATGCTTCTCTTTTAGAAAAAACATTATCAGATTTTGGAGTAGAAGCGAAAATTAATCAAGTTACAGTTGGACCTACTATAACTAGATATGAGATACAGCCAAGTCCAGGAGTCAAAGTAAGTAAAATTGTAAATTTAACAGATGACATAGCTCTAAGCTTAGCAGCTAAAAGTATAAGAATTGAAGCACCAATTCCTGGGAAAAGTGCAATTGGAATAGAAGTTCCAAATGAAGAAGCTCAAATGGTTGGAGTAAGAGAAGTTCTAGAAAGCGAAGAATTCAATAATTTTAATTCTCCTCTTGCAATGGGGCTTGGAAAAGATGTTGCAGGTAAAATTATAATTGGAGATATAGGTAAGATGCCACACTTACTAATAGCTGGTTCTACAGGTTCAGGAAAGAGTGTATGTGTAAACACATTAATAAGTAGTATATTATATAAGGCAAATCCTGATGAAGTAAAGCTACTATTAATAGACCCAAAAGTAGTTGAGCTTGCAAATTATAATGGGATACCACATCTATTAATACCAGTAGTTACTGACCCTAAAAAAGCTGCTAATGCCTTGAACTGGGCAGTTACTGAGATGAATAGAAGATATAAACTCTTTGCAGATGCTCAAGTAAAAGACGTAACAAGTTATAATGAGAAATCTGAAGAAAAATTACCTAAAATAGTAATAATAATAGACGAGCTGGCAGACTTAATGATGGCAAGTGCAAATGATGTAGAGGACTATATTTGTAGACTAGCTCAAATGGCAAGAGCTGCTGGAATGCACTTGATTGTAGCAACTCAAAGACCTTCTGTTGATGTTATAACAGGGGTTATAAAAGCTAATATACCATCTAGAATAGCATTTGCAGTATCATCTCAAACTGATTCGAGAACAATACTTGATATGGGTGGTGCAGAAAAGCTTCTAGGTAAGGGAGATATGTTATTTTACCCACTTGGTGCAGCAAAGCCAGTTAGACTTCAAGGTGCATTCATATCAGAGAGCGAGTCAGAAAAAGTAATTGATTTTGTAAAGAGTCAGGTTAAAGATGGAATAAAATACGAAGAAGATATAATTGAAACTATATCTAAGGTTAATACTTCAAAGAGTAGTGATGAAGATGAATTCTTGAGTGAAGCAATAGAATTTGTAGTGGAGAGTGGTCAAGCATCTGCTTCTATGTTACAAAGAAGATTTAAAATAGGATTTAATAGAGCAGCTAGACTTATAGATTCTATGGAGGAAAGAGGCATAATTGGAGCTAGTGAGGGAAGTAAACCGAGAAAGGTATTAATAAGCAAACAAGATTTGCAGAATTTAGAAGGTGAATAGAATTGTCAGTTATAAAAATAGAAGAAGCACTTAAGCTAGAGAAAGTAATATTTGTAGATGTAAGAACAGAAGGTGAATATGAAGAAGACCATATATTAAATGCGATTAATATGCCTATTTTTAAAAATAATGAGCATAATGAAGTTGGAACAATCTACAAAATGCAAGGAAAACATGAAGCAATACAAAAGGGTTTTGACTATGTCTCGTATAAGTTAAAAGATATGTATCTACAAGCAGCAAATCTTGCAACAAATTATGATAATATTGTTATATATTGTGCAAGAGGTGGAATGAGAAGTGGAAGTATAGTAAATGTATTATCATCATTAGGTGTAAATGTATATCAACTTGAAGGTGGATATAAGTCATATAGAAACTTTGTTTTAGAATATTTAAGAAATGTAATGGATACAAAAAACTTTGTATCTGTTCATGGATTGACTGGAGTAGGAAAGACTGACTTATTACATCTATTAGTGGAAAAAGGAATAGATGTATTGGATTTGGAAGGTATAGCTAAAAATAGTGGTTCTACTTTTGGTTTTATAACATTTGATAAAAAACCACCATCTCAAAAGAATTTTGAAACTAAGTTATTTGAAAGTATATTTTTCTCAAAGGAGGACTATATATTTGTTGAAAGTGAAAGTAAACGAGTTGGAAGCGTTACAGTTCCAAATGAGATTTTTGATGCTATGATACGAGAAGGACATCATATACTATTAGAATGTAATATTGAAAATAGAGTTAATAGACTTTGTAGAGACTATATTTATGATAAAGATAATATAGATGTCTTAAAAGAATGTATAAATAAATTTAGAAAAAGATTGGGTAATAAAGTAGTAGATGGCTATATTGAGTTATTAGAATCAGGTAAATATAAAGAGCTTGTAGAAAGATATCTTTTAGAATACTACGACCCACTTTATATGCATTCAGTAGAGAAGTATAAGTACGATAAAGTTATAAACTTTAATGATACACAAAAAGCTTTAGAAGATGTTATGGACCTATATGAGAGCATATTGGAAGGAGAGAAGGAATGTTAAAAATAGCATTGGAATCATTAGGATGCTCAAAAAATTTAGTGGATGCAGAAATAATGATGGGAATTTTAAATAAAAAAGGCTATAAATTAATTGGAGATTTTGAAGAAGCTGATGTAATTATAGTAAACACATGTGGATTTATAGAATCGGCTAAACAAGAATCAATAGATACAATAATAGAATTTGCAGAATTAAAACAAACTGGTAACTTAAAGTTGTTGATAGTAACAGGGTGTTTGGCACAAAGATATTCTGAAGAATTAAAAGCTGAAATTCCAGAAATAGATGCTATAGTAGGTACAGGGAGCTATCAAAACATAGATGAGATACTTAAAGAATTAAGTGAAAAACATCAAATTGTAAGTCTTGATGATATAGAGTTTGTGTTTAATGAAGATTTACCAAGATACCTATCTACACCTAGTTATATGGCATATTTAAAAATCGGAGAAGGATGTTCTAATAATTGTACTTATTGTATAATACCAAAATTAAGAGGTAAATATAGAAGTAGAAAATTTGAAGATATAATTAAAGAAGCCAATAAACTAGCTGAATCTGGAGTAAAAGAACTTGTAGTTATAGCACAAGATACAACCAAATATGGTTTTGATTTGTATGGAAAAGAAAAATTGCCAGAACTTTTAGAAGAACTTGCAAAGATAGATGGATTTAAGTGGATAAGAGTTATGTATTCATATCCAGAATCTATAACAGAAGAATTGGTACAAGTTATAAAAAAACACGATAATATATGTAGTTACTTTGACATGCCAATTCAACATGCAAGTAATAATATTTTAAAATTAATGAATAGAAAAACTAGTAAAGAAGATATATTAAATAAAATAAATCTTATAAGAAGTAATATACCAGATGCAATACTTAGAACTACAATAATAGTAGGATTTCCTGGTGAAACAGAAGATGATTTTAAACAACTTGTGGATTTTGTAAAAGAAGTTAAGTTTGATAGACTTGGTGCATTTGCATATTCAAGAGAAGAAGATACACCAGCAGATAGATTACCTAATCATATAGATGAGGAAATAAAAATACAAAGAAGAGATACTTTAATGATGATTCAACAAAAAATATCTGAAGAACTTAATGATAAAAAAATAGGAAAGATATATGATGTTTTAATAGAAGAGCAGATAGAAGATAATGTATATACAGGAAGAACACAAGGTGATGCGGAAGAAATTGACAGTATAGTATATGTAAAAAGTGTGGACAATCTTGAAGTAGGAGAATTCGTAAGTGTTCAAATAAATGATGCAATGGAATACGATTTAATGGGAGATGTATTATATGAACTTGCCTAACAAATTAACTTTGTTTAGAATCTTTTTAATACCAGTATTTGTTTTAATTATGTTACTCAATGTACCAAATAAGTTTTTAATAGCTTGTATTATTTTTATAATAGCTTCAATTACTGACGCATTAGACGGAAAAATAGCTAGAAAATACAACTTGGTTACTGACTTTGGAAAGTTTATGGACCCATTAGCAGATAAGCTATTAGTAATTTCTGCACTTACATGTATGATAGAAGACCATCTTGTAAGTAGTTGGATGGTAATTATAATAGTAGCTAGAGAGCTTACTGTAAGTATATTAAGAGCTATAGCAGCTGCAGATGGTAAAGTAATAGCAGCTGGTAACAGTGGAAAACTTAAAACTATAACTCAGATGGTGTCAATAGTATTTTTATTGATAGGAGCTCAGTTTGAGAGTGGATTAATCTTAAATGTGGGTGGAATTCTTATACTTATAGCGACATTACTTACTTTATATTCAGGGTGGGAATACCTATATAAAAATAAAGAGCTTTTTATGTCTTCTAAGTAAAAATGACTTATAAAGAAAAAATAATTGATTAATTAATAAAAAATAACAACTAAAAATTTTAAAAATGTAAAAAAGGGTATACTATTATAGTATACCTCTTTTCATTTTAAGAATATTTTCTTTTGTGTATATAATTATTAATAATGGTTTATAAATAAAAAGTAATGAATAAAAATATAATCATTAGTAGCGTTTTTAAATTGACTAGGTTTGATTTATGTTATATAATTAATATATAACAAGAGAACAAATGTTTGTAGATAAATGAAGGGATGGTATAGAGATGAGTGTAGATCAAGAAAAGTTAAAAGCGTTGAATGAAGCTTTAGGTAAAATTGAAAAAGATTTTGGTAAAGGTTCAGTAATGAAATTAGGAGAAGCAACGTCTATGTCTATAGATGTTATATCAACAGGAGCAATTGGTTTAGATATAGCAATTGGTATAGGAGGTCTACCTAGAGGGAGAATAGTTGAAGTATATGGACCAGAATCTTCTGGTAAAACTACTGTTGCGCTTAGTTGTGTAGCATCAGCTCAAAAAGAGGGAGGAATAGCTGCATTTATAGATGCAGAACATGCACTTGACCCAGTATATGCAAAAGCATTGGGCGTGGATGTTGATAACCTAATAATATCTCAACCAGATACAGGTGAACAAGCTTTAGAAATAGCAGAGGCATTAATAAGAAGTGGAGCGATAGATATAATAGTAATAGACTCAGTAGCGGCATTAGTTCCAAAAGCTGAAATAGATGGAGATATGGGTGATTCTCATGTAGGTTTACAAGCAAGACTTATGTCTCAAGCACTTAGAAAATTAACTGGTTCAATTAAAAAATCAAATTGTGTTGCTATATTTATAAACCAGTTAAGAGAGAAAGTAGGAATAATGTTTGGAAATCCAGAAACTACTACTGGAGGACGTGCACTAAAGTTTTATTCATCAGTTAGACTGGATGTTAGAAAAATAGATACAATAAAACAAGGTGATAAAGTCATAGGAAGTAGAACGAGAGTTAAAGTTGTTAAGAACAAAGTAGCACCACCATTTAAACAAGCTGAATTTGATATAATGTATGGAGAGGGTATTTCAAAAATTGGAGACCTTTTAGATATAGCTGCTGACGTAGATATAGTTAAAAAATCAGGTTCATGGTATAGTTACAATGATACTAAACTTGGACAAGGAAGAGAAAATGTTAAAAAATTCTTGGAAGATAATTTGGATTTAACTAATGAAATAGACGAGAAAGTTAGAGCATTTTACAACTTAACTGGAGAAAGTGAAGAATCAAGTAACCCAGTATCAAAAGAAATTGTAGAAGAAGAAGTAAAAATACAAAAAAATAACTAGTAATTAAAGACATGCCACGCTCCCTATTAGCTTGACACAATGTTGAAAAAATTATAAAATTAAGTGAGGATAAAATATCTAAATTTAATTTTAATTATTAGGAATATTTTTTAATCATAGTGATGACATTTTGGGATTATTAACGAAGGAGGTGGATGTCATAGATAGTGTAGTAATGATTGTAATAGGTGCAGCTGTTGGTATTATAGCTGGATATTTTGTTAGAAAAAATATATCTGAAGCAAAACTTGGACAAGCTGAAAACTTGGCCAAAGAAATAATAGATAAAGCACACCACGACTCAGAAACAGTACAAAAAGAAAAATTATTAGAAGCTAAAGAAGAGATCCATAAGTGGAGAACAGAAGCTGAAAGAGAAAACAGAGAAAGAAGAACAGAAGTACAAAAATATGAAAAAAGAGTAGTACAAAAAGAAGAAGTCTTAGATAGAAAATTACAAAATTTAGAATCTAAAGAATTAAATCTAAGCGAAAAACTAAAGGTAGTTGAAAAGAAAGAAGAAGAGGTTGAAGTAATTAAATCTCAGCAATTGGAAAAATTAGAAAGTATATCAGGAATTACTTCTGATAAAGCTAAAGAAATAATTTTAACAAATGCAGAGAGAGATGTAAGACGTGAAATGTCTATAATGATAAAAGAGATAGAAAGTCAAGCTAAAGAAGAAGCTGATAAGAAATCAAGAGAAATTATAGGATATGCAATTCAAAAATGTGCAGCAGATCACGTAGCAGAAACTACTGTAACAGTAGTAAACTTACCTAATGATGAAATGAAAGGTAGAATAATCGGTAGAGAAGGTAGAAATATAAGGACTTTAGAAACTTTAACAGGTATAGACCTTATAATAGATGACACTCCAGAAGCTGTAATTTTATCAGGATTTGATCCAATAAGAAGAGAAATTGCAAGAATTGCTCTAGAAAAACTAATAGCAGATGGAAGAATACATCCAGCTAGAATTGAAGAAATGGTTGAAAAGGCAAGAAAAGAAGTTGACAATATTATAAAAGAATATGGTGAACAAGCTGCATTTGAAACTAGTGTACATGGAATTCATCCAGAACTAATAAGATTATTAGGTAGACTTAACTATAGAACTAGTTATGGACAAAATGTCCTTAAACACTCTATAGAAGTTGCTCATATAGCTGGTATAATGGCTGCTGAAATAGGAGCAGATATTAGATTAGCAAAAAGAGCAGGTTTACTACATGATATAGGTAAGGCTGTAGACCATGAGATGGAAGGTACGCATGTTGAAATAGGTATGGATTTACTTAGACGTTATAAAGAATCTAAAGAAGTTATACATGCAATGAGCACTCATCATGGAGATTACGAACCTCAAACTGTAGAAGCTGTATTAGTTACAGCAGCAGATGCAATATCAGCTGCTAGACCTGGTGCTAGAAGAGAAACTTTAGAAGCTTATATCAAGAGACTTGAAAAGCTAGAAGAAATAGCTAATTCATATGAAGGTGTAGAAAAATCATTTGCTATACAAGCTGGTAGAGAAATCAGAATAATGGTAAAACCAGAGGCTATAAATGATGAAGAGATACACTTATTAGCTAGAGATATGACTAAGAAAATAGAAGATGAACTTGAGTATCCTGGACAAATAAAAGTAAGTATAATAAGAGAAACAAGAGCTATAGAGTACGCCAAATAAAAGAAATAATATCTAAATAATAATAAAAAATATTTTTAGAATTTTAGATTTGCCACAAGATATAAATAATATATCTTGTGGC